>CAYGVA010000051.1:0-21752 GCA_964353225.1 uncultured Leptolyngbya sp.
GCTTCACCGTTAGGAGGTTGGCGATAAAGACCCCCACCGCCACTGCCGTGATCAAATCCACAAAGACCGTCATGGCCATCACGCCATACATCAGCCCAGCGGCTTTGAGCGATAACTTATGGGCTCGCTTCAAGAAGCTCCAGTCAATAATGTCAATCCCGACCTTCAGCAAAATCCCTGCCAACACCGGCTGGGGGATCACTTCTGTGAGCCGCCCCGCCCCCAAAATGACCACCATCAACACCAGGGCATGAATCACCCCCGATAGCGGGGTACGGCCCCCAGATTTGACATTGATCACCGTGCGCATCGTGGCACCGGCACCGGGCAATCCCCCAAACAACCCCGAAAGACAGTTGCCAATGCCTTGGCCAATTAATTCGCGATCGGAGTCGTGCTGAGATTGGGTAATGCTGTCGGCCACCAGGGAAGTGAGCAGCGAGTCAATCGCCCCCAAGACCCCCAGCATGATGCCGTAGCCCACCATGGTTTTGAGTTGGTCGAACTGAAAGCTGGGCCAGTGAATGAAGGGAAGGCCAGTGGGAATGGTGCCAATGCGAATCACCGCATCTACGGGTAGAGCAATCACCGATAACGTGGTCACCAGGACTAACGCCAGCAAGGGGGCCGGCAGCACACTGTTGACCCGCCGGGGGGTGCCAAAGACAATCGCCAACGTGAGCAAACTCAGCCCCAGGGCTGCTGGGTTGGCCGTTTGAACTTGCTGGGGCAATAACTGTAAGGAGTGGATGACGCCATCGGCATTGGGATGCCCCAGTAGCGGCCCTAGCTCAATCAGGATGATGATGATGCCAATCCCCGACATGAAGCCGGATATCACGGTATAGGGAATCAAGGTGATGTATTTCCCCAGTCTCAGCACCCCAAACAGGATCTGAAACACTCCCCCCAAGGTCACCACGGTGAAGGCCATGGCAACGCCGTTCTCAGGGTTGCTTGAGATCATGGCCGTAAACACAGTCCCCATCACCACGGTCATGGGACCCGTCGGGCCTGAAATTTGAGACGGGGTACCCCCAAACAGGGCTGCAAACAGCCCCACAAAGAAGGCCCCGTAGAGGCCAGCGATCGCCCCAGCCCCAGAAGAAACCCCAAAGGCTAGGGCTAGGGGCAAGGCCACCACAGCGGCGGTCAAACCCCCAAACAGATCGCCCCGCAAATTACGAAAATGCAACCCATTAACCAGGCGCGTGGAAAAAGACATGGGCTCAAGCCTAGGTGTTTGACAGGTGAAGCGGCAGTCAAAGCTGTCGATGTGACCATTAAAGGATAAGGGCAGGGTTTATACCAGTACAAACATGGGCTTCACGCCATTGGCCCGGCCCGACCTGACGCATAAGGAGCGATCGCAGCCCTCACCACATCTCTACCCAGGGGATCAGCCCCCCCTGGGCCGGAAGTTCATCACGGCGAATGACGCGCCCGAGGGATTCCGCTCCGCCCAGCCAAGGTCGAGCCATCAAAATTTCACCAACATCTTGGGAAATCCGCAATCCAAAAACCAGCAATGCAACTGCAAACATTACAGATAAATCTCAATACTTAACCTAAATTAAACTAAATGCGAGCGAAAGCCTTCATAGAGTCAAATCAACTTAAGCCATCAAAAAGCCCTGAAATCCTTCATAGAGGCTTTATACGGCCTCGATTTTCAAGTTTTTTATGCAAAGCAGGTTATTAAAAGTTCATTAAGTTGTCTATACTTAGTGACAAGTAGAGAGATGAGTAGAAATGCTCATATGCTCTATTTCGGTTAGTCGCCCAGTCATAGTGCGCCCTTGACCTTGTTGAAGGTGATGCTGCTTTCCTCCGACCCAATCCATAGAGGTTTGGCCGCTGCGAAACAAGCCAGGGTACACCCACTGACCTGTCCTCCAGAATGTCTGAGGCTAGTCAACGACTTCAACCGATGCCCTCTACAACTGTTCACCGGAACCTCCGTGAAGTGTGATGATTAGCGAACATTTTCCGTGGTTGACCGCGCTTGTCCTGTTTCCGCTTCTGGCAGCTCTGCCCATCCCCCTGTTGCCAGGCAACCACAAAACCGTACGGGCCTATACCCTCGGCGTCGGATTAGCTGAATTCGCTCTAATTCTCTATACCTTCGGTCGATTCTTTTCCCTCAACGACTCGGGCCTACAGCTGGTTGAGTCCTACAGCTGGGTGCCTCAGCTGGGGATGAACTGGTCCCTAGGGGCCGATGGCCTTTCTATGCCCTTAGTGGTGCTGAGTGGTCTGGTAACTACCCTCGCGATTCTGGCCTCCTGGAATATCAAACTCAAACCCCGCCTGTATTTCTTCTTGCTGCTACTGATGTACAGCGCTCAGGTCGGGGTTTTCCTTTGTCAGGACATGTTGATGTTCTTCCTGATGTGGGAAGTTGAGTTGGTGCCGGTTTACTTACTGATCTCCATTTGGGGCGGACAAAAGCGCTTATACGCCGCCACAAAGTTCATTCTCTACACTGCGATCGGTTCCATCTTCATCTTGGTGGCAGCCCTAGCGATGGCGTTCTACGGCGACACCGTTAGCTTCAACTTCACGGATCTGGCCTTAAAAGAATATTCTTTGCCGTTCCAATTATTCGCTTACCTATCCTTCTTAATTGCCTTTGGGGTCAAGCTACCCATTTTCCCGCTCCATACTTGGTTGCCCGATGCCCACAGTGAGGCCCCAGCAGCAGTCTCCATGATTTTGGCTGGCGTCTTACTCAAGATGGCAGGCTACGGCATCATCCGTATGAACATCGAGATGCTGCCTGACGCTCACGTTTACGTGGCCCCCTTCCTGGCCATTTTGGGCGTGGTCAATATTGTTTATGCGTCTCTGACTGCCTTCGCCCAGAACAACCTGAAGCGACGCATGGCTTACTCATCCGTGGCGCACATGGGCTTCATCCTGATTGGGTTTGCATCCTTCACTACGATTGGAATGAGCGGTGCCCTGCTGCAAATGATCTCCCACGGATTGATTGCGGCGGTGATGTTCTTCCTGGCTGGGGTGACCTACGAGCGCACCCACACCTTGGATATGACTGAACTCGGGGGTATGGCCCGCAAGATGCCCACGGCGTTTGCCTTCTTCACGGCAGCGGCGATGGCATCACTAGCATTGCCCGGAATGAGTGGATTTGTGAGCGAGATTGCTATTTTCCTTGGCATGGCCACTAGCGATGTTTATGGCACCACTTTTAAGGTCGGTATTATCGTTATGGCTGCGGTGGGGGTGATTCTCTCGCCCATTTATCTGCTGTCGATGCTGCGACGAATTTTTTACGGTGGCTCCGGCGAAGTGGTGAAGCAAGTCCCGACGATGTTGGATATTCGACCTCGCGAGGCCCTTGTAGCTGCTTGCCTGCTGGTGCCCGTGATCGGGATTGGCATCTATCCGAAGTTGGCAACCCAAACTTACGATGTCAAAGCCGTCGCCTTGTCCAATCAAGTACAAGACACCCTGATGCTGGTGGCTAATAACCCCACCCAGCCCTCTTTCACCGCGTTGACCGCACCGCAACTCACGGCAACAGTCACAACATCGAATGCTGGTTTGATTGAATAGCGACAGTTGGTTCCGGTGCTAGCTCAATCATTCGGTTAATCAAACAGGGGGATAGCTAAGCTATCCCCCTGTTTGATTTTGACTATAAAGGCGACGTGTTTTTGAAAGCCCTAACTTGCCCGACCACCGATCCCCCAAATCACCATGGGAGAAATGGCGAGGGTCGTAATTAAAATGGCAGCACAGACCAGTATGCCTTGGGTTTGTTCAGGGGTCATTGGGTGATCTCCAAAAGATGAGTGCGGCGCAAATACTGCAACATTAGTGGGTATAGCGAACGCCGTAGCGGCTGTAGCGCAGCCCTTGATAGTTGGCCGGTTGAGCCATTGGCTGCTCCTGGTCCGACTGGGGGCGGGTGCGTTGAACCTTGAAGTTGATACCGCCACGGTAGATAAGTCGCATAGGGGGGCTCCAATGACTGAGGCGTTACACCATACCTAACGTTCTACCGTCTAATTGATAACTGCGGCCACATTTTTGTATCAATAGTTACATTTTTAAACGTTATGGACTGCGAATAATGTCCAGTCGAAAGCCCCCAGCCAATGCTGGGGGCCAGGGGGTGCTTATCGTAGCCCCTTGAATTAATGCAACTTAGTTAACTGCCGCGTTAACTGCCTTTAAGGGCGGCTGAGGCACTAAATCTGGAAAAACGGCCCGGACGGCAGGATGAACAATTTCATGATTAGCGACATTGACGCCTTTAGCCAAGGCGGCGTTTGTTGCCAAAGCCCCTAACCCTTGGCTTGCCAGGGTCAGAATATAGGGCAGAGTGCTGTTATTCAAGGCTTGGGTCGCTGTCCAAGGGGTCGCACCCGGCATGTTGGGGACTCCAAAATGCACAACCCCGGCTTCCACATAGGTGGGGTGACTATGGGAGGTGGGGCGCAGGGTCTCAATACATCCCCCCTGGTCAACCGCTACGTCAATGATCACTGAGCCGGGACGCATTTGCGCCACTAGGTCGCGATCCACGAGGGTGGGGGCACGGCGGCCCAAAATGAGGACAGCGCCAATCAAGAGATCGGCTTGGGGCACGACTTCGGCAATGGTGGCAGCATTGCTGTAACGTAGCGCGACCCTTGAGCCAAAGAGGGTTTCGAGGTAGGCCAGTCGTTCTACATTGACATCTAGAATCTGGACCTGAGCCCCCATGCCAACGGCCATGCGGGCGGCTTCGGTGCCGACTACGCCACCACCCAAAATCACCACGCGGCCAGGGGCAACACCGGGAATTCCGCCCAGTAGCACTCCCCTTCCCCCCTGCTGACGCTCTAAATAGCGCGCGCCAAACTGCACGGAGAGGCGACCGGCAATGATACTCATGGGGGTAAGCAAGGGGAGTTTGCCGTCTGGGGTGGCCACGGTTTCGTAGGCGATCGCAGTCACGCCACTGGCTAATAACGCTTCGGTGAGCGGACGCTCTGCCGCCAGATGCAGGTAGGTAAACAGGATCAGATCCTGACGAAAATACTGATATTCGGAGGGCTGGGGCTCTTTAACTTTAACGACCATTTGCTGCGCCCACGCGATCGCGGCATTGGAGACCAGTTGAGCCCCAGCTTTGACATAGTCCTGATCGCTAAATCCAGCACCGATCCCAGCCCCCGTTTCGACCACAACCTGATGACCGTGATCGCAGAGGGTTTGCACCGTGGTGGGGGTCAGCCCAACCCGGAACTCTTGATCTTTAATCTCTTTGGGTAGACCGATTTGCATGACATTTTCTCCGATGGCAGATAATCAGGGGCGCAGCAGCCCATACTTCTACTGTAAGAACCCTCACCAAAAGGATCAAAGGGTCGTGCTAATGTCAACCCATGAATAGATTTCATGGGTCTGAGATTAAGCTGTCTCAACTACGGGCCTTGGTCGCCGTGGTCGAGCGGGGTAGTTTTGGTAAGGGGGCGTTGGCGCTCGGGGTGACCCAGTCCGCGATCAGTCATGCGATCGCGTCCCTAGAAGCGGCATTAGGGGTCGTATTGCTGTTTCGAGGACGGCAAGGGGCCACCCCTACAGCGGTCGGAGAAGCCGTCGTTGACCACGCCCAAGTCATGTTGCAAGAGCTGGGCATGATCGTTCACCTCAGCCAGGCCGAGCGGGGCTTAACCACGGGGCAGGTGCGCATTGCCGCGATTCGGAGTTTGGCGACCTATGGGCTGCCGACAGCCATTGCGACCTTTAAACAGCGCCACCCCCAACTCACCGTTACGGTTACGCGCTGCGTCAACCATGGTGCCGTGCAGCAGGTGTTGCGGGAGGGGGGGGCCGATCTAGGACTCATGGATATCGATACACCCCAGGGGTTTAAAGTCTATGAGTTGTTGGCTGACGACTATGTGGCGTTGCTGCCACCCCAAGCTGATTTACCAGCAGGCCCTCTCCCTTGGACTGCCGCAGGCCAGTATCCTTTGATTTTGCCGGTGCCCCAAGATAACAGTTACGCCAAGTTACGGGATTACCTGGCTCAGCTCCCGGTCTCACTCACGGTGGCCTATGAAGTCAATGAGGATGCGGCCATCACCAGTATGGTTGCAGCCGGACTCGGGATGGCGATTCTTCCTTATCTTGCTGCTGTGCCGATTCCAGCGGCGGTCACCGTCAAAGCGCTGGCCCGACCTTTGCGACGCATTTTGGGGGCGGCAATTCTAGAGAATGCCCTCCAGAGTCCGGCGGTCTATGCTTTTTTGGACATATTGCAGCAACTCGATCTGAGGATTGACGGGGGCGATCGCTGGATTCACGGGCCGGGTTTACGAGATGAGGAGATCGCGCCCCTACAGCCCTAGCAGATTCGCAGCACTTTCATAATAGGTCGCCCAATACTGCACATCAGGGTTATTGCGCCATTGCGTGCGGGTCACCCTAACATCCATGGCGGGTAAAGAAATGCCTTGGTTTTCGGCGACGACCACTAGGTCCACTTCGGTCACGAGCAAATCGGCATCAAAGCTACGTTGCACCCCGGCCCGAGCAATGATCTCCGCTCGGCGCAAGAAGTTTTCATAGGGTTCATTGCGATCGCGGGATAAAAATAAGCTGTGATAAGCCACATAGGCTTGAGCCACTTGAGGGGTCGCCAATACCATCGTGGTGGCGATCGCACCGCTGGACATTAATAGCGCCGCCAAGCCTGCCCCGGCCCAAGATCGTCGAATCGGATTTTGACTGTTGTGGTGATGCTGGGCCATGATCCCCTCCCATTGGATTAAAGCTTTGGGGTCAAGCTTAGCAATCATAAACCTGCCGTTAAGCCGCCTTAACTGTAGCTATCACCTCTAGAATCGTCAATTCTTTCATCGTGGGTGAGATGGCCCCTGTTGTAAAAACATCCCCCAAAACCATAGCCCTGGGGGATGTTCAGCCCATGACGGGGTTAAGCGTTAACGACCCACCCCCAAATAACGGAAGCCTGCTGCTTCCATTTCGGGTTGATTGAGGAAATTACGACCATCAATCAATACGGCCGGGGTATGCATCAGCTTAGCCATCTTGCCATAGTCGAGGGTGGCAAACTGCTGCCAATCGGTAACCAGTACAAGGGCATCACAGCCATCGGCGAGCCGCTCAGGATCGGTTTCCACAATCACTCCAGATAGGCCATTGCGCAAGCCGCTTTGGGACACAATGGGGTCGTAGGCTTTGACCTTGGCACCGAGGCGGTTGAGTTGCTCAATCAATCCCAGGGCCGGGGCATCTCGCATGTCATCGGTGTCGGGCTTAAAGGTCAGACCTAGCAAGCCCACGGTTTTGCCTTTTAAGATCTTGAGTTCTTGTTGGAGTTTTTCGAGGGCCACCAAACGCTGGCGCTGGTTCACGCTGACGGTAGACTTCAGTAGCTCCGCTTCATAGCCATAGTCATCAGCGGTATGGATCAGAGCCAAGACATCTTTCGGGAAGCAGGAGCCGCCCCAGCCGATGCCCGCCTGTAAGAACTTATTACCAATGCGAGAGTCTAAGCCAATGCCCTGGGCCACTTGGGTGACGTCGGCACCGACGCGATCGCAAATATTGGCAACTTCATTAATAAAACTGATTTTGGTCGCCAAAAAAGCATTGGAAGCATACTTGACCATTTCTGCCGAGCTGAGATCCGTTTCTAGGACAGGCACCGGCGGCAAAGATTGATCTTCAGCAAATTTCCGCTCCACGATGGGGGCATAAAGTTCCTCCATCATCTTCAGGGCCTGGGTATTATTGCTGCCTAACACAATGCGATCCGGATTGAAGGTGTCATGGACCGCCGACCCTTCTCGCAAGAATTCGGGGTTGCTAACCACATCAAACTGAGAGTCGATCGACGCCTCCATAGGCGGGCCACCTGCCCCCACGAGGGTTTTCTTACGCTCAGCAATGCCATCCATCACAATCATGCGAACCCAGTCACCGGACCCGATTGGGACAGTGGACTTATTGACAATGACTTTGTAGCCCCCGTTTAGGTGCTCTCCAATACCACGGGCAACCGCTTCCACATAGCGGGTGTCGCTCTCGCCCGTGGGTAGGGGCGGTGTGCCGACGGCGATAAAAAGAATCTCGCCATGTTCCACCCCAGCGGCTAAGTCACTGGTAAAGTTCAAACGTTTGGCCGCCATAGAAGACTGCATCAGTTCTGAGAGACCAGGTTCATAAATCGGGGACTGCCCCGACGTCATCAGCTTGACCTTCTCTTCATTGTTGTCAACACAGATGACGTCATGGCCCACATGGGAGAGGCACACACCGGTCACCAAGCCAACATAACCGGTTCCAATAACACAAACACGCATAGGGCTTAAATCCTCAATCGCACTAAAGGGAAACTGTTAAATCAAAACCTATCCCAGAACAATCCCCACTGGGCTTAGCATGCCCACACCTGAGAGGGGGCTGATCGGAGCGGTGAATTTTGACGGTCTTGCACCAGTAATCGGCACCGCAAGTAACGGTTACTGATGGGCGACAGGGGCTCAGGATGCCGCTGTTGACTTTGGCAAACTGGGCGCAGGTGCCGACAGTCGGGCTCGGAAATCATCAATGGTCTTCTGGAGGCCAATTTCTAGGGGTACCTTAGGTGACCAACCCAAAGCAGTCTTAGCACGGGTAATATCTGGCTTGCGGCGGCGAGGGTCATCTTGGGGCAGGGGTTTAAACTGCACCTCCGCATCCGGATTGACCATTTTTTGAACGGCCTCGGCCAGTTGCAAAATGGTGTATTCGTCGGGATTACCTAAGTTAATGGGACCTTGGCTATCGCCATTCATCAATCGCATTAGCCCCTCGACCAAGTCAGACGCGTAGCAAAAACTGCGGGTTTGGGAGCCATCGCCGTAGACCGTAAGGGGGGTGCCTTGCAGGGCCTGGACGATAAAATTGCTGACCACCCGGCCATCGTGTTCCTGCATCCGGGGACCGTAGGTATTGAAAATCCGCGCCACTCGAATGTCTACCCCGCTTTGGCGGTGATAGTCAAAGGCAAGGGTTTCTGCAACCCGTTTGCCTTCGTCATAACAACTCCGAATACCGATCGTGTTGACATTGCCCCGATAATCTTCGGTTTGGGGATGGACCTCGGGATCTCCGTATACCTCAGAGGTAGAGGCCAACAGAAAGCGCGCTTTGACACGCTTGGCTAACCCCAGCATATGTAGGGTGCCAAGAAAGTTGGTCTTACTTGTTTTGACAGGATTGTATTGGTAATGGACCGGAGATGCAGGGCAGGCCAGGTGATAAACCTGGTCCACTTCTAGCCGAATTTCTTCGGTAATGTCGTGGCGAATCAGTTCAAAGCGGGGGTTGCCGAACCAATTCTGAATATTACGTTTGTGGCCTGTGAAAAAGTTATCGAGGCAAAGCACCTCATGATCGGCCTCCATCAGACGATCGATCAAATGGGAGCCAATAAAACCAGCACCGCCGGTCACTAAAATTCGCATAGGGATGTGTTCTGAAGGGCATCTGAGGCTATCTACAGGAATACCCAAAACCTGCGGATCGGTATCAGAGTGTCTGGCACTATCAGCGGACGAATTGCGATCGGTGTCTTGAGGGGACAGGGGTTGGCAAAGCCCAAATATTAAGGCTGTTCCCTGGCCCCTAGCCGCCCATTACCGGTAAATGATCAGCCCTGGAACATCTCGGCATTGGACCGCTGCTGTGCCTCCATGCGTGGCCGATCAAGTGAGCTTTAACACGGCCATAAACGCCTCCTGGGGCACATCGACGGTACCGATAGACTTGAGACGCTTTTTGCCTTTGGCCTGTTTTTTGAGCAATTTTTTCTTGCGGGAGATATCGCCGCCGTAGCATTTAGCCAAAACATCTTTGCGTAGGGCTGGGATGCTCTCACTGGCGATAATCCGGCTGCCGATCGCCGCCTGTAGCGGAATCTTAAATTGGTGTCGGGGAATGAGTTCCTTGAGTTTTTCGACCAAGGCTCTGCCCACAAAGTAAGCCTTATCGCGATGGACGATGGTGGCGAGGGGATCGGCAGCGTCTCCGTTAATCAGCACATCCAGTTTCACTAGGGCGTTTTCGCGATAATCAATCAGGTGATATTCCATGCTGGCGTAGCCGCGCGATCGCGACTTGAGCTGATCAAAAAAGTCAGTCACCACCTCCGCTAGGGGCAATTCGTAGATTAAAGAGGTACGGCCCTGGGCCAGGTACTTCATATCTTTGAAGTCCCCCCGACGCCCTTGACACAGCTCCATCAGCGCGCCCACAAATTCCTCGGGGGTAATCATGTCTACCCGCACATAGGGCTCTTCGATACTTTCTCGTTCTTGGGGATCCGGCAGGGTGCTGGGGTTGTCGATTTCGACCACAGTGCCATCGATCAGGGTGACCCGATAGATTACCGAGGGGGCAGTGGTGATCAGGTCCAGGTTATATTCCCGCTCTAGGCGCTCCTGGACAATTTCCATATGGAGCAGCCCCAAAAAACCGCAGCGAAAACCAAACCCCATGGCGCTGGAGGTTTCGGGCTCATATTGCAGGGCGGCATCACTGAGGCGCAGCTTTTCTAGGGCTTCTCGCAGATCTTCAAATTGATCGGAGTCGGTGGGAAATAGCCCACAAAACACCATGGGCTTGGCTTCTACATAACCCGGCAAAGGTTCGACTGCAGGGGCTTTTACAAGGGTGATGGTGTCACCGACCCGAGCGTCTTCCACCGATTTGATCGCCGCCGAGACATAGCCCACTTCCCCTGCGTGGAGCTCATCGACTTTGATCTGATTGGGAGAGAGCACGCCCAGTTCATCAATGTCGTACTCCTTGCCGGAGATCATCAGCCGAATGCGATCGCCCCGGCGCAACGTCCCATCCATCACTCGGAAGTAAACAATCACCCCCCGATAGGGATCGTAATAGCTATCAAAAATCAAAGCCCTGAGGGGTTCTGTCACCGTGTCAGCTGGGGGAGGCACCAAATAGACGATCGCCTCCAAGATTTCATCAATGCCGATGCCCGCCTTCGCCGAGGCCAAAATGGCGTTGCTGCAATCGAGCCCAATGATGTCTTCGATTTCTCGCTTGATGCGATCTGGATCCGCCCCCGGCAAATCAATTTTGTTGAGCACTGGAATAATTTCTAGATTATTCTCAATGGCTAAATAAACATTAGCCAGGGTCTGGGCTTCTACCCCCTGGGAGGCATCTACAACCAGCAAGGCCCCTTCGCAAGCCACAAGGGATCGCGACACCTCGTAGGAAAAGTCCACATGGCCAGGGGTGTCAATCAAGTTGAGAACGTGGTCTTGGCCATCGCGGGCAACATAGTTCATCCGGGCCGCCTGCAACTTGATGGTGATGCCCCGCTCCCGCTCTAGATCCATGCTGTCTAGGAACTGGGCCTTCATGTCGCGATCGCTCACGGTCCCGGTTTTTTGGAGAAGGCGATCGGCCAGCGTCGACTTGCCATGATCAATATGGGCAATGATGCAAAAATTGCGAATCTTAGAAACGGGTGCGTCGGTCATAGAGGAGGGGTCATCGTCCAATAGCCTTTGATTTATCTTAAGGGGAAGTGTCTCTAGGGTCAGAAAGTGGTCCTAGAAGTCACGACTTCAGACGCAAAGATTAAAGATAACGATTATGAAGAAGGGATGTTGAGCTAGCTATTCTAGCTAGGCAGGGGCCTGCTAGCATGGGCCTAATCATTTCCCCCTGACAGTATTTCCTGAGATTTGGGCAATTTGGAACCAGGCTGGGTCTACTACCGCGAGCCTGCGGAGGAGAGTTCCCGAAGGATTCATGAACTGTCCTCAATTTTTTCCATCTGCTTCTACAGGGCCTGACCATGACTGCCTTTGCCGCCTCCCCATCTTTTCCTGAGGATGCCGCCCTCCTGGAGAATCCGATTCCCGCTGGCGGTATGCCACCGGAACCAGAGCGACTGCGCAACCCTGACTTAGTCTTTACCCTTGATGCTGAGGGGCGACTGCTGACCCTGGGATGGCCCTTGGCAGAGCATTGTGGTCTCGGCATTAGCCAATTTCTGGGCCAGCCCCTGGTGAATTTGGTGAGGGACTCGCTACGGGCAACCATCACCACTGCCCTTGAGCATCCAACCGCCCAGGCGACTGCGACCCTGCCCTGCGAACTGGTGCTAGAAGCCTATCAGCTTCGGGGCAGCCTACATCTCCATCCCTTGCCGCCCATGGGAGATGTCTCAGCAACCTTGCTGGGCCTGATGCAGGTTCAGCAGGTATCCACCAGTGACGATTTACAACCCTCTCAAAACCCCCAAGACCATAGCCGTCAGCTCACCCAACTCACCTGGAAAATTCGTCGCACCCTCAATCTAGAAACCATTTATAAACAAACAGTGGATGGTTTGGGAGCGATCTTTTCAGTGGATCGAGGCTTGATTGCCGCCTACCAACCTGGCGATACGAGCATGCAGGTGGTCGCCGAATGTTGCCAGCCGGAGCTGGCGGGCTGGCAAGGGCAAACCCTATCCCTTGAGCAATACCCCTGTTTGAGTAAGGCTCTGACCTCTCCTCAGCCCATTGTCGAAGCTTGGGTGCCAGAAACCACCCTCGATCTGGGTCCGATGCTGGTGGTGGCGACGCGCTACCAAGATCAGCCCAATGGGTTGATTGTGATGCACCTCGCCGATGAGGAAGATACCTGGGATTCAGAAGATTTAGAGCTGGTCAGCGAACTGGCGGATCAAGTAGGCACCGCGATCGCCCACGCCAGCCTCTTTGGTGAAAGCGAGGCCCTCGCGACCGAACTCCAAAACAGCAACCAACAACTGCGGGAAAAACACGAGGAATTAGAAGAGGCCCGCCACCAGGCGGAAGAAGCCTCTCGCCTCAAGAGTGAGTTTTTGGCCAATACCTCCCATGAGTTGCGGACCCCACTCAACGGCATGATCGGCTTCCTGAAGCTGGTTTTAGACGGCATGGCCGATGACCCTGAGGAGCAGCAGGAGTTTATTGAAGAGGCCCACAAGTCGGCACTGCACTTGCTAAATCTCATCAACGATGTGTTGGACATCGCCAAGATCGAAGCGGGCAAAATGCAAATCGATCTGAAACCCTTTAATCTCAAAGAACTCTTTCAAGCCGTTGATAACTTTACCCGTCCCCAGGCTGAACGTAAGGGGCTGTATTTTGACATCAACTTGCCCAAGACCCGCGACGAAATCATCGTCAATGGCAATTATCAGCGGTTGCTACAGGTGCTCCTGAATCTGGTGGGTAACGCGATCAAATTTACCCATGAGGGTAGCGTCACTATTAATGCCGAAATCAAGCTGCAAAAAGCTGACTTCCAGGAGCAAATCTGGCCCGGATTTGTCAAGGTCAGCGTGATTGATACGGGCATTGGGGTTTCATTAGAAAAACAAGATCGGCTTTTTCAAACCTTTAGTCAGGTGGATGGGGAACGCACCCGTCAATACGGTGGTACGGGGTTAGGGCTGGCCATCTCCCAAAAGCTGGTGGAGGGCATGGGCGGGGTCGTAAAGTTCATTAGCATGGGGGATGACTTAGGCTCAACGGTCACCTTTACCATCCTGCTATACCAAGAGCCGGTCACCATCGATGATGTGCTCGATGACGATGATGACGATGATGACGATGATGACATTTAGCACGGATATTTAGCACAATCCCCCTTGACCCTTCAAATAGGTCAAGGGGGATTGTTACTTCGGGGAAAGGGTGACTAGTACCCTGTGGCTATTAGCCGTTTTTGAAGTTGTTCAGCCATTCTTTCATTTGCTCAGAAGCAATATCTCGGCCACCCAGACCAAAGGCAACGGCGATCGCCACCGCAATGGCCCCGAGCAACAAGCCAAAGGCAAGGTTGACGATGTCGGTCGCCACACCCATTTGTTGAAGACCCATGGCCCCCACCAAAGTGATGATGGCAATGCGGGCAGCTTGGGCCAAGAAGGCGGATTGACTGGTGCCCATGCTACGAATCAACCGGAAGGCTAGGTTGGCAAAGTAGAGGCCGACGGCAAAGACCAAGAGGCCACTCAATACTTGCGCAGATACCCGCAGAATGGCCTGCACAATGTTGGTGAGGGCTGCAAACTGCAAGATTTCCGTCGCAGTGATTGCCCCAAAGAGGACAATCCCCACCAATGCCAAGAGACCGGCAATTTCAGAGGGGGTTTTTACATTCCCTTGAACGCTGGTTTCGGGCTGGCCTTCGGCATTTAGCCCTGGGGCATCAGCCGTGGCGATGTTAGACAGCTCTGGCAAGCCCAGAATGCCGAGAATATTGTCAAAGCCGACGCTAGACAACACATTGGTCAGCAGCTCAGATACAAACCGGCCAATCACGTAGAACACGATCAGCACCAAACCCGCAGTGATGATCTGGGGAATGGCGGCCAAAATCTGCTCCAGCATTAAAATGGCTGGTCCCGAAATAGCCTCAATGTCTAACTCGTTGAGGGCAGCCACCGTCGAGGGCAGCAAAATCAGCACGTAGACGATGGTGCCGATCAGGCCAGACAAAGAGACGCCGTCTTCTGTCGCGGTGGACAGACCAATTTTGGTACCAATCTCGTCGGCACGGGTGGCCTTGAGGAGATTGGTGACGATGCCCCGCACCACGCGGGCGATCAGCCAGCCAATGACCAAGATGATGCTGGCGGTTGCAATCCGGGGAATCGCTTGCAAGAACTGATTAATCAGACCTTCAACCGGTGTCAAGAGCCCTGGCAGATCAAGGGCACTCAGAATCAGGGGAATGAAGAGTAGGAAAATGAACCAGTAGAGGATGTTGCCAATGGTTTCATTGAGAACAAATGGGCTCTGCGCTTGACCCGTTTGTTCGGCGAGACGATCATCTAAGTTAAACCGGGCTAGCCCTTGGGTAATTAGAACCTTGACCACGGTAGCGGTGGCCCAAGCGATCGCCAGCAACACAGCGGCTCCCCCAATGCGGGGTAAGTACTGGAAGATTTGCTGGAGAAAATTGTTTAAGGGTTCCGAAACGACTTCGAGGCTAAGGGCATTGAGAAATGCCACCAGCGTAAAGGTCATTACCAGCCAATAGACCGCAGTGGCCGCCCAGGTCTCAATCGGAACCTCTTGATCAGGGGCCTTACCCAAAATCATCTTGGCGAGATGATTATCTAAATTGGTGCGCTTAAGAACGCCTTTTACCACTAAGGCAGCAATGGTCGCGACGATCCAGCCGCCAACCAGCAGCACAATCGCCGATAGCAAGCTGGGTAGAAAACTCCCCAACGTTCCACTGAGTTCCCCCAAAAAGCGATCCATTGGACCCATGTCAAGCTGCGCCAGTGGGGGTGATGGCGGCGGCAGGTGGGACATGGCAATTAGGCTAAGTGAATCCACAGAAATTTCCATAAACAGCAGGTGTTAGTCAGCAGTGGTCAACGATCTAAGTCTCGCAAGACCTTCCAAAAGACCAGCTTGGGGCATCCTACCGGTAGATACCCCCATTTGGGTTCATCCTAAGGGTGAATATCCCCTTAAGATATTGACGTGAAACTACTATTAATACAAAACAAAATTTCTCTGAGTGGAGTAGAAGACATTTTGCAAACGGCCCCAATGAGTCGCTAGGCGTGGTTTAGACGACATGTTTCAGACCTCCTCGATGAGTGGATAGCCCATGGCAGAGCCTCGCATTTTTGAGCAAATCATCACAATCCCTGCCCGTGCAACTACGGTCGAGCGATGTATCACAGATCAACGCCTGATGCATCAGTGGCTCAACCCGGCCCTCCGCTGTGAACCGTTTGACGCCACCTGGGATACCAATTTGGGGGGTAAGAGCCGGTTCATTGTAAATCTACCGCTCTTCGCCCCCACCCTGGTTAGCACGGTCGTCGAACGGCAGCCCGGTCTGATTGTTTGGGGGTTTGACGGCTTTTTTCAGGGGTGCGATCGCTGGGAATGCCAACCCACTGATGTCGGCACCCACCTGTTAAACCGCTTTGAATTCTCCATTCCAAATCCGCTGGTGGCCTGGGGCTTTGACTGGGTGGCGGCGCGATGGACCCAGCAGGATATGGAAGCCCAGCTCCAGCGCCTCAAGCAGGTGGCAGAACGGACGGAACTTTTGCAGGGCTAGGGGCGTGGGCGCACATTAGTTGGCACCGCAACAGCGATCGATACCGAGGCTATCTAGGAGTAAATCGCTAACGGCATTGGCGATCGCAAATTCGCCATAGAAACTCTGGGAAAAATCAAACCCCTGCATTTCGGTCAAAATGGCAATCACCAGAGAACCCAGGTCGTTTTCCCCTTCCATACGCTGACGCACAAAGACTTGAGAGGCACGGGTGGCGATATCGCCGTTCACCGCCTCTGGCAAAAACTCATCGTCGAGCCACTGATGCAGGGTGGCCCGCAGCCACAGCCCTTCTTGCTCGGGGTTGGCGGCTGGGGGAAGGGTAATCGGCGGGATCGGATCAGCCATGACAAACCTAACTCTCAGCGGAAATGGACGACTCACTGCGACTTTACAGCAGTGTCTACCATCGATCTTGCCAAATTTTTACCCAAACTCACCCAAACCGCACTTCATTCGACCGTTAGGCAACTGAGGGGCGTAGCTTGATAACGGGCAATTTTGTGGATTTCCTCAGCCAGTTGAAAATCCAGATCCGTGAGGCCATCGGCATCATGGGTGGTGAGTGAGAGAGAAACGCGATTATAAGCAATGGTTACATCAGGATGATGCCCTAGGGTTTCGGCTGGCGTGATGAGCTGCGCCACAAACACCACCGACTCAATAAAGTTGGCCAATTCATAGGTACATTCCAGCCGGTCGCCATGCAGATGCCATCCTGGAGGGAGTTGTGGGGCCGACTGGGCTATGGCCGTCAAAGGAAGGGTTGCCACAACACAGTAGCTTGCTAATCGTTGTCCCGCTCGATACACCCAGTTTGGGTTAGTTTTGACCACCATGACGAATCCTCAATCCTCTTTGATTACGTCCAAAAAGTTGGTGATGCATTGGATGGCAGCCAATCTCTTGGGCTATGGTCTGCTGACGGTGTTGATCTCTGGGCTGATCAAAGCGCCGGTAGACCACTGGTTAGCCATTTTAATACCGCTTTGGACCCTGATGATTGCCGGTGGTCAGGGCATGGTCTTACGGCCAAGACTGCCGATTCTCAAAGGTTGGATCATGGCCAGCCTTTGGACCATGGTGGTCTCTACCTTCGCGATTTCATCTATAGCGTCTTTCGACAGATGGCTATTGCTTTCTGTGGTGATTTATCCCCTAGCCCTGGTCCTATTCCAGCATTTAGCCCTACGGAAATCGCTGAAATCGAGTTGGGTCTGGCTACCGGCTAGCGCGATCGCGATCTGCCTCGGCGCTTTTGCCAGCCTAATTGTTGTGGCTATGAGCTATGCAAATGCCACTGAAATCATCCAGTTCATTTTGGCTCCGGTCGTCATGGTAATGCGGACTCATTTTGAACAGTTTAGGTAGGCGCTACAGCACCGCCATCCATCGACTCAGGGCGCTAACCCATGAGCGATTTAAGCTGCTGCAGAAACCCAATCCGACTGAGATGCATTTCGATGTCAACTCGGAACGCATTCAACCTAGCATTTTGTTTGCAGCCGACCGATGGGGCTAATATTCTCGCCCCATCGGTCGGCTGGGTGGTGCATTGCCCAAATGATTTGGCAGCTTCCATAAACCACCGTTCTCAAAACGATTTGCTCAGCCCATCCTTTAATAAATGGCTGATCATATTGTCTTTAACCATAAGCTGCCGGAGGACCTGCAGCAAATAATCCTGAGCCTGCTCGGCACTTAAGCCTTCAATCTGCTTTTCATAAACCGTCAGGTTAAATTGCTGCTCTAAGCTTAGCCCTGTGGGTATATCCATTAGAACGCATCCTCCTCGCTGAAGATCGGTGAACCTATCCGACATCTGTATATTAACAAATGTAAAAACAAGTTGACTGTGTCCGTTTTTACGGGATTCACATTTCAGTTGATTGCCCCTAGGGTCTGTAGAATGACTTGCTCCACGGGGCTAAGGCCCGTACAGCCCCCAATTTCCATCGCTTCATAGGGTCGATCAACCCGTAGTGCCGCACAATGCTCGCCAGTGGTAACTCGCCAGAGGTGAATGTTGCCTTCCTGGCTGGCGCTGAGCAGCAGTTGGCCATCGGGGCTGAGGCTAACATGCCAAAGGTTACTGCCCTCGTCAGTGAGGGTAAAGCGGTGGCAATCGCGACGGATATCCCATACTTCTAGGGTTTGAGCGGTACCTGAGATCGCGAGCGGATTGCCCTGATCATCCACCGTCACCCCATAAATCAACTGGTTTTGTGGCTGCCATTGGTGCTGAATCGTTTGGCTAGCCACATCCCAGAGGCAGACTGTGCCATCTTGACTGCCACTGAGGAGTTGTTTGCCTGCCGGTAAAGCCCAGAGGCAGTGCACCTGTCGCAGGTGACCGGTCAGCTGAGCGATGGGTTTTCCCTGTGGGTCTCCCTGACAGTGCCACCCTCGGATAGTGCTATCACGACTGCCACTAAACAGTTGCTCCCCTTGGGGGGAAAAGGCCAGGGTAATGGGGGGCGCATTGTGGGCCTGTTGTTGCCACTGACGGGTATGACTGGGTAAGTACCAGAGGGTAACCGCGCCGGTACTATCCCCTGCGGCTAGCCAGGTCTCTTGGCGATCAAGGGCTAATGCCGTGATTGCCCCCGACAGGTGCAGCGGTTCCCCTAGCCAGTGATGTTCTTGGGGTTGCCAGAGACGAATGATGCCGTCATCATCACCGGTGGCCCAAATCCGGTGGCGATCGCCCACCGCCACGATCTTGCCGGGGCTGGGCGTACCTAAGGGTAGCCGGGTCTGGGGTCGCCAATGGTCGGGGGCAGTTTGTTGCCAGCATCGCAGGGTTTGATCCCGGTGCAGGCTCAAAATTTGGTAATCGCTGGTGAGGGCAAAGGCCGTAGCCAGGTGCCGTTGACTTTGCCAAGATCGCCAGCAATCACCGGTGGCAACGTGCCAGAGTTGCGCATGGTAGTCACCCCCTGTCATCAGAATGCGGTTGTCAGGGCTGAAGCCTAAGGTTGTCACCAAGGTCTTAAATGGGGGCAGACTTTGGGATAGTCGTCGGGTGACCACCGACCAAATCCGGACGGTGCACTGGATATCACTCACCGCTAGATATTGGCCATCGGGGCTCAGGGCAGCCGCGATGGCGGTGTCGCAGTCTTCTACCAACACCCGGTAAGGACGGCTAGAGGCCATCTCCCATAGCAATATTTGCCCGTCGTCGCGGCCAATGGCAATGGCCTGAGGGCTGTTAGAGGCTTGATTGCCCGGTCGATAACCGACGGTGCCCAGCCAAGCGGTGACCCGCCCTTGAAAGCGATGGCAAGGTTCACCCGTATCGATCTGCCATTCCACGGCGCTACCCTCTTGGCCAGCGGTGGTCACAAACTGGCCAAGAGGGCTAAAGGCGATGCCGGTAATGGCTCCGGTGTGGGCCGGGATGCACCGGAGACATTCCCCTGAGTCGAGCCGCCAAAGATAGAGCTGCCCGGTCGCGGTGCCCCCGGCCAAGATCTCTCCCCCTGGGCTGTAGGCCAAGGTTTGCAGGGGCGGAATGGGTTCGGGTGTGAGCATCTCGGGGCCGTAGCTAGACCCTAAAGTCCATAGTTGGACGAACCCATCTTGGCGACCGATCGCGAGGGTATGTCCCTTCGGGCTAAAGGCTAGGGCCAAAATGGGGCTGAGCTGCTCGAAGGTGGGTCCGGCTTGTAATCGTCCATCCTGGGGACGCCATAGCAGGAGTTGACCCGACTGATCGCCCACTGCCACGGTGCTTTGGTCGGTGCTTTGGTTGGTATTTTGAAGCGCGGCGATCGCCATCACTGGATGCCGTCCCAGGGGTTTAGCCAGGTTGGTATGGCTCAAATCTGACCCCGATAACACCACCCCTTGCCAGTCGTCTGATTGGAGATCCATGCCCCACAGATGTAGGTTCCGGCAGTCGAGTTCTACCAGGGGCAGATGCCAGTGCTGAGCTAGGTTCAGAAGATTACCCGCGCTATAGCCCAACTGCTGCCGCCCCAGTTGCCGACTGGCGCTGAGCTGGGTTTGTACCCATTGGAGGCGATCCTGAAACTGGGGTAGATGTTGGCCGATAGCATTGGCTAAGGGGATGAGCAGCCGCTGCCGCTGCTGTTGCTGTATGGGTTCTGGGGCATCGGTTTGCAGGAGAGGATACCGATGTAGCCCCTGCACAATTTGGTGAAGCTTGTCGGTGGGGAAGGCACGGACCCAGCGATCGCAGAGGTAAGCCCCCAATAAATGAGGCAGGGTCAACGTAATACGGGCATCGTCCATTTGGATGCGGCATAGGCCCCGATCACACAGGGATTCCACCACGGTAAAGGCATCGTCCAGAACCAATGGTGTCACCAATTCCTCAGGGCGTTTGGCCTGGTGGGTCACAGCCAGCTCCGTCAAAACGGCGATTTCATCGGGGCTGAGCACCGCCAGCCAGGTATCGAGATACTCAGTAATGTCGGCTAGGGGTTGGGTCACATTCGTCAGGCAGCGGCCCAAGTCATAGCCCGTAAACTTGAGTCGCGCCACCAAATGGGCCATGAGGCTAGGCACCCCCCCGAGCCACTGATGCAGGGTTTGCCATTGTTCATCACTGGCGGTGAGTGTTGGGGGCCAGCAGGGCAGTTGAGCCTGGTCTAAAACCGCCAGCCCCCGCACCGAATAACGCCGCGATCGCCCCATGGCCGCTAACCCCCGAGGCCACTCTCGTCCGACCCAAAGCACACAACTACGATGGGCCTGGGTACTGAGGGCCTGCAATACAGCGCCATACCCCCGCAGGGCTGGCGCATAACTGCCCGATAACATCCCCACTTGGTAGAGATGATCTGTATCATCTAAAACCACCAAATGGGGGGCCTCGTCCAATCGCTGGACCAATTTAGCGCAAAGGTTTTCTAGGGTATTCCCAGGGGTGGGGGCAGATCCCAATGTCGTCAATACATCAGTGACCAAGGCCAGCGGATCGGGGCGATCGCCCAAGGACCGATAAACCACCTGCTGGAACTCACCTCGGAGCTGATTGGCCAGCTTCACCGCCAGCCAAGTTTTACCCACACCAGGGATGCCCACCAGCCCCACGAGCCGACAGCCGTCCTCTACAACCAGGCGACTGAGGCGACGGATATCGTCATCGCGGCCCCGAAAGTCACTAACATCAATGCGCGGGGTCCCGATAGTGGCGACAGGGGCAGGAACGACAGCAGCAGCCAGCGGGGGCTCCGGTTCTTCCTGATCAGGAAGGGCAACCATTTGCTGCCCCCAACGGGCGATCGCAGTGCGAAAGTTTTTCTTGCTGACATTTGTCCTAAAAGCCGTCGACAGGTCTTTCCAGAGGGTAGGTCCCACATCCCGGCTCAGATAGCCAGCGCTATATCCCGCCTGGACAGCAATTTCCTCATAGGTCTGCTTATGCCAAGACCCCTCTAGCACCAACCGCTCGATATCGCGCAGCCCCTCACCGTCTGGGCGCACCCGTTGGATAGCGATATCGGCATAGCGGAATGCGTCCTCAAAGCCCATTGCGACGAAACTCAGAATTCAACCCCGATCTTGCCCTTGAGTTTATCCTGAGTTTTCCTGAACTTTCCTCACAACCCTTCAGCCAGCATTCAGCAAAGGTAAGGCTGCAAAAGCTA
>CAYGVA010000052.1:0-21211 GCA_964353225.1 uncultured Leptolyngbya sp.
TAGGCATTAGCCGGGGCCTCAGACACCATGCCTGCTGCGTCAGCGGGGGCAGCTAGCCAGCTCCAAAGTCCGACTAGAACGATCGCGAGGGTAATGATGGTCCGTTTCATAGGCTGCTCCTTATGCCGACCTTTCTATGCTGCGGCTAGATCGGCTTCCTAAGCAAGCATTCTGACAGATTGCGGCAGGGATGCCCTGAGGGCGCGGGCGATCGCCGAAGTAAAGACAAATTGCTGGCACCGCATGCCCCTATACCAGTGGGGCACGCTAACGGTGATATCAGCACAGTCATCAAGCCAGCCCCATCCCTATGGATCCAGCGCTACGGTCAAAACGTGCCCCCCTAGGACAATCGTCCCAGGGGCGTTCCATCCGCTTCAAGATCTTTTCCGTTGCCAGCAGTTTACTGGGCCTCTTGGTGATTGTGGTATTGGTGTCGGTGTATTTACTCCGGCGGGTTAACCATGAAATCACCGCCCTAGCCGACTACATTTTGCCGATCACGGACGAGGTGGCCGAAATTGATGTCCATGCCCTAGAGCAGGAGTTGCATTTCGAGCGGGTGCAACGGCTTTACGAGACAGAGCCCATTGCCCTCGACTTGATTGCAGCAGAGATTGATCGATTTGAAGCACGTGGGGATCGGGTTGACGAGGAACTTTTGACCGCCTTGTCTTTGATCACCCAGGCTGAAAACCACCCCAACTTGCAAACCACCCCGACCACCTGGGCCACGATTCAACCCTTGCTAAAGGCGATTGAACAGACCCATCAAGACTTCCATGACCACGCGTTGAAAATCTTGCGGTTCCTAGAGGCGGGAGATCGCACTGCCGCCCGCGCCCTAGAAGCCCAATTAGCCGCAGAAGAGGAGGACTTCAACGGGGCGATCAACGCAATCTTTTTGGCCTTAGAGGTTCTCACCGTCGAGGCATCTCAAACCGGGCAGCGGCACCAGGCCCGAGTCCAATTTTTGAGTGTGGTGGTGGCGGCGATCGCCGTCGCCTTTGGCGTTTTTTATGCGGCGATTGTCACCCTAGGGCTGATCCGGCCCATTCGTCGCCTCGCCCAGAGCATGGCGGCGGTACAGCAGGGGCAGCTCGATACCCACTTGGTCCCCAACACTCGGGATGAAATTGCCGCCCTTGGCAATGCCTTCAATGCCATGGTGGAGCAACTGCGGCTCAAAGCCCAGCTCGAAACCACCTTCGGTAAATATGTGGACCCGCGCATCGTCAAAAATCTGATGGATGAGAGCACCACCGCCCCGCCCACCGCTGGAGAACGCCAGGTGATGACCGTGGCCTTTATGACGGTAACTGGGATCGAAGCCTTTGCCGAAACCCTACCGGCAGCGCAGTGGGTGCAGGGAATCAATACGTACCTCTCCTTGATGTCCAACCCCATCACGGAGCATGGCGGGGTCATTGATAAGTCCATGGGGCCGGTGATTATGGGGTTTTGGGGGCCACCCTTTGTGGATGCAACCCAGCATCCTGGTCTGGCTTGCCAAGCGATCGCAGACCAATGGGCGCAAGTGGCGCAGGTGCGTCAAGCCCTGGCCCAGATCAGCCCAGTGCCCCCCCTTAGCTTCCATGCGGGACTGGCCACCGGTCCCCTGGTGGTGGGCAACATGGGCTCCGACACCGCTAAGTCCTACACCGTCATGGGGGACACGGTCAATATTGCCGCCCGCCTGAAAGGGGTCAGTCAGCAATATAGGGTGCCGGCGGTGATCACGGCGACCACCCAAGCGGCGATCTCGGCCACCTTTGCCACCCGCGAGTTAGACCTAATTCAGGTAGTGGGAAAACAAGAGCCGGTGCAAATCTATGAATTACTGGGGCCGATCCCCCAGGTTTCGGCAGCGGTCCTCAGCGCGCGGGATCACTTTGAGGCGGGGCTGGCGGCCTATCGGCAGCGCCAATGGGATCCAGCCCAGGACCAGTTTGAAGCGGCCCTCGCCCAACGCCCCCATGATCGTCCGGCCCAACTCTACCTAGAGCGGCTGGCCCACTTTCGCCACCAGCCTCCCCCCGAAGACTGGCAAGGGGTCTGGCAAATGGCGCAAAAGTAAGTCCGCCCGATTCGGTTTGATGTCCTTATGGTTTCTCGCTCCTTATATCTGTCCTAGGTCTATGGTTTCTCGACTGCAATTCTCCATCGGCGTCAAGATTTTTGGGGTGGCCACTAGCATGTTGGTGCTGCTGCTGGGGGTGGCGTCCCTCAACTTTCTACGCATTCGTCGGGTGAATGGGGAGCTGATTGATATTGCCGAATACCTGACCCCGATCACGGAGTTTGTGGCTGAGGTGAATATCCATACCCTAGAACAGGAAATTCACTTTGAGCGGGTCCTGAAGTTTTACGAGATCGAGCCCGCCCCTGGGGCCGACATTGAGGCGGAGCTAGCCGCCTTTGAAGCACGCGGTAAGCGGGTAGACGTGGAACTAGAAGCGGCGATCGCCCTGGCCGACGAGGCAGCGCAAACGGCCTACACCACCGCCGATGCCATCGAATTTGCCCGATTGATCCCGCTGTTAGAGGTGCTAGAGCAAGAGCACCAGCGTTTCCATGACCATGGGGTGAAAATTCTCGGTTTATTGGCCGAAGGTGATCGCCGCGATGCCGAACTTTTGGATGCCCAGCTTGCCACCTATGAAGATGACTTCAACCGACGCTTGCAGGCATTGCTCTTTGAGCTGGGGCAGTTTACGGAGGGGGCTGCCGCGATCGCCGAGAAACACGAGCAACACACCTTGACCATTAACTGGATTCTGCTGGGCAGCGCCGTGGGGGTGGGGCTAGTGTTTGCCTTTGGGGTGACCGCCAGCCTAGTGCGACCAATTCGACGGTTGGTGGCCAGTACCCAAGCGGTGGAGCGAGGCCAACTGGATGTGCACCTGCCCATTGCCGCCGAGGATGAAATTGGCAAACTCACCCGTTTCTTCAACGCCATGGTGGCCAGCATTCGAGAAAAAGAACGGCTAAAAACCACCTTTGGTCAATATGTAGATCCCCGGATTGTAGAAACCCTGGTGGCCCAGCAGGGGGAGGGCGACAGTAGCCAAACCGCAGAGATGACGGTGTTTTTCTCCGATATTGTCGGCTTTAGCAGCATGAGTGAACTGCTTACCCCCACCGGCCTCGTTTCCCTGATCAATCAATATTTGACCCTGGCATCCGTCCCGATCAAGGCCCAGGGCGGGGTGATCAATCAATTCATTGGCGATGCCATTAGCGCCTTTTGGGGGCCGCCCTTTGTGGCGGCTGGGGATCATGCCCGGTTGGCCTGCTACGCCGCCTTAGAGCAACAGGATCAATTGGCGAAGCTGCGACGCAACCTGCCCGAAATCATGGGCATCCGCAAAGGGTTGCCAGAGGTGCGGATTCGGGTGGGGCTGGCCACTGGGGAAGTGGTGACCGGCAACATTGGCTCGGACCAGAGCAAGTCCTACGCAGTGATGGGGCCAGCGGTGAAGTGGGCCGAAGTGCTGGAAGAGGCCAACCGCACCTATGGCACCACCATTTTGCTGACAGCGATCACCCGCGAGCGGGCGGGGGCAGACTTTATCACCCGCGAAATCACTGCGCTACCGTTGGCGGATCAGCCGGTCAAGATTTACGAGTTGCTGGGCACCTTTGGGGAATGGGGTGAGGCGGGGCAAGCCCTCTGCGCAGCCTTTGAACAGGGATTAACGGCGTTTCGTCAGGGGAATTGGGACCAGGCCCGTGATCGCTTCCAACACTGCTTCGAGCAACAACCCGGAGATGGCCCCAGCCAGTACTACCTGGCCCAGATTCCTCAATTGGCAGCGGCCCAGCCCCATTAATTCCACCCAGTCGGGCTAACAGCAAACGCGATCGCCCCACCCCGATCAAGGAACCATGAAGGGCATCAACTCAGCTTGGACAGTACTTGATCTGGCTCCAAATCCAAACGTGACGCACTCAGATTGGCTTGAATTTGGGGTGTTTCCTCAGGATCAGTGCTGCCCCTGGTCAACCGTCGATCAGCCGCGAGAATCCAGAACAGGCAAGCCTTAGCGACACTGGAAGAGACCAGATTCATCAGAATCCACCTGAGAGACATTGCAACGCAATGTAAGGATCTGGCCTATTTATTAAGTTATGTTGTCACTCCCTTGATCCCGGTGCTAACGTCGGTGTCATCTGGATAAGTCAGCCAGACCATTCTGAATCCCGTTCCCGTTGAAGCAGTCTCATTTGCTCAAAAGGAGGATCTGAAGCATGTGTTCTGTAAGGGTTTTCCCGAACCGCAATTAAGCCCATTGATACGCAGAGAACCCGATCAGCAGGAAAATCGTCCGTCCCCTGAGCGCACGCTAGTCTACAGCCTATCCCGTGCCTGACTCGTCTACAGCCACATCCCGATCTGGGGCGATCGCGATCTGTTCAACCCCCTGCTGATGGCGCTGACTAACCCATCCTCAAAAATTAATGCCCCCAGGCACAGCGGGTTCTATTACAACCGCTGCGACGCCCTTGGACCAAAATTGCCATTGCGGTTGCCTGGACTGGTTTTAAGTCAAGTTTCTGACTGTACTGAATTCTGCCCGATAGCGCTGCCCGTCTGAGATCGTCGCGATCGCAGGTTTGATGGCCAGTTTTACGCTGTCGGAGCCCCAAACCCCTGGAGGTTTATTGCTATGAATCTGCAAGGAAAAACGGCGCTGATTACCGGCGCATCCCGTGGCATTGGCCACGCGATCGCCCTAGAACTCGCCCACCATCGGCTACGCTGTTTGATTCTGGTGGCCCGTAATGGCGACCGCTTGGCCGAAGTGGCTGCCGAGGTGGAGGCTTTGGGGGTACGGGCGATCGTCCTGCCCCTGGATCTCACCCAGGCGATCGCCGTGAATGTGGCCATTGCCCAGACCTGGCGCAATCACGGCCCCATTGATCTGCTGATTAATTGTGCTGGGGTCTCCCACCAAATCCCTTTTTTAGAGTCGCGTTTGCCCCATGTGCAAGCTGAAATTGCCACCAACTTGATCGGGCTATACACCGTTACCCGGCAGATTGCCCGACGCATGGCCGCCTACCGACAAGGGCACATCGTCAATGTCTCTAGCCTGATGGGCAAAGTAGCGGCCCCCACCATGGCGACCTACTCAGCCACAAAATTTGCCATTCTCGGTTTCAGTCAGGCATTGCGGGGCGAGTTGGCCCCCTATAACGTGCGGGTGACGGCCCTGCTGCCATCCTTGACCGATACCGACATGGTGCGAGATTTTCGCTGGTTTCGCGGGGCGCAACCCATGTCCCCCGAGCAGGTGGCCCAAGCCCTCGTCAAAGGCTTGCATTGGGGGACGCCCGAAATCTTGGTCGGATGGCAGGCCCACCTGGCCGTCTGGTGTGGCCGGGTCGCCCCCCATCTGCTAGAGCGGATGGTGCGCTGGTCGGCCCCCCAACCCCGAGTGGAAAAGTCTCTGCGGGTGGGCAAAATCTATTGATGCGCCGCTAGCGATCGCAGCCATGCCGCTGCATTGGTCAGCTCCGACAGCAGCCCATTCTGTGTGCGGTCTCCCGTCTGGATCAGCCGGTCACCTTTCGGGAACAGTGCGTCGGCTGATCAACATTGTGGGTGTCAGACACGACTACTCTTGCCAATGCTTCGGCTGGTTGAGCACCTCTGAACACTGAACAGTCCCGGTCACACGACCGATGACGCCAGCCCTCAATGCCTGCACCATCCAGGCCTCCGCATGGTCCGCCGGAATGGCATAGGGCGCTTCAAAACCCAGCACACCAGCCGTTTGAAACCCAAACCTCGGATAGTAGCTCGGATGACCGAGCACAAAGACCAACGCCACCCCTGCATCTGCCAACTGCTGCAGACCGGCTTTGATCAATGCACCGCCGACCCCTTTGCCTTGAGCGTCGCTGGCAACTGCCAGGGGCGCAAGAATCCGTGCTGAGATCTCTTGAGACTCCGGCTGGAGTCTGACTACGGTGAAAAGGATATGGCCGATCAATTTGCCCTCTGTTTCTGCCACCAGGGATAGCACTGGCTTGGCCGTCTCGTCGTCGAACAGATCATTGACGAGGTCTACAATTTCTGGGCCTTGATCTGGCCCAAAAGCACTCGTGTGAATAGCACTGATGGCAATGTGGTCAGCGGCTTGAGAATGTCTGATTTTCAAGGGGCACCTCTCACGGGGCAGAGACATTTAGCGACAATAGCCTTTGACGGAATTCATCATCGTTGCGCCGCAGAACTCGGTGTTGAGCGTCGTCACATTATTCATCTGGGCATCTTCTAGGTTTGCGCCGCTGAGGTCAGCATTCGTCAGATTCACCGAGTCAAGGCGGGTCCAGCGCAAATCTGCATTTTGCAGATTCGCGCCACTTAAGTCAGCATTTTTGATATCAACCCCAATTAAGCTGCAACCAGGGCAGTTCTTGGTGATCCGGAGCCGCCAAACCCGCAGGGGGGTTTCCGCTTGCAGAACGATCAGCACTAGCAGCGTTGCCAACAAAATTCGGGGCAGTTTCATTGCAGCCTACTTTGATGAAAATGCATCAGGGTCAGTTGTCGGGTCACCGCCGCCTGACCGCCACTCCCATGGGGAACTGTATAACCCACATGCTAAAGGTTATAGCCACTCAATCGGCCCCGATCAACATCAACTGCCACAGCACCCCCAAGGAGATACAACAGGCATCTAGAAACGGTGCTAATAATTGCTCCAGTGAAAGCTGCATTAAGCCTGCTTTCTGGCGATAAACTGCACGACGGATGTCAGCCTCGGATGGTAGAGAATTGACCAGGATCATGGGGCATTGCCTGGTTTCACGCCCCCCGTTGGTAGTGGGTCAGGTTCTCAGGCAGGGCAATATTCGCAGCCAGCTTGGCATCGGGAATCGGTGTCCCTGGGGTTAATTTCAGGGGTAATTGACCTGCCCAGACCGGGAGCGCATAATCTTCGGCGTTGTCATTGGGGCCACCGCTACGGATTTTGGCGGACCCTTCTTCGATGGGGAAGGCCAGTACCGTGGTGCCTTTGACTTCTTGGGGGGTGGGGGTGCGGGCATATTCCCATTGCCCTGGGGTGATGTGCTCCGACAGCACCTTCAGGGCATTCATCTTGGCCGCCTCACCCGCAACTAGCGTGGCCCGCCCAAACAGCACCACCGAGCGATAGTTCATGGCGTGGTGAAAGAGCGATCGCGCGATCACGATCCCATCCAGCAAGGTGGCCGATACGCAGATATCAATCCCTTTTTCCAGGTTTTTCAGCATCCGACTCGCGATGGAGCCGTGAATATAGAGAACATTGCCCTCGCGGCCGTAACCCATGGGAATCACAAAGGGCTGGTCTTCGACGATAAACCCCACCTGCACCACTAGGGCTTCATCCAAGATTTGGTTAATGACGGCGCGCTCGTGGTGAGCGAGGCGGGGACCCCGCTTGACGCGACTGCGATCGGTGACTGGTAGCGATTCGGTCTGGCCCATGGGGGTTCCTCCTGATTGGAACGTTGGCTATGGGGTTAAGGTAAACATTAAATTGGCCTGACTCAAGAGCCAATTTAGCCTTTTTAGACCAGTCCAATTGGAAGCCCGATGGATTTAGTTCTGTCCCTAGATCGTGCCGCGACCCTGCCGCTGTATCAACAGTTGGCGGAAGCCTTACGGCGGGCGGTCTTACAGGGGCGGTTGCAGCCCCATCAGCAACTGCCGTCGTCCCGCAGCTTGGCGCAGTCTTTGCAGGTGTCGCGATCGACGGTGACCCAAAGCTACGACCAACTGCTAAGTGAAGGGTATTTTGAGGCTCGGGGCGGCTCGGGCACTTTTGTTTGCGCTCAACTGCCTGACGACTATCTGCCCCCGGCAGGACAGGATCAGCCGCCATCAGCGCCCTCTGAACTGACCCAACTCTCTCGTTTGGGTAGCACGCTTTTGGCGGACACCCCCCTAAAAGTGGCGGACCCGGATGGGGGCATTAGCTTTCGCTTGAGCAGTCCGGATACGAGCCAATTCCCGATTCAGCTCTGGCGACGGCTACTGTCTCGCTACTGCCAACAGACCTCAGCCCTGCTGAACTACAGCCCGGATGCCCTGGGCTATGGGCCGCTCAGGGTGGCGATCGCCGATTATTTGCGTCGCGCTCGGGCCGTGCAATGCACCATGGACCAGGTGATCATCGTCAATGGCTCCCAGCAAGCCCTGGATTTGATGGCCCGCCTCACCCTTGATCCCGGCGATTGGGTGGCGGTAGAGGAGCCCGGTTATTTAGGGGCACGCCGTTGCTTCTCAGGCTATGGGGCACAATTAAAAGGGGTCGCGGTGGACGGGGACGGGTTAGCGGTGGCAACCCTGCGCCACTATCACCAACCCTTTAAGCTGCTCTACGTCACCCCGTCTCATCAATTTCCCACCGGAGCAACGCTATCGTTGTCCCGCCGTTTGGCGCTGTTGCAGTGGGCCAAGCAAACCGGCACGCTAATCCTAGAGGATGATTACGACAGTGAATATCGCTATGGCGATCGCCCGATACCAGCTTTGCAGGGGCTCGACCCAAACAGCACCGTAATTTACACCGGCACGTTTTCTAAAATCCTGTTTCCCGCTTTACGCATCGGCTATCTGGTGGTGCCGAAACCCTGGGTGCCGTTGGTGAATCGGGCTAAATGGCTGTGCGATCGCCAAGCCCCCACGTTGGAACAGTGCGCCCTCACCGATTGCCTCACCGAGGGGCATTTTGAACGGCACATTCGTCGCATGCGCCACCTTTATAATCAGCGCCGTCAGGTGCTGGTGAAGGCGCTGAAACATTATCTGGGATCACGGGTCGCCATCTTGGGGGAGAACGCCGGTATTCACCTGATGGCAAAAATTGAGACGGGCTTATCCGATCAGGAGGTGATTCAACACGCTGCCACCGCTGGGGTGGGGGTGATTAGCGCCCAAAGCTATTACTTGAATACGCCAAAAACCGGGGAGTTTATTTTTGGCTATGCCCAGCTCGATGCAGCGCAAATCGAGCTGGGCATTAAGAAACTGGCGCAGGTATTGAAGGTATAGAGGGTCGCATCGTCCTAAAACTGTCTGGCACGGTTACTCAAAGTAAGATGGACTCCCATCGATAAACCTAGCCAGAATTGGGTGCCAGCCCCCAAACCCCCGTGATGTGGCGGCCTAACTCCCCTTCGGCTGAGCTCAGGTCGAAGCCCATGCCCCCCGAAAGGGAATTCGGGTTGAGTCTGCTGGGCTGCGAGTTGGGTTCTCTCAGACGCTTAGGGTCACAATGTCCACAGAAATCCACGATCGCTTCCTCACCATCGCCCCAGATCTCAGTCCTGAGTTGGCGGCGGCGATCGCCCGCACGGGTCCCCTGGAATTAGTACCCCGTCGGGATACGCCCTTGCCAGAACGGCTCTGTCGCGCCGTGGCCGGTCAGCAACTATCGGTAAAAGCCGCCGCCAGCATTTGGAGTCGGGTGGTGGCAAGCGCTGAGGGCACAGCCCTGATCGACCATTTCGCCACGGCTGATCCCCAAGACTTGCGCGACTGTGGGTTATCGGGGGCAAAGGCAAAAGCGATGGGGGCGATCGCGGCGGCAGCGCTGGCTGGGGAGCTGGATGCCGAGGTGTTGGGGGGGATAGAAACGGCGGCACGGACTCAGCAGCTCACCCAGATTTGGGGCGTCGGTCAGTGGACCGCCAACATGCTCAACATCTTCTATTTTGGCGACCCCGACATCTGGCCAGAAGGGGATACCACGGCTCGCAAAACCTTGGAAAAACTCACCAGCCCCCGTCGCAAAACCACCCGCACTGCGGCTCGTTTTGCCCCCCACCGGTCTTATTTAGCACTCTACATGTGGCGGCAAGCCGATGCCGCCCCCGCATAGCAGCAGCCCCAGCCGGTTGGGCATCTCGGCCTTTTCTCTGCCAAATGAATCAGCCCTAGGGGTGGGTTACTTCACATCATGCTTGAAGCGATCGGCATTGGCCGCCTCCGCTGTGGCCACATCCCCCTGACCAAAAAAGGCCGGAAACGCCTTTGGAATGGTCAATGCTTTTTGGGTTGCCGGTCGCGCATCCATGCGGTCAAACCAGGCTTGCAGATGGGGTAACCCCTCCACCGAAACCTTGGCCCAGTAATAGGAGCGCGCCCAGGGATAGGTGGCGATGTCGGCAATGGTAAAGTCGTCGCCCAGCAAGTAGGCTTTGCCCGCCAGCTGGGTGTCTAAAACCGCTAGCAATCGCCGGGATTCCGCCACGTAACGATTGATCGAGAAATCCTCTTGGTGGCCCTGGGGCGCGGCAATCCGCTGAAAATACATGGCTTGCCCCATCATCGGGCCGATGCCCGCCATCTGAAACATCAGCCATTGCAACGCTTGGGATTGCCCCTTGGCATTCTTGGGTAAAAACCGGTCGTATTTTTCCGCCAGGTACCAGAGAATCGCCCCCGACTCAAAGACGACGAAATCATCATTGCCCCGATCCACGAGGGTGGGGATGCGGCCATTGGGGTTGAGCTGTAGGTACCAGTCAGATTTTTGCTCCTTTTGGGAGAAATCGATCGCGGTGAGGTCATAGTCCACCCCCGCTTCCTCCAAAAAGATCAGGGGCTTCCAGCCATTCATGGTGGCGGCGGTGTAGAGATGAATATCCGGTCGAGAAGTCATAGTGTCGGGTTCACCTGTGCGGCAAATGATTCGATTGCGGAGATTATTCAGTCGCGGGGATCAAGAGGGGCGTCACATCTTTTGTCAGCGTCCATTTCACATTGGAGTAGACGTAGAACAACATCCCGAGGGTGATACCCATCAACATCTGTTCGGGCTGGGGTAAGAGGGTTGAGGCGGTGGTGATAGTGAGGCAAATCAGGGTATTAATCACCAGGTTGATGCGGTAGGGCGGAAACAGCACAAAGTAGCTCATTTGCTTGCCCAGGTAGAACAGAGTCATGCCCAGAATCGCTAAGACCCGAAAATCCCTGAGGGCCAAATCATTCAGAATGGCATGGCCAATCAGGCTCGACAGTAGCCCCAATCCCATCAAAAAAAAGATATGGGAATAGAGCAGAAAAAAGCCATGGTGGAGGCGCTTGGCCCGCTCCAGCACATCAAAGCTGTCAAAGTAGATCCACCAAATTGCACCGATGATCAGGAAACCGGCGATCGCGGCCATGACATTACCCTCCCCCCATTCGATGCCGCGCAAGCTGTTCACCAAGCTAATCACCGACTCCCCCAGCAGAATGATCGACAATAGGCCAATGCGCTCGACCAAATGGGATCGATGCACCGCGACGGCGGGCTGTTTCAACCCGAGCCAAACCATTGCCGCCATTTCTAAAACGATGCCGCCCAAAAACAGCAGCAGTTGTAGGGGGCCATGTAACAGCAGGGCGATGCCAGCCACCATGGCTCCGGCAACAATGATTTGCCCCATGGACCGGGCGTATTGGGTGGTGCCGGGATGGGGATGGGCGGCAGACCCATACATCCCGGCCAGAATGATCCGAATCAGCAAATAAAACCCAATAAATTGGCTAAACCCGACCGAAAAGTCTGCCTCCAAAAAGGTTGACATGGTGGTCATCAAAAACACGATCGCTAAGGTGAAAAGCCGGTGACGCTTGCCATCTGTATCAAAGCGATTGGCATAGACGGTATGGGTGGCCCAAATCCACCAGATTGGAATGAATTCGACCACAAAGAGCAAGCCCTGTTGCGCCTCAATGTGACCGTCATGGACATGGGCGAGATGGTGGATGATCACGCTGATGCTGGCCACAAAGACCAGATCAAAGAACAGTTCGAGCCAGGTGGCGTGACGGTCGGCAACGTAATACTTGAGGGTGGCCATGGGGACATTAATCTCATTGGCTGGCTGCACCGATGCTAGGCGGCTGGGGGCAAAAACACGGTGGTCAGGTGTTGGATATACCGGTCGCGATCGCGCTCAAACCGAGGATCCTTGACGACGTTGTGGCAAGAGAATAGGGGCAGCTCCTCCAGCCCGCAAAATTCCTGACTCTTGCGCATGGGAAAGAGCACATCCGCCAGCGATCGCCCCTCCAAAAAGCCATCGGGGTCCCCAAAGGGAGCCTCCGGGGCATTCCAAGTGGTGGACAGCATAAATTTCTTGCCGGTCATCAAGCCCCCGGAGCCGTAAGGCCCTGGGCTAAAACCAAAGAACTCGCCATAGGCGTATACCTCATCGATATACCGCTTGAGGCTCGACGGCATCATGAACCAGTACACCGGATACTGAAAAATCACCGCGTCGGCTTGCTTGAACTTGGCAATCTCTTCGGCCACGTCGTAGCCCGCTTCGACCACGGTGGTGAGAATTTCGTAGCGGCCCTGGAGGGTTTCGATGGCGGCATCAAACAACCCTTGGTTGTAGGTGCCCTTCGCAAAGTCGTTGGTCTCTTTACCCAAAATCAACAGCAGGGTTGGCATGGTTTACCTCGGCCTATTGGCCCATGGAAAGCAGAATGGTGGTCTGAGGCTAAGGTATAAATTGAAGTTACTAGTGTCAACCAGTTTACTTTTGGTAACCACCTAAGACGATGAGTATTGCCCTGGGCATCGAAACCGACAGTGAGGGCCGTAAACGGGCCTTAGAACCCTGCCTCAGCCCTTGCCCGATTGAGCGAGGGATGCGGATTTTGGGGGGCAAGTGGAAGGGCTCGATTCTCTGGCACCTCAAGGATGGGCCGGTGCGCTTTAATGATTTGGCCCGACAGTTGGGGGGTGCCAGCAAAAAGATGGTCACCCAACGGCTGAAAGAAATGGAGGAGACAGGGCTGGTAACACGGCAGGTGATTAGCACCCGCCCCATCGCCGTCGCCTACGAAATCACGGACTTTGGCCGCACGGCTTTAGGATTTCTAACGGCGTTGAAGCAATGGGCCGAGACCCATGATATTTAACCTCCGTTTGGGGGTGGCAGCTCGGAATCATTGGGGATGGATGGCCGATCTGGCCTCCAGCGGTTTACCAGATCGCCTCGGCCAGCGCTTCGGCGGTGATGAGCATGGCAACGATCAGCTGGCAGTGTCGGTGGCTGATGATTGGTCCGTGACTAACGTCCTACTGGCTGGCAGCAACGCGTGAGACCCCTGCATTTTAGGATCTTCGTGTTTGGGAGCGGGTCGGCGCAGCATCAGATAGGCTGCCGGGGTAAAGTACAGCGCCAGGAACGGCGAACCGCCAATGCCGCCCGCGATCGCGATCGCCAACGGTTGCCAAAACGGATCGCCCCCCGTCAGCAGCGGCACAAAACCCACAATGGTGGTAATTGTCGTGGTTAAAACGTGCCGAGTGGCCCTCATCACCACCTGCTGAATCGCCTGACGGTTGCCTTGGCGGGCCAGCTCATCTTCATTAATGGCGGACAGCACGATAATGCTGCCGTTGATGGCAATCCCAATCAGGCCCATGGTGCCAACAATCGCCATGAAGCCCAGCACCGAGCCAAAGAACCAGAGCGAAAATAGCGCCATGCCCACCGAACCAATGCCCACCGCCGCCACAATGCCCGCTGAGCGAAAGCTGCTGAGCGAAAGCACCAGGGCTGTGGCCATCACCAGCACCAGCAGCCCCACATAGGCAAGCAGGTTGCCGGTCGCATCGCCACTTTCGGCCTGCTCACCCCCGAGTTCGGTGGTGTAACCGGGGGGCAGCTCAAATCCTTGCGCTGCCATCGCCGCTTGAAAGTCCCCGAGCACTTGGGAGGGCAGCACCCCAGCGGTGATAAACGCCTGCACCGTATTCACCCGCTGCTCGTTGCGGCGGGAAATCTGGGAACGCTGCGGCACCAGCTCAAATTCGCCAAGGGCTGAGACGGTTCGAAACGCATTGGCCTGGGGCTGGCCAGACTGATCGGGCTGTAGGTTGAGAGCGGCCACTTGCGACAGATCGCCGCGATCGCCCGCCGCAATTTGCACCCGTACCGGTAGGTTCTCGGTCGATTCCAGGATAGAGCCACCCAAGGTCCCTTCCAGGCTAGCTTCGAGCTGTTGCGCCACCGCTGTATTCGAGAGACCCGCCAGTTGTGCCTGCGCTTCGTCAACCTGTAGGGCCAGCTTCGGCACCGTAGCGGTGAGATCATCGCGGACGTGAGTGACATCTGGCACTGTGGTCAAAATGGCTCTGACGTTGGCCCCCAACTCTCGCAATACCTCAATATTGGGGCCATAGATCCTAAGCTCCACCGGAGCATTGAAGGGCGGCCCCTGTTCAAGCTGCCTCACCAGCACCCGTGCGTCGGGTAGGGCCATATCCATCTGGGCCTGCACCGCTTGGATCAGCGCTGAGATATTTTCCCCGGAGGTGAGCTGCACCATAGCTTGGGCATAGTAGGCCGAATTTTGCTGGGTGCTGGGAATGTTGTAGTAAAACCGAGGCGCACTTTCTCCGACAAACCAATGCACCTGCTCAATCTGCTCAATCTCTAGCAGCAAATCGCGAGCCCGGACCACAGCCGCTTCAGAATGGGCGATCGCCGTTTGGTTGGCAAACTCCACCTCAATTTGAAACTGATCGCGCTTCAGCGAAGGAAAGAACTGATTTTCGAGGCTACTGACCTGAATGAAGCCCACCACCGGCAGCACCATCGTCAGCACCACGCCAAAAATCGGCTTGGCCGTAATTCGCCCTAGCGTCCAGCGATAGAAGCGGCCTAACCGCCGAGAAGAAACCCCATCATTCCACCAGGCCCCTGGTTTCATCAGGATCCGGAAACCCCGTTCAACCAGATTGCGTGGCGGATGCTGCCGGACCTTTTGGATATCGGCCTCGCTGCCGCCCAAAAATCGCCCCGTCAGGGCCGCAATCACCGTCAGTGACAGCAGCAGCGATGCACAGAGGGACAAAATCACTGTCATCGCGATCGAGCCGACAAATTCCCCAGCGCCGCCCGGTAACAGCGCAATCGGCAGAAACGTCAACACGGTGGTCAGGGTTGAGGCAAACAGCGGCGCTTGTAAATACTTCACCGTATCGACGACCGCTTGCTCCGGCGGCACGCCGTGCTGCAGCTCCACCTGAATCTCGTCAACGGCCACCACGGCGTTGTCGATCAACAGGCCCAGGGCAATGATCAGTCCCGTCACCGACATCTGGTGGATGGGGATGCCGATCAGGGTCATCAGCCCCATTACGGCACAAACGGTGAGGGGTAAGGCCGTCCCCACTACCAGGGAAGATCGCCAGCCCATGCCAAAGAAGGTGACAATCACCACCAGCGCTGCCCCAAACACTAGATTCGAGATCAGGGTGCTGAGGCGATCGCTAACGTACTCGCTCTGGTCAAATACGATATCCAGAGCAACGCCCCCAGGCAGCTGCTCGCGAAATGCGTCGACCGCTTGCCGCGCCCCCGCTGCCCAGAGATCGATGCGCTGCCCCGATGCCATGAGAATGCCGAAGGCGATCGCCGGTTTGCCATTAACAATCGCCAAGTCGGTGACCGGTTCGCGGATGCCGCGCGTCACCCCAGCCACATCGCCCAGGCGCGTGAACTGTCCGGCCCCAGAACGAATCGGAATTTGCCGAATCTGGTCTAAGGCGTTCAGCTCGCTATCCACCTCAATCGCCAGGGTCTCGCTGGGGTTGCGGAGCTGTCCGGCGGTAACCTTGGCATCGCTCTGACTGACGAGTTGCGCCAATTGCTGGGCATCGAGCCCCACCGCCGCTAAATCAGGGGCACTAATTTCCACCTTGATTTCTTCGTCGGGCACCCCAAAGGCCTCGACTTCCTCCGTACCGGGTACCGTCCGCAATTGAATCTCCAGTTCTTCGCCATAGCGCCGCAGGATGGCATAGTTGGGGTCGCTGTCTTGATCCCAAATCAGGGCCGTAATCATTGAATAGGCCCGCGTTTCTGTAGATTCGAGCTCTGACGGCAGGGCACCGGGGGGAAACAGTAGATTGGCATCTTCCATCTGGTTACGCACCCGCGACCAGACAGGCTCAGCATCTTTGATCGCGTCTTGCAACTCCACGCTGACGCTGGAAAAGCCAATACGAGAGGTTGAGGTGATGGTTTTCACCTCCTCAAGCTCGGAAATTTCTGACTCTAAAACCTCCGTCACCAGCGCTTCGACCCGCTCAGCACTGGCACCGGGAAAGCGCGTAGTGACCACGGCAACGCGAGGGATCAGGGTCGGGTCTTCTTGCCGGGGGAGCGACTGAAAGGCAGAGATACCCCACAGCAGCAAGATGACGATGCTGAGAATCAGCAGCCGGATATTGCGGAAAAAGGGGCGAGCCATGGCGGTAGGGAAGGATGAGGTGAATAGGACGGCAAGTAACGTTTTAATTCGCAGCGATCGCCTGCACCCGTTGCCCCGGCACTAAGCGATGGATACCGCTGGTGACCACCTGCTCCCCCGGCTGTAGGGTGCCTCTCACGAAGGTGCGGGTCCCGGTCGCCGCGATATCACTGCCACTGTCCTGGTGAATAATCTCGACGGCGCGGGGCTCCACCACCCACACTGCGTCCCCTTGCCCGCCTGGGTTTTCAGCTTCGACTCCCGCTTGGGTCTCCCCCTCGGCCTCAGGCGCTGGCACCAGCACGTAGCAGGTCCACAGCCCCCGAATCCCTTCGGTCAGAGCGGTAGTAGGGAGCCAAAAGCCCTCGGCCTGAATCGTCTGATCGAAGGTGAGCTGCGCCGTTTGCCCCGGCTCAATCTTGCCGATCGCCGCAGAATCGAGGGGTAACACCACCGTTTGGGTGCGGGTGGCAGCATCTACCCCTGGCACCACTGCTCCCACGGTCGCCCCATACCGCTGGTTGCTCACCTGAACGGTTTGGGCGCTGCCCAGCCGAAGCTGATCCACCACGGCAACGGGCACCCCAACCCGCGCTTCAGGGGTCGCGGCTTCTACAAACATAAAGACCGCCTGACCCGTACCGATCACCGTGCCTTCATCCACCTGGCGTCGCGCCACGATGCCGTCGTAGGGGGCCGTAATCGTACTTTTGGAGACGTTAACGTCAATATCCTCAAGCTGTGCCCGAAGTTGTCTAACCACCGCCCGCTGGGCATTGACCTGTTCAAACCGGGTGCCATTTTGCAGCGATTGCCAACGGCTGCGGGCCTGATCAAGTCTGGCCTGGAGAGAGTTGGTGCCGTAGGCAAACTCGTCGAGCTGCTCCCGAGAGATGGCCCCTTCTCCGTAGAGGTATTCGCGGCGCTGCTCCTGGGTTTCCTGCAAAATTAGCTGCTGCTCTAGGTCTCGGATCTCCGCCGCCGCCACGGCAATATCCTCTGATCGAGCCCCATTTTCCAATTCCGCCAGTCGGGCTTCGGCTTGGGCCTTTTGGGCTTCCACTTGCAGACGCTGGGTGGCCAAGTTACGGGTGTCTAGGCGCGCTAGGGGCGTACCGGCAGTGACGCGATCGCCCTCATTCACCATCACTTGCACCAGCTCACCGCCCCGCTCAAACCCGAGGTTGCTGCTGCGGATTGCGGCAATTTCCCCGGTATAAATGCGCGGCACTGAGTAACCCGAGGCGGGCTCTAACACCAGGGTTTCCACCGGCAGGGCGCGACTCTCTACCAAAGTGGCTTCTGAGGGCGCGTCCACTAGGGATTGCAGTCCGGTGACGGCCCCCCCAAAGACCAACAGCCCCATTGCACCCAGCAGCCCATATCGAACCCAGGTGGGCTGACGCTCTAGGGGCCGGGGCCAGAGTCCCGGTTGGGAGCTGGGGGAAACCGCTGCCAAATCGGCAGTCAAATCAACAGCCAAATCGGCTGAAAACGGGTGGGAAGGGGAAACAGGATCAGAATTCATGGCGATCGCCCGTCTTCTCTAAGGGGAAAAATTGCTTGACGATTTAAATCAAACGACTGATTGAATTAGTTTAAACGTATGATTGAATTTGACGCAAGGCATGCTTTCCTACAATGCTGATGCTCAGGGGCAGCCCCCTATACCCCTAGGGATGATTCATTTAGCAGAGAAAAGGCTGAGATGGCCCATGGGCCATGCCAAACATCGTGGCCATGTTGAACGACTGCAACGAAATCTCGACGAAGCGATCGTTGCAAAGGCCCAGCAGTAACCCTGTCCGCGAGGTCCAGGACGGCGGTGCGTCCTGGTGGACGGGGTCTGGGGGCAATCCAAACGCCCCCAGTCGAAGCGTCCCATGGTTCACCGAAATCTTCGCCTTAGCTAACCGGTTTGAACAAAGACAGTTTTTCTTCCGTTAGAGAATCAACCCTACCCTATCCCCCTCTCCTATCTGCCAACATATAGCAGTCACCAGTCCGGTGAAGACAAGCCTGCAAACCACTTCGCTTCTGTGCAGAGCATCAGAGCAACCCTCGGTGCCTTAAGCAAAGTGGTCGGTGCGATAGAACCCAAACCCAAGCCTGTAGATGGAAATGACCGCTGATCTTCCCAGTGATACGCAAACCCAAATTTTGGACGCAGCTGAGCAACTGTTTGCTGAGCAAGGCTTTGGGGCGACCTCACTGCGGAGCATCATCCGCGCCGCCGATGTCAATCTGGCGGCGATTCACTATCACTTTGGCTCTAAAGAAAAGCTGATCGTGGCCACGATCGAGCGGATCGCCAAGCCCATCGTTCGCGCTGGGCTACAGCAGTTAGCAGCATTGCAGGCTGAGCAAACACCCCCCACCGTTGAAGCTGTCCTGCGAGCGGTGTTTACCCCAACCCTGGAGATTATTTGTCAGGCTAAAGGTGGCCGAGGACGCATCAAAGCCCGCCTGATGGGGCGATGCCGCACTGAGCCCACCATTGAGCCGATCGCGGCGCAGGCCTTTGAGGAAAGTACGCAGACTTTCGTCGCAGCGCTACAACAGTTACTGCCCAACCAATCTAAATCGGAGCTGACCTGGAAATTCGATATGGTCATTGCCATGTTGATTCGGGTGCTGTGTGCAGCCGATCAGCCCGAGGCCATTTTGCAGGGCAATTCCCCTGAGGAAATTGAGACGGCGATTCAGCGGCTGGTTAACTTTGCCGCCGCTGGGATGGGGTCCTAAAACGGGGTGTTAAGGAGGCCAACCCGACTGCGGATGGCAGGTAGAAGGGGCAAGGGCGCTGGGAACCGAACGATTCCGGTGATTTACGCCCTTGAGTCCTAGGATTTTGGCCAGGTGAATTGGGGCTGGGGTCGATCGGAGCCGTGCCACAGGTAGGCGGTGAGGGCGCTACCCAGCGGCAGTTCTTCGGCAGGGTTCTTCGGCAAAGGCCAATGCAGGGCCTCATAGAGCTTGAAGCGATGGAGGTCAAAGCTGGCTTCCAGCAGATCGCCGTAAACGCTAGCGGCTCTCAGCATCCAGCGGTGGGCAAATAGGGCGGAAATGATTCCCAAGGGTAAGGGCCACCACACCTGAAACCCCAGGCTCCACAGACAAAATAGCAGGCTCCACAGCCAGAGACGGGCGGTGAGGTTGAGGGCATTGCGGGCCTCAGACAGCTCAGCTTTAACGCCGTCGGGCAGCACCAGCCAGAACCGGGGCCAGCAGATCACCGCGTCCAGCCCGTACTTTTCGCTAGAGCGGTCTTCGGCAGCACGGAGAATGTTGCCAAGGCGGGTGGGCATGAGGCGATCTGACCGAGCTGGCAATTGGGAGAAGTCTAGATCGGCTTGAATATAGGCTTGGTTCAAGACTTGACGATCGCTTGTCGACAGAACGGTTCGGCCCTTACGGCTGAGGTCTTGGAGTTGTTGATCAAGCCGGTGAAACTGCCGTTTTTGCCCCTTCAGCAACCATTGCGACAGCGGGCGACACCAACCAGGCCAGTAGCCTTCTAGCAATCGCAGGACGGTGAAGTCAAACTGCTGAACCACGTACCCGGAAGCCGCCACCCCGAGCAGCGCCAGCACCAGTACCGCAATTTGTAAGGGCTCGACCAGTTGGGTGAATTGGGCTTCAATCTCTTGCCAACCCCACGTTTGCAGCGCCGCTGCCAAGCCGCCGAGCCAAAACACAAAGGCGGGGGTGAATAGGGTGGCGAGCCAGCGATCGGCCAAACCACCGCCAATGCCTTCCAAAAACTTGGCGGTGGTCACGGTTGCGGAGCCTCAGGTACCAGCACCTGACCGTGGTCTTCGCACAGGGGCGGGGTTTGGCCGACGCGGGTGCGGAACCAATCGGTGGGGCAGTCGGGGACGGGGCAGATATAGCGATCGCTCTGCACTGCCGTACCCGGATCGCCTGGCAAGGACTGAAAATTGTTGTTCGACAGTATGCCTTTGGAGGTCAACAGGCTCCCTAGATCACCAAATTCCTGATCGTCGTCGGGCTGGGCGACGGGGTCTGGGGTGGTGATCTCAGGGTCGAGGTTATCCTCGGGGGTGGATGCTGGTGTCATGGGGGGATTGGGGGGATGGCACTTGGCTCTAGTTTATACACCTGTGTAGGTGAAGGCGGCCCAATAGAAGGGATGGGCAAAGGGGTGTTTGCCTAAATCTTTCTCCAACTTGGTCGCAAGTTCTGGGTTTGGTAAGTAAGGCTTGAACTCAGAAATAGTGCTGTCGCGCAGCCAGAGTTGGGCTTGGCGCAGGGCTGCGGGGGGGTCGAGGGGGTCGGTGCGCCAGAGGTGGTAAAAGCGACTGAGCAACACCATGGTGCTGAGGTCGGCGACGGACCAGAGGGAGGAGACCACGCCAGCGGCTCCCGCTTGGAGCAGGCCGGTGGGCAAACTGATCACTTCGTCGGGGAGATCGGTGCCGGGGATGCCGGTTTCGCAGGCGGAGAGGACGGCGAGGCGGAGACCCTGGAGTTTGAGGTCGAACAGATCGCGCAGGGTTAGGGTTTCGTTGTTGGCCATGAGTAGGCCGCTATCGAGTACGTCTAACTCTTTCACCACTTCTCGGGTGGCTGAATCGATGACTTGGGTCTTACTAAAGTACGTTTTTCCATGGCAAGAGAAGTGGATAACGCTGTGGTCGGGCAAGGCGTCCAGAACAGCAGTGCGTGTGGCCTCTTCATTTGATATGACTTTCCATGGATCTCTGTCGCGGAAGGTATCAATAGCATTTTTGACCTCATAGCTGGAGCCAAGGAGGTCTTCAGTAGGATTATTGATGGCAAACAGAGAAGGTTCAAAGATTGGGCTAGAGATGTTGCGGGCGGCGTTGAGGGCAAGGGCGTTGGGGGCGTAGGTGAAGGTGATGTCATCGCAGGCGGTGCGGCGGTTGCCGTCAGCGTCTTCAGTCCAGGCAGCATGGAGGG
>CAYGVA010000053.1:0-20797 GCA_964353225.1 uncultured Leptolyngbya sp.
ACTCATCGAGGGAAGCTGCTTCCCAGATGGGGTAGAAGTGCAGGCCGATCGCGTTGGAGGAAGGAACAACTGCACCGGAGATGATGTTGTTGCCCATCATCAAGGAGCCTTGAACGGGCTCACGGATGCCGTCGATGTCTACAGCAGGTGCTGCAATGAACGCAATGATGAAGCAAGTGGTGGCAGTTAGCAGGGTAGGAATCATCAGAACGCCGAACCAACCCACATAGAGGCGGTTGTCGGTGCTGGTGATCCACTGGCAAAACTGCTCCCATGCGCCCGCATTATCGCGAGTTCTAAGGGTAGAAGTCATGAGTAAATAATGACCAGGTATAACAACAGAAATGGTACGGGTATAACCCACCTTGAGAGTGAGTAGAAGTACCCGCTTAGGACATAGCCTAAGAGATCTAGGTTCGTTTTTTGAATAGACTCAATACGAATCTTCTTGACTCGAAATAATTAGCAATACTATCCAGGGGGCCACTGTAGCGATCGCCCACCTAATAAATGCAGATGTAAATGGAAGACGGTTTGCCCACCATTGGTTCCGGTGTTGATAACCACACGATAACCATCGGTGGCAATGCCAAGTTGCTCAGCCACTGTCTTTACAGTTAGCAATAAATGTCCCAGGATGGCCTTGTCATCCACCGTGGCATCCGCCAGTTTCGGAATCGGTTTCTTGGGAATCACCAACACATGGGTGGGGGCTTGGGGGGTAACGTCCCGAAACGCCAAACAGACATCGTCTTCGTAAACGATGTCTGCTGGAATCTCTCGGCGAATGATCTTTCCGAAAATAGTATCTTCACTCATGGGGCGGGCTCGTGCGATCTCGATTTGCCCCAATTCTAGGAGATCAAGTCGGCGGTCAGGCTAAGGTTTCAGGGCAATAGCCTAAACCCATCACAAATTGCTTTCTAAACGCTTCGATTTCATCGCGGTCAGGTTGACCATGGGAAACCACTGCGACTTGATAGCGGCGCATCACATCCACGGGAGATTGGCCGGTTTCTAATCCCCAAAGGGCCATGCGTAGGCGAATGTTGGGTTCGTGGGGAATACCCAGCTCACCCAGATAAGCACGGAAGTTTTCAATAGTTGAGACGTCGCTGGTGTGGCGCAGTCTCACTTTGATCACCCATCCGTCAATTTGGTGGATCACCGTCATGAAAGCAAGGGGCAGGGTAGAATTGCCCAGCAGATGTTCCACAACCCTAAGGGTCAGACTGGCGTTGGCGAGGTGATAGATATAGTCCATCAGGCCCCTCCTTGCTAAATGGGTACGTTTCTATTGTCGGTAATCGTGCGATTGCAGTCATTGGGTAACCCACCCGACCTACCCTAGGGGTTCTACCCAATTGCAAGTGTTATGGGCCTTTGTTCAGACGCCGACCTCTCTTTAGAGGCTTACCAATACCCACTACCCCCCAGCTACATCGCCCAAAATCCGGTTGAACCGAGGGATCACGCGCGACTCCTCGCCGTGACCTCGCCCACGGAGCATGGGCACCATCATGTCTTTGATCTACCCAACCTGTTACGCCCTGGCGATTTGCTCGTGTTGAACGACACTAAGGTGATTCCGGCTCGGCTTTACGGCTATAAGCCCGGTGGTGCGAGGGTAGAAGTTTTACTCCTAGAAGCTCGTGGCCCCCTCCAGTGGCTAGCTTTGGTGAAGCCCGGTCGCCGCCTGAAGCCTGGGGCGGTGATTCACTTTGGCGCGGATCCCAAGCAGCCTGAACTGGTAGCCCAGGTGGCCGCCACTGATCAAGACACGGGGGGGCGACTACTCGATTTCACCGTGCCCTCTGGTGCCGCCCTAGAGACGTTGATAGATCGCTTGGGGGAAATGCCCCTGCCCCCTTACATCACGGCATCTGAGGCATTGCCGGAGCGCTACCAGACGATTTATGCCAAATACCAGGGGGCCGTCGCCGCTCCCACGGCGGGCTTGCACTTTACGGAAACGTTATTTGAGCGATTGGCCGCCACAGGCATTAACCGTGCCTTTTTAACCCTCCATGTGGGGGTAGGGACGTTTCGCCCGGTGGAAGCTGACACAATTACTAACCATCAAATGCATGCGGAGTGGCTTGAGGTGCCGGAGGCGACCGTGGCAGCAATTCAGGCGACAAAGGCTAAAGGTGGACGTGTCATTGCGGTGGGGACGACGGTGATCCGAGCCCTAGAAGGTGCCGCTCAATCCGGCATCCTCCAACCCTTTCAAGGCAAGACGAATTTGTTTATTTATCCGGGCTATCGGTGGCAGGTGGTGGATGGTCTCATGACGAATTTTCACTTGCCCGGATCAAGTTTACTGATGCTGGTCAGTGCGTTGGTGGGACGGCAGCGGCTGATGGATCTCTACCAGGGTGCGATCGCCGCCCAGTATCGGTTTTATTCCTTTGGTGATGCGATGGTGATTTTGCCAGAGGCGCGGACCGCATAAACGGACCTTGAATAGGATCTTAGATACGCTCAAAGCAATCGTTGCTCAGAACGGCGGCGATTCTGCTCTAGGGTGAGCTGGACTTCGACCAGCTCGCTCAATTGTTGGGTCAGCCTATTCATTTTTTGGGTGGCTGTGACCTTGCGGTGTAAGGCGGCCTTCGCCAGGTCTTCCCGTCCCCGCTCTAATGCGGCTTGGGCCACTTTCTGCCAAGTATCGGCATCGTGCTTGGCCCGCTGGTATTGGGTGCGTAGGGTATGGTGGGCTCCGGTGATGTCTCCGAGGGCCTGTTTAAAGAGGGCGATCGCCGTTTCGGGGGCGCGATCTCTTGTCGTCCCTTCAATCAAACGCCTTAGGTCAACCTGCTTGAAGCGATCCAACCGCAAACCAAAACCCGCCAATTGCTCACTTTCATTCCGTCCGGTTTTACACCAGGTGGCAAAATGCTCACAGTTATTGGTGAGTAAATCGTATTTCCGTTCCCCGAGGCGGCTCATGGCACGCTCAACCACGCGCTCGGGCAGAAGGGCCACCGGTTGGACCTGAATGGTGATGGGTTTGCCTTGGCAAAAGAGAGCCATAGAGGTGCGAGAAACCTCAGCTGTATCTGTTTTGCGGTAGTGGATGACAGTGCCGTCCCCACAGTCAATGCCATGGTGCTCATACACACTAGAAATCCCGATCCATTCCCGCATCACATAAATTTGGTCACCCCTTGCCATAGCGCTGCTTACTGACCGATGAAATTGCTTTATACCTGCATCTCTTTAGGCGATGGGTCGCCCCGATGTCGGCTCATCATCTGAGGTGAGGGTTTTTTCTGCCGGATGAGCAGCCATGTGATCGCTATCGTGCTGGGCTGTTGCAGCCGCTTCATCATGGGCCGCATGGGCTGCCACTTCTGATTTGAGTCGCATCAACGCTTGCATGGCTTCGTGGCTATCTTCACCGACACTGATTTGGATGTTGGGTCCGGAACGCGCCAGACGAATGACGATGCCGTCTGTGACCGGGACCTGGGTAACGCGCTTGCCGTCTAAATAAGTGCCGTTTGTGCCGAGGTTAACCACGTCCCAACCTGTTGTGCTACGGCGGATTTCGACATGATGTCGAGACACAACGGCACTGTATAGAACCACATTATTATCGGTGGAACGCCCAATGCGAATCACCGATTCTTCCTCAAAGGTCCAATGTTGAACCGAGGTTTCGTTTTGGGGATGGAGTAACGATAGGGTAATCACATTACTTAACCGCGGGCCGGGGTAAAAAGGGCATGCAACTCAGCCAAGATAGTAGCAAGGGCTTATCAGGAAGATTGGAACAAGAAGGTGACTTTATCACCCTTGCCTAAGGCAATGCGATCGCCTGAGCGGAGACGATGACGGTTGCCGACGGGTAGAGGCATATTGTTGACATAGGTGCCATTAGAACTGCCAATGTCTTCAATATAGTAAACATCCCCTTCTATCCGTAATTGGGCATGGACACGGGAGACAATCTCAGAATTCGGGAATCCAGAGACATCGATATCGGGGGGGAGCCGATCATTCGGCTTCCCGATGTGAACAGTTGTGAGGGTCGCTGGTAATTCAATCGTGCCATTGGTTTGCACATGAAGCAGCTTGGCTTGGTTGAATTGCAGTTGAGTAGAGCCATTCAGGTTGGTAGCGGGCTCTGGGGTCGGCAAGCCAGCGTTGATAGCCTGGGGAGCCGGGATGTCTCCGGGACTGGGCAATGGGGCGCTGGGCGCTGAAAGGGCCGCATCAGGGGCAGCCATGGCAGGCTCAACCGGCAAGGGTGGTTCGAACTCGGGGGGCGATACAACCCCTGAAATGGGCTCAAGCGCGATCAACGGTTCGGGGGGCGCTAAAGGGGGAATATCGGGTATTGAAGCTGCTGCTGAGATTGGGGTGGCGACGGCTTCTGGCTCCGTCGTTGGGGCTTGACTCTGTAGATTAAAGCCACATTGCCCGCAAAAGCTGGCGTCAGATTGCACTGATGCACCGCAACTGGGGCAAGTCGTTGCCGTGGGCAAGGGGGTATAGCAAGCCTCGCATTGTACTGCCCCATCTGGATTCTGATGGTTGCAGTTTGGACAAACAATCATGAACCGCTCCTTTACACTGCGACCATGATAGAGGAGAGTTTTGCTCTGGAACGCAAGTATTAAACCAGTTTCACGCAAATTGACTGACTTTATCGAGATTCCCCCAGAGCCGTTCATTCCCAAGCCCCGTCCTGACCATGGTCTAAAATCACAACTACAAGTCTTTTGTACCTTGTTCCGTATTGCCTTCCTAATCAATGGCTAGAGAACTCGACTACTCTTTACCACCAGCGGTGCGCCGGATTGCGACGGCCCTGCGTTGGTATGGTTGGGTCAGCGTTTGGATTCAAGGGGTTTTAGGCATTATTTCTAGCCTAGTGCTGTTGTTTGCGGTAGCCAGTCTCAGTGTTCGCTCGGGGGGGGGGAACCCCGGCACCAGTACCGGATTTCTATTGGCGATTGTGGGCTTGCTGGCCGTTTATTTAGGGTCCTTTTGGGGGTTTCGCTACACTCGCTTAGCCAAGGGGCTACGGAGCAGCAACGCCAGCAAACGGCCTAAACCCAAAGAGGTCCTGCAAGTCTTAAAACTGGGGCTCTTGATCAGTCTGGGTGGGATGCTGGTCAGTTTGCTGGGGGGGCAGGCGATTATTGGGGCGCTGCTCGCGAAGGCCCTTTCTCAACCCCAAGGTGCGGCTGTGTTTGGGGCGGGTGCTAACGTCACCCAATTTGTACAGCCTTTGGATATTTTTGTGGTTCAGGCCAATACCAACATTCTCCTGGCCCATTTCGGGGGCATTGCTTGCACCCTATGGCTGTTCCGAACGGTGGATCGCTCCTAAGCCTCTTAGAATCAGGCTGTGGTGGACTGGAACAGAATGGCAATGCCTGAGTTAGAAACGCTAAGCGATAACCCTTTGCTATCGCTGGAGTACGAACCCGTGTTGGCTGGCATTGGGGACGACTTTTATGATGTGGTCGCCGCCGCTGATTTTCCTGAGCACCGCCTGCGATTCCGCAATGATGCCATTTTGACCCAGATGGGTTTGGAGCCGACTGATGTCAGTGATCAGGCCATTATTCAGGCTTGGGGGCAATTTCAGGGCCGTGAACCCCTGCTGGCATTGCGCTACCACGGCTATCAGTTTGGAGAATACAATCCCTTTTTGGGGGATGGCCGAGGCTTTTTGTACGGGCAACTCTGGGGCAGCGACGGCCAGCTTTATGACTTAGGGACCAAAGGCTCGGGTACGACACCCTATTCCCGAGGCGGGGATGGCCGCCTCACCCTGAAGGGTGGGGTCCGGGAGGTGTTGGCCGCTGAGGCACTGTACCAATTGGGGGTGTATACCTCTCGAACCCTGTCGCTGGTCGAGACGGGTGAATCTCTCTGGCGGGGGGATGAACCTTCTCCTACCCGCTCAGCGGTAATGGTGCGTTTTAGTCGCTCCCACATCCGCTTTGGCACCTTTGAGCGTTTAGATTATCTAGACCGCAGCGATCTGGTGCAAACGCTTTTAGACCATGTGATTGAGGTGTATTACCCAGGGGCACGCCTTCTGGTTGATCCGGCGGAGCGCTATCGCTATTTCTATGGGGAGTTAGTGGACCGGGTAGCGCGCCTCGCTGCCCAGTGGATGTCGGTGGGGTTTTGCCATGGCGTTCTCAACACCGACAATATGTCGATTACCGGCGAAAGTTTTGACTATGGCCCCTATGCCTTTATGGACCGCTACGACCCTAACTTTACTGCGGCCTATTTTGATTATGGTCGCCTGTACTGTTATAAAAACCAGCCCAGCATTTGTGGCTGGAATCTCAAGCGATTGCAAAAGCCTTTGCAACGGGTGATTCCGCAGGACACCCTAGATACCCTTTGGGAGGGATATAGCGATCGCTACAGCCAGTATTACCGCCAACGCATGGTGCACAAATTGGGGTTTGATGCGCTGCCGGATGATTTGGCAGAGACCTTAATTGCTGAAACTTTAACCCTCCTGGGTCAAGTGGGCTGCGGTTACCACGACTTTTTCGGGGCTCTCACCACCCAGTTTTCACCCCAATGGCGTGGTCAGAGCGCTCTCATTATGGCTGAACTGCCCCAGGGCATCATCCCAGGCAGCCCGTGGCAGCAGTTGTACCACCAGGCCTTACAGACCGTGTCAGAGTCCCAGTTATCTCAGGTGGCCGAGCGTCTACGAACGACAAATCCCCAAACAGTTCTCCTGCGACCCGCCATCGAAGCCATTTGGGAACCGATCACCACGGACAACAACTGGCAACCCTTTGAGGCGTTACTCGCCAAACTCCAGTCGCCCTTTCCGCCAGCCCTTGAGTCTGGACTCACATAACGTATGGGCAAGCCACCATCACGCATCAGCACTAGGTCGTTTTACCCATACTGGGCGACCCCTCTGGTGCGGGGATGAGATGGGCGATCGCGCCGTCCTAGGGAAAACCCTTAGGGTGGGTAGGGAACACCGTAACGCTTGGTTAGAGGGGATTACGCTAGAGTTGAAGTCAAGTCAGCATCGCCCCAGACTGCTGAACACTCTGTCCACCTTGGATTGATCAAGCCATGTTTTTTGACCCCATTTATCTTGTCTTTATGGTGCCGGGTCTTTTGCTCACCTTTTGGGCTCAGAGCCAGGTCAAAGGGACTTACCGTCGCTATTCCCAGGTACATTCCCGCATGGGCATGACCGGGGCGCAAGTTGCCCAAACGATTTTGAGCAAGATGGGGGTGCAAGGGGTGCGGGTTGAGCCTGTCGCGGGGGAACTCACCGACCATTACGACCCTGGAGCCAAGGCGGTGCGGCTTTCCCAAGGCATTTACAATTCCACTTCCCTCGCTGCCGCCGCCGTCGCAGCCCACGAATGTGGCCATGTCCTTCAGGATGTACAGGGCTACAAGTTTATGAATGTGCGGGCCGCCCTAGTCCCAGCGGTGAACTTGGGGTCTCGCCTCGGGCCAATTTTGATTATGGCCGGCCTCTTCCTCCAGATTTTGGGATTGTCGTGGCTGGGGGTGATCTTTTTTGGGGCCGTTTTGCTCTTTCATGTGGTGACCCTACCGGTCGAGTTCGATGCGTCGAGCCGCGCCTTACGGCTCATTGATGACCTCGGGATTCTGCAGGGGGAAGAACACCGGGGGGCCGAGGCGGTGTTGCGAGCAGCGGCGTTTACCTATGTGGCGACGGCCTTTTATGCATTGCTGAATTTGCTCTACTACATCCTGCTGATTAACCGCCGCAGCTAAGGCAGCTGCGTCAATGCAGTGGGGGGATGGATGTTGATGCCTAAGAGAGCTGGGTAACCGTCCCCTGAGCGGAGTCGAAGGGGACATCTTGCATAGGTTTTGGCTTCGACTTCGCTCAGCCAGCGTAGTACCAGGGACGCTTACGAGAGCTGGTGGCGCTAAAGCTTGAGTTTCTTGAGTGAATCGGCCATCCCGTGATTGAGTCGTTAGGCCAACTGGTCTCGAAAGGATTGAACCCAGTACCGTAGGGTTTGTGCTCGTCTGCCGATGGTGGCAGCCGATAGCTCAGTACTTTGGGCATTTAGAAACGCCATAGCGGACTCTGGCTCTAGATCGATCGCGGTATGTACACCCGCATGCTGTAGCCAAGCAAACCCAACCGGCGAACTCTCAAACAGCATCATCGCAATCTCGTAACGTTCCACCAGATGGGGGAGACTGACTAGGTAATGTCCCCGGCTGGTGAGGATATCCCTGGGGTCCAACAGATCTAGAATGCGCGCGGCTTGCTTGTAGTAGTTAATATGCCGGGGCGATAGCTCTAAGTGGTAGCCGAGGTTGGACTCATTCGCTTGCATCAGCTCCAGCATGCTGAATAACTTGTTGAGATCGTCGGCTTGGGGGACGTCGGTTGGCCCGATCCGATGCTGGCTGAGGCCAATCAGCGCTGCTCTTAATGCCTTTGCATTGGCATGGGATAGTGCCAATGCCAGAGCGTCTGAATCGAAGGGAAGTTTGACCGACAAGGTTAATGTGTCGGCATGGAGTGCCGCTAGCAACTGTTGAATTAATCGACATTCTTGAGGGCTGAGGGTGGCATTAATGTGTTCCGGTGTGGGTGACGCGATTAGCGTGCAGAGGCGATTCAAAAGGCTGGGGAGTTGAGGACCAGCCTGGGTTTGCAGTTCAACCGTTAAAGATCCCACCCTGGCACCAACGGAGATGGGCGGCGCACCCGTGACTGCATGAACCAGCTTGGACCAACTTAAGGCGACGGCGGCGAGGGATTCAAACGCGATCGCCTTGCTTGATCGGGGTCGATGGATCGTGATCCCATGGACGAGGGTAGCCGTGCTTGGAGTCGCGACCTGATCGTCCTCAGCCCCAAAACGTTCTGCGGTTTCCAAACAGTCATTAGGGGGCGGCAATAAATCCGGTTCCAGCGCGTCAGCCGTTGTGACGTCTACGGATGAGGCTTGGAGAGAGGAATGAACCAAGAAAATCAACCCATCTTCGGGATCGGTATAAATCGTCCTTAAGGCTAATTCTCCCCATAGGAAGCGGTCTATCTGATGCTCAGAAACGGCTGCATACAGCCAACGGTTTTCCTGCTCTGTGGCGTCAGCCCAGAACGCAATATAGCGGTTGCCTGCGGCATTCTCAGCAATCAAGAGACGGGGGCTATCGTGCCAATCGAGAACTTCAAGGATGCTCAGTTTTCCTAGAAATGTGTTGATAGGAAGGTGATGATTCAACGTTTCTCTCCATCAGTAATGAAATTCGGAGGGCTAAATAATTGAGTTAGCCTCCGGGCAGAACCGTGCAAATCCTCAGGCGGGGATTGACGGGCGGCAGCTTCACTTTGGGGCAAGGGCAGCTTGAGGCTTTGATCCCTGGCTCAAAATGACGTTGCCTCAAGTCTGTGTCCCTAAGCGATCGCGGTTGAAACCGTTTTTTGAACCATTCCGGCGAGTTGAGCGGCACTGCCTGGAATGGCTAAACTTGCCGCTGCTTCGGCCATTTCTTTTAACCGCTGCGGATCGTTAATCAGGTTTAGCACCCGATCTTGCAAATGCTCGACGGTTAAGTCGGCCTGACGGCTGACCACTGCGGCATTGGCCGCTGCAAACGCAGCCGCGTTATAGGCTTGGTGATCCTCAGCGGCAAAGGGATAGGGAATCAAAATCGAGGGGGAATGGGTAAAGGCTAACTCTGTTAAGGTACCGGCCCCGGCCCGACTAATCACTAAACTCGCACGGGCAAACAACCCAGCCATTGGGTCGAAGAAGGGCCGGTGAATGTAGTGGGGATGATGGAAGGTATCTGCTTCTGGGTCACTGGCTCCGGTCTGGTGAATCACCCAAGCCCCCGCCGCTAGCCAAGCGGGCGCGGCTGATCGCACCAACTGATTCACGGCGACGGCCCCCTGACTGCCCCCCACCACCACAATCACCGGGGCCTCTGCTGGAATTGAGATATCGCCCAGGTCGGGGGTGGCGTTCAAAAACTGCGCCCGCACTGGCGTCCCCACCACAATACTTTTGGCCTTGGGGAGATGAGTCGTGGCGGCTTCAAACCCCAGCGCCACCAAGGAGCACCAGGGACTGAGCCAGCGGGTTACCTTGCCGGGTAGGGCATTGGACTCATGCAGGATGGCGGGCAACCCCAAGGATCGCGCTGCCAAAATCGCTGGGGCGGCAATGTAGCCCCCCGTCGTCAACACCCCCTGAAACTGCCCCTGCTTCAATAGGGTACGCACCTGCCAGGTGGCTTTCACCACTTGGAACAGGAGCCGCAGCGAACCCAAACCCATGCCCCCTTGGAAGCCCCCCAGCCGCACCGTATGCAGGGGGTACAGCTCGGGCACCAATTCAGTTTCGAGGCGATCGGGTACCCCCAACCACTCAATGTGGTAGTCGGGTAATTGCTCGGCGGTTGCGATCGCCGGAAACAAATGCCCCCCAGTGCCACTGGCGGCAATCAGAAGCTTCACTGGACTGGCCAAGGTCATCCCCTCGCTGTTCACGCCTTAGTTATACCTGCTTTTAGAAACGGGTTGGCTCCCTAGGAAGGCTCTACTAATTCACTGTTGAGCTCATTGACCGGAGTCCGCAGCCGCAGTTCCGCTGACTCCGAGCGGGGCAGCAGGTCAAACACCTCCCGCATGACATCATCGATGGTTTCATAGCTGGCCTGTCCCGTTACATCCAAACGCACGGTCCCATCCGCATCAAAAATCAGGGTTTGGGGGACTGTACCGGTGAAGTAATAGGCCGCATTGGTGGGATCATCGCTGCTTTGAAAGGAGACGGAGTCAGCCATCACCGCAATGAAGTTGGCCACCCGCCCATAGGGGGCTTTGAGTTGGGAGATCACCGACGAAAACCGTTTGCAGTCGGCACTATCATCCACAAAAAATGTCAACAGGGTGGGTTTGTCCTGGGCCAAGGCCTGACTCAAATTCATCCGGGGCGGCACGATCGCCCCATTTCCGGCATAGAGGGCAAAGATATTGCCGTCATAGCGATCGTCATCTAGCCCAGCTAGGGCCGTGCCCCCCACCATCAACCAACTGACGACGCCCACCAGGGCAATCACCAGCCATCGTTGCCATGCCCACATTGATATTGATCGCATCGGGGCTCCATTCGCCGTAAAACTATCGCAGTTCTACTAGGCTACAGGGCAATCGCCGCACCGCTCAAGTTGTGAGCAAATCACACCTTTTTGCAGGGCTACCGATGGAGGGGAAGCTGAGGGGCGTTTCGGCTGATGTTGACGGGGGATTGCCCAGGGGTAAACCTATCTGCATCCATCGTCCGTCGCTTCCCTGCAAAACCCTTAGGATTCCTGATCATCAAGGGTTTCACGGAAGCTTTCGGTAATGGTTTGCAGCTCGGTTTTGTAGAACTGATATTGCTCAGGGGTGGTCCAAGCCACGACCTGGTAATAGCGATTTTTGGTGAGTACGGTGGTGTGGAGATAAACCACCGGCGACTCCGCCGCCAGTAGGCCCCGAATTTCGTATTGACTGGCAAATTCATTGCCAATGAAGGCGGCATCTGTGGCGGTCTGACTGTCAAAGCGATTGAGTTTGCCAATCAGCAGCGTGCGGTAGGTTTCGGCATTTTCCTTAATGCCAAACCGATTGAGGGCCGCTTCGTCTTCGGCCACCACCACCAGATAAAGCTGTTTCTCGGGGTCTGATGCTTGCAATTCGGCGGAGGGGTGCAGGCGCGTATCTTCTTGCCAGGAAGCGGGCAGCGTGACCTCGATGCCCGCTTCTTGATTACTGAGGGTACTGATGTTGTCGGTGACGGTCAGGGCTTGGCTGCCAATGCGATCGCCGGCGTCCCCCTGCCCATTATTGTTTCCAAACCCCATCAACTGCCGCAACCCATTACAGCCGGATAGTCCAGCCGTAAGCACTAGCATTGTGATCAGCAAACGCACCTTACCCATGGCCTTCAATGTCCTATCGGTTGCCCATCGACACCAAAGGATAGCACCGGATCTCGGCTACCGTTTGCCCCTTCACTCTCCTATGCTGTAAAAGGTTTGCCCTCACAGATGCGATCGCCATGCTCAGAGCCGGAATTGTTGGCCTGCCCAACGTCGGAAAATCCACCCTATTCAATGCCGTTGTCGCGAACGCCAAGGCCCAAGCGGCGAACTTTCCCTTTTGTACCATCGAGCCCAATGTTGGCATCGTGGCGGTGCCCGACGATCGCCTGGGGGAACTGGCCCAGATCTCAGACTCGACGGATATTGTGCCTGCCCGAGTCGAGTTTGTGGATATTGCCGGTCTGGTGAAAGGGGCCAGCCAAGGGGAAGGCTTAGGCAACCAGTTTTTGGCCAATATTCGCGAAGTAGACGCCATTATCCATGTGGTGCGGTGCTTTGAAGATGACGACATCATCCATGTGGCGGGGTCGATTGATCCGGCTCGGGATGCAGAAATCATCAACCTGGAGCTGGCCCTAGCGGACTTATCCCAACTGGAAAAACGCCTAGAGCGGGTGCGCAAACAGGCCCGCACCAGCAAAGAGGCCCAGGCGGAAGTGGCCATCATCGAAAAAATCTTGCCCGTTTTGAACGAAGGCAAAACCGCCCGCCAGGTGGATCTCACCCCAGAAGAAGACCTGGTGCTCAAACCCCTGGGGCTACTCACCCGCAAGCCAGTGATTTATGCCGCCAACGTTAGCGAAGATGATCTGGCCAGCGGCAATGAATGGGTAGAGAAAGTGCGTGGGATCGCCGCCACCGAAGCCGCCCAGGTGGTGATCGTCTCGGCCCAGGTGGAAGCGGAACTGGTAGAGCTACCCGCCGAAGATCGGGCCGACTTTTTGGACGCGCTGGGTGTCACAGAGGGGGGGCTGCGATCGCTGATTCGTGCCACCTATGATCTGTTGGGTCTGCGCACCTATTTCACCACCGGTCCCAAGGAAACCCGTGCCTGGACGATTAAAGCGGGCATGGTTGCCCCCCAAGCGGCGGGGGTCATCCACACTGACTTTGAGCGGGGCTTTATTCGGGCCGAAACCATTGGCTATGAAGACTTGATCACAGTGGGTTCCATGGGGGCGGCCAAGGAAAAGGGACTGCTCCGCAGTGAAGGGAAGGAATATGTGGTTAAGGAAGGAGACGTCATGCTCTTCCGGTTTAATGTGTAGGTGTCTATGGTCCCTGACTGTACCCTTTTAGCCGCGTCTCCCCAAGGTCACTTTCGGGCCTATGGTCAATCGCTGGCGGCCGATGTCCTGCGGATCCAATGCCAGACGGTAGCGGATTCGGTAACGGATGAGGTGACCTGGCAGGAGGCGATCGCCCTCCTGCAAAGTAACAGCGAATTTCGAGCACTGCTCACAGCGGCGTTGGCCGCTTGCCCCTACCCAGCCTTCTTTTGGGAAACGCCCCCCATCACCTGCCAATCCCTAGAGGCTCCCTGGGAATGTGTGGTGATCGATGCCCCGGCCTTGGCCCAAGTCCAGGCCAACCCCCAAGCCTTTGGCCGTTATATTGCGCCGGGTCAAGGCACCAATACAGTGACCACATTCCCCAATCTCCGGGGGGATGCCCAATTGGTGGTGCCCTGCTGTAATGGCTCCCTGGAAACCTACAGCCACATTGGGGTGTTTATGCGACAAGGTCCCCCATCCCAGGTCCATGCCCTCTGGCAACGGGTCGGGCAAGGGATTCAAACCGCATTAGGGGAACGCAGCCATGACCCCCTGTGGGTCAGCACGTCGGGGCTGGGGGTCTATTGGCTCCACATTCGCTTGGACAAGCAGCCCAAGTATTACACCCATGCCCCTTATCGGCAGGGGGTTTGAGTGACGGTGCGGGGGAATGGGGCAGGGGGGAGGTCAACGTTAGGGCGATTTTGAAGGGTTGCCCTGAGACAATGAGCACAAGGAATTAGTAACCCGCAAAGGATAAGTTGGCCAATGGAAAATTTGACCCGTATGGATATGGTGTTGGCGGCGGTGGCGGTCTCAATTTTGTTGGCGGGGCTGTGGATGCTGCTGGATGGGGCTTGGTCAGCGCGGGAGTGATGGTCCGTGGATGATTGCCAAGGGCTAGGTCGTAGCGTTTTAGGTGTCACCCACCCAAGGAATGGTGGCCAGATCTTCAAAGGTGGTTTGCCGTTCCTTTTCTAGGGCGGCAATGCGGCGCTTCTCGGTATAGATTTGGGCCTGATACTGGGCGTGGGTTTCAGGGGATGCGGTACAGTCGCTAGCCCCCCACTTTTCTAGGAGGCTGCGGTAGCGTTTTTCGCAAAAGGCTTGTTCAATGCAGGCGATCGCCGCCCGAATCACCAGCGGAGCCCGCAGCACCGCCCGCCGATTGTTTTCATCCAGGTAATACAGGTGTTGGGTTTGGGCCAGCACCGGCGTGTCGTTAGCGCGATTGCGGAGCCATTCCAGCAGGGGCGTTGGCGTTTCGGTCTCGATCCGCTGCCAAGCCATGATTTCCCGCCAGAGGGCGCGGTGGTGGGAATAGCTAAAGTGCAAATCCCGTTCCTCTAGGGCCGTGGTGACGGCGTCGCGGGCATCGGCAGCGTGAATAAACACCTGCAATAGGGTCGCCTCCGCCGCTTCTAGGGTGCTGGTTTGGTTGAAGACCAGGGTCTTGCTGGGGGCCTCACCGTCAGGGGCACGCCGCCGCCGCCGCACCTGCACCATCAGGTTTTCGGCCAGCAACGGGACGAGGCGGGCATCGCCGTTGCTAAACAGCTCCGCGCAGTGGCGCACGTAGTAGGTACGGGTGTCGGCGTTGGCAATGTCGCTGAGCAAGTCCACCATCTGCTGGGCGGTTTGCTGAAATTGATCCGCTTGGCGCAGGTCGCGCCCCGCAATCAAGCGCTGGATTTGCCAATCTAGCCAGAGGGGGGCGTGGTCTAACAGGTCCCGGTAGGCCTGGGGGGAATGGAGCTGCAAATATTCGTCTGGGTCTTTGCCATCGGGGATATTCAGCACCCGCAGTTGCACATCCCCCCGGTAGGCCATATCGGCGACTTCGCCGATCGCCCGCTCCGCCGCCTTCACCCCCGCCGCATCGGCGTCAAAGTTGAGCACCACCTGTTTCGAGTCGGTATAGCGCAGCAGTTGCCGCACCTGGGAGGCATTCAGCGCTGTCCCTAGGGAGGCCACAGCGTTGGTGATGCCCGCACCGTGGAGGGCAATCACATCAAAGTAGCCTTCGACGACGACGGCGCAGTCGGCTTTAGAAATGGCCTCCCGCGCCCTATCCAAGCCAAACAGGGTTTTACCCTTGTCAAAGAGTTCTGTTTCAGGGGAGTTGAGATATTTGGGCTTGTCCTCATCGCTGAGGGCACGACCGCCAAAGCCAATTACCCGGCCCCGTACATCCAAAATCGGGATCATCAAACGGTTGCGGAAGCGATCGTAGTAGCCGCTGCCGCTGGTGCGGGGCACAATCAACCCAGCTTGCTCGACGAGGGCCACCGGAAAGCGCTTTTGATCGACCAGATAGCCGTAGAGGGTTTGCCAACCGCCAGGGGCATAGCCCAGCTGAAACTGCTGAATGACATCGGGTGAGAGCCCCCGCTGGCCGATCAAATACTTGAGGGCGGCTTCCCCATCGGGGCTCAGCAGGGCGTGCTCATAGAAGCGGGCTGCTACGGCCACAATTTCGTAGAGCTGCTCCCGGAGGGTAAGCTGCTGTTGCAGGGCTTGGCGTTTGCTGGGCTCTAGGGTTTGGACTGGCACCTGGTAGCGCTTGGCCAGATCCAACACCACTTCGGTGAAGGGGCGCTTGCCCAGCTCCATCATGAACTTGAAGGCATTGCCCCCGGCCCCACAGGAAAAGCAGTAGTAGAACTGCTTGCTAGGGCTGACGCTAAAGCTGGGGGATTTGTCGTCGTGGAAGGGACAGAGGCCGGTGTAGTCCTTCCCTTGCTTTTTGAGCACCACCTGCTCAGAGACAATATCGACGATGTCGACGCGATCGCGCACCGCCGCAATGGTATCCGGATGGAGCCGAGGCGTATCCATAGGGATGCAGAAGAATAGGGTCAAACAGGGAACAGACGCTACCCAGGGGGGTATGCTTTGCAGCCCCACGCTAGATACAGCATCTTAACCGATCCCTCAGGGGATCGGCAGGGGGAAGAGCTGCATTTGGGATGGAGGACATTGGGGATTGTAGGGGTAAGGGGCCAGCAGGGCGGTTGACGCACCATGCCCCCGATACCTTGATCGGCGTTCACAGGATCAGCGCCCACAATGTCTGTAGTTCAATTGTATTGCTTTGAGCTTACTCGCGCCGCCCTGTACCTTGCTCTCGCCCCGGCAGGCTTTCCATGGTGGCCATGACCGCCCGTTGCGCCGCCAGAATGTCGCGTTCTTCGCCGCCTAAATACAGCCGCCCAAAGCTTCCCACGGCGGTAATCTGCAAGATATTGATCAGTGCGGCTTTTTCGGCTTCGTTGGCCGCGAGGGCTGCATAGGCTGCCGGTTCCACCTCAAATACATATAGGGTCTGACCCGCCACAATCATGTTGCCGCGACGGCTGCGGTTAATGAGCTGCACATGGTGGGCGTCCAGATTGCGAATCACCTGGCTCGAAATCACCCTGGGACGCAGGCAGTCTTTGCGCTCTACCCCCAGTGCATCGAGCATGGCCCGCCCCGCCGCATGGACTTCCCCCTGTTTGCTGGCATGGATCTCTAAATTGCCGTAGAGGCGTTCTACCATGAGTACCGCTGGACGCACCACCGCCGATTTCATGGCGATGTCCATCAAGCGGTTGATTTCGATGCCAGGGGAAATCTCTATCCAAAGGGATGCATCGCCCGGTAAGGGTAAAAACCCTGCGGAAACGGTGCCCATGTAGGCCGCGTGTTGGGACTGCAAACTGTCGACGTATACGTAGCTGCGCAGGTCTACAGCCAAAGCTCAAGCCCCTATTTACTCCCTGGTCAGTATACCGGTGGGTGGGCACGGAACTGGGCTAGATGCCTGGAATTTCTGAGAGATCGCCCTTGAGTTCATCGACGCTAAAGCGAGTCATCTCTCGCCATTCCGCTTCCGTAAAGACATATCCCATTTGGGCTGCCTTTTCGAGGAATGCAGCGATGTCGGGGGCAGTATTGAGCTGCGCCCTGAGACCAGGGTCATTTTGGGCGGCGCGGAACAGGCGGGCAACATCCTCTTTGGCCATGGTTAATCCTAAAGGCTAATGGTTTGGACGCAGGTTTGGACGTAGATTTGGACCTAGGGCGGTGGGTTGGCTGGTTAAGCCCCTTGTTTGCATCGGTGCGTGTACTTAATCTGAATGAACACTGCCGTAGATACTAAACACGCTAATGCCTGGGATGGGTCGGGTCGATTATCTGAGCGGAAAGATTTAATGCTAGAGGGGTTAAGTTGTGGGGGCGGCACCGTACCATTTGATCGGCAGTCTGCTGGCTTAATCGCGGGTTCGTTGATGAGAAGAGCTGATGGGACGATGCCGTTGGAGCGCTGCAAGGGTCTATGAAAAACGTTCCTAAGATTCTTTTGAGGAAATACCTCAGGTTTTACCCGCAAGCGAACCAGTTATCTCAATTTAATTACCTGGCCCGTTATAGCTGGCTTGGGGACCTCTTAAATGAGCTGCGGCCTGAGTTTTTTCCACCAGCGGCGGCGGCGGCGGATGGAGAAGTGCTCGACACCCGGCCACCGGATGCAACGGTGCTCCAAATTTTGGACACCAAGATTCGGGGGCAGCGGGGGACATACCATGTGCTGCAATGGCTGCGGGCGCGGGGTGCCGGTCACCTATTTATCGGCACTCAGGTGGGGGCGAACCAGCCGGTGGTGGTGAAGGAGTATTTGCTGCCGCCTCGATTTTTTAATGCTGAAGAGGCCCGCCAGCGCCAGCAAGCCTTTACCAGTTTGGCCGGGCTCACCCTAGCCGATGGTCGTTTGCAAGACTCCCGCATCCTGGCTCCGCTCGAGGCGATCGCCGATACCTACAGCGTCGAGCGGTGCTATCTCGTCACCGATCAGCGGGATGCCCACCTCACCCTACGTCACCATTTAGCTAACGGCGGGGCATTGTCCGCAGAGCAGGTGCGGGAAATTTTAGATCAGGTCTTGCAGAGCTTGATCTTTCTGCACTTGCAGCGCTTTGTGCTGCCCGCTGGACAACTGCAAAGTGGGTTGGTCCATGGCAACATCAGCCTCGATAGTTTGCTCTGGGTCCAGCAGTCACCGCCGCAGTCGCAGCAGTGGTTTGTGTATCTGTGTGATTTGGCCCTATGGGAACGCCTGTTTGATCCGCCCATTGTAGAACTCCCCATCCATACCGTGGCAGATGACCTGTCGGACTTGGGGCAGGTGGCGTTTAGGCTGCTGGTGGGCCGGGAGGACCCCAACCACCGCCCCAATCATCCCGAGCATTGGCCGGAGACGGATCCCGCCTTGCGTACCTTTATCCTGCGGCTCCTACGGCTGGAATCGCCCTTTGAGAGTGCCGTGGTCGCCCGTGAAGCCTTGAGGGCGATCCCCCCCACGGTGGTGCAGTCTGATCAGGCGATCGCGGTGGACGAGGCCGCCACCAGAAAGCGCCGCATTCCCTGGGTTGGTATGGGCGTGGGGGTCTTTGTCCTGCTGCTGCTCGGGGCGTTGGGATGGCTATTTTGGCGGTGGTGGTCAGGGCGCTCGGCGATCGCTCAGCCCCGGCTGTGCTGCCTGGCGGATGTGGCCGCAGTACCCGACGGAGAATTTACCTACACCGCCCTTGACGGCAGCACCTGGGGCCAAATTGCCCGTCAGCAGCCCGCTACCCTGGGGTTGCCCACCTTTAATCAACAATTGGAAGCGGATCAGCCGGATTTTCAGTTGGCGTTTCAGGCCGTGGGGTCGGTCGCTGATGCGATTGCGATGGTGGAGTCGGGACAGGCGGATTTTGCCGTGATTCCCTGGGTGGAAGATCTGCCCCCTACCCTCGCCGTTCAGGTGGTGGCCTATGACGGCTTAGCCATGGTGGTGCCCTTTAGCTATAGCCAACGGCGGCAGGGGTTGCCCCGCAGCCTGGGGGGATCCCTGACTCTGAATCAAGTGCGCCGGCTGTATAACGGCGAATTTGTGAGCTGGCGGGATGTGGGGGGGGGCGATATGCCGGTGCGGCTCTATGCCCCAGCAAATTCAGAAGCCCTCGCCCTATTTGATCGCTTGGTCTACCCCGAGACGGGGTTTAACCCCAGTGATACCGGCAACCTGCCTACGCTACTGCCCACCTTTGAGATGCTGCGTACCGTGATTCGCGATTTTGAGGAGGAGGATGTGGGGGCGATCGCCTTTGCCCCCCTAAGCCAAATTAGTGGCCAATGCTCCATTTATCCCTTAGCCCTAAAGGCACCGGGTTCACCGGCGGTGCAGCCCTTGGCCCTCACCACCGGAGAGCCCATCACCCCAGCCTTAGACCTGTGCGATCGCAAGGGCCAATACTTCCCGGACTTAGAGGCCCTACAGCAGCAGATTTACCCCCTGGCTTACCCGATTGCGGTGATTTATCCCCTCGACAATCGGTTGCCCCCAGTGGGCCAAAAGTTCGCCACCCTCCTATTAACTGATGAAGGGCAACAGTATCTGTGGCGCAATGGCCTCGTGCCCCTTTACCCGGATGCGGCTCGCGTCACGCCCCGGCGAATTTCTGAGCAAAATGACGCCAACTGAAACCCATCGCTGAGGGTCGCAAAGCTGGTGCGCATCCTTAGATTGGGGTTGAGATACCAGATCCGCTCCTCTGAATGCAGTTGGTCGGTATCGGTCACCAGGGTCAAAACCTCCGCCTCTAGGCAATAGTCGCCCTGGGTCGGGGGCTCCGTCTTGATTTGGCTGAAGAACTTCCCCTGCAACTGCCCAGGGTCATCCACTGGCTTCATCACCACAAAAATTGTGGTGCCTTGCTGCTTCACTTGGGGGCTACCGTCCAGACGCCCCCCCTGATTGATCTGCAGCGCTAGCAGAACGGTGGCCGGATCAGCGGCAAAATGTTGACAAAGGGGGGCAATTTCTGGGGCGTCTGTCGCCAGGGGAATAATCTCTAGGGTGGTTTGTCCCGTCTCGGAGGGCTGCCCCTGGATGAAGTGGGTTGTGCGTTGGGAAAACCAGCTCCCCTCGGCCCTTTCAAAAAAATTAACGATATCCATTCAATCTGCCCAAAATGGCTGAAAACGACCCGTGCCCTTCATTCTACGGTGAAGTGTCGTACCTGCTTCGGTGCGATCGCACCATTGCCCCAGGCCCTTATTTAGGAAGGGATTCACAGAATGTTAATCTAGCGAATGCGCTCCACAGCGTTTATTTAACATTGGTGAAGTTTCAATGGCCGCACAGGATCAGGTGCCTTATTTGCTCAGGGCAACTCGGGGAGAGACCCTGGATCGCCCCCCCGTCTGGATGATGCGCCAAGCGGGCCGGTACATGAAGGTCTATCGGGACTTGCGCGAAAAATATCCCTCCTTCCGAGATCGGTCTGAAAACCCTGATCTAGCCATTGAAATCTCCCTCCAGCCTTGGCGGGCGTTTCGCCCCGACGGAGTGATTATGTTCTCCGACATTTTGACCCCCCTGACCGGCATGGGCATTCCCTTTGACATTGTGGAAAGCAAAGGGCCGATTATTGATCCGCCGATTCGCTCCCAAGCCCAGGTGGATGCAGTTCATGAGTTAGATCCTGAAACCGCTCTGCCCTACATCCGCACCATTCTGCAAACCCTACGCCACGAGGTGAATAACGAAGCCGCCGTCTTGGGCTTCGTCGGTTCCCCTTGGACCCTGGCAGCCTATGCCGTAGAGGGCA
>CAYGVA010000054.1:0-20641 GCA_964353225.1 uncultured Leptolyngbya sp.
TCAGTCCACTAGCCCGAAAGCCGGTATTTTAGTTCTCGGCAATCTCCTTACTTGCCGATTGGTGAACCATCTAGGCCCTAGGGGATAACAGCCATGACTATCACCCTCAACCCTGGTCGTTTGACTGATGCTAGGAAAGGCCACACTGTTCGTCATAATGGGGTGAAATACAAAACGTTACACCCATGACCACAGCATTGATTACAGGCGCATCTTCAGGGATTGGGGAAGTGTTTGCAGAGAAGCTAGCCCATCGCCGCCACAATCTCGTCTTGGTGGCGCGCTCCCAAGACAAACTCCAGGCCTTGGCCGATCGCTTGAGCCAGCAGTACGGCATTCAGACGACGGTGATTGCCCAGGATTTAACGCTGATCGATGGCCCCAAATTAGTGTGTGAGCAGTTGGCCCAGCAGGGTATCGAAATCGACGTGCTGGTAAACAATGCGGGCTATGGCACCTATGGGGAATTTGCGGCGGGGGCGTTAGACAATCACCTGAACATGATCCAGCTCAATGTGGTGGCATTGGTGGATTTGGCCCATCGCTGCTTACAGGGGATGAAGGCGCGGGGCCGGGGCAGTATTGTAAATATCGGCTCGACGGCGTCGTTTCAGGCCTTGCCCTATCTCGGGGTCTACGCGGCGACAAAGGCGTTTGTGCTGAGTTTTAGTGAGGCCCTTTGGCAGGAATGCAAGCCCTTTGATGTAAAGGTATTGGCCGTTTGCCCAGGGCCAACAGAAACAGAATTCTTTAAGGTGGCGGAGTTTCCAACCAGCCTGGGGGAAACGGTCGGGCAGAATTACGCCTCACCAGAGGCGGTGGTAGACGAAGCGCTCAAGGCCCTCGATCGGGGGCAATCGAATGTGGTGACGGGGGGAATGATGAATCAGGTATTGGTGAATGCAGGTCGATTTCTCCCCAGGGAAATGTTGGTGGGGGCGGTGGGGAAAATGTTTAAGGGCAGTGATTAGGGGGCTAGGCGGGCTTTTTTGAGGCGGTTATCTTCGTACCAAGCGGCGATCGCCGGTACCCAAGCCTGAAAATGGGGCCAGATGGCTTCGCACATTTTTTGGGCCTCTAGCTGGGCATCCGCCTTCCACCGTAAATCCAATAGGTGCATGAGGGAGCGCACATTGGCCGACATCACCCAATGCTGACGGATATCAAAGGGAATCAGCCCCCGCGCATGTTCTTCGGAAAAGCCCTGATCAATGCGAGTCTGGTAACGTTGGCTGGCCGCCAAACACCAGTCCAAATCTTGCTGGCGCTGCTGGGCGGTATATTCATATTTCTTGCCCTGGCGATCGCTATAAAACCCGAGGGGCCGCAGGTAAAACACCTCTTCCACCTCACACTGGCCAGTAGCCACATCAAGAATGCGGCTACCGGTATACCGGAAAGAATTATGGACCACTAAACCGTTGGCAACAAAATTGTGCCAGGGTTCCTCAACCTCCAAGTCATAGGTCATTTGCAGGCCAAGATACTCGACGCGAATCACTTTCAGGGGATGGGCTCTGAGCTTGCGCCCCCCAGGCTTGGGGTTGGGCTGCCAATCAGTGGGTTGCGTAATGGGCTGAAACTTGCCCGCAAACTCAGCCTCAAGATGATTGTGGTGAATGTACTCGTGGCAGTCTTTACAGAGGCTCACCAGATTATTCAATTCATAGGCTAAGGATTCGTCAGCAAAAACAGGTACGAGGTGATGGGCATGGAGTTCTCTACCCCCACACCCACAGTATTGGCAAATATAGTTAAACGCTTGATGGACTTGCGGCGCAATCTGTCGAGTCCATGCCCCAATCAGGTCCCGTTGGTCTGAGGTCCCACCCCTCCAGAGATTTGATTCAGGCCCCCGCTTGGTGTAGCGAGCAACATTTTCTCGGCGCTTTTGAAGGCTGTCAGAGGATAGATTTAAATGGTACCCGCCCTGTTGTTGCAGCCGTGTCTTTAGCCATTGCCGATGCCGATAGAGGGCGTCAGGGTTATGGTTCCAAGGCTTTTGTCCTTTTTGAAACCGAGTATCGCTGCGATTGAGTACCAGACCCAGACGTTTTGCCCAGTCTTTGACAGATGTTTCCGAACATTCTGCTAACTCAGCAATTTCTGGGGTCGAAAGCCCCAATTCAATTTGCTGCGCTAGCCAAACCTTGTCGCGATAAATCCCCTTGCCCGCCGCAACAATGCCATTTGCCATGACGCTGCACGGTTGGTTCATCGCTAATACTTGACCATCTGAGGTCGTTTGCAATCCCACCGCATCCTTCATGGTCTGCCAACCCTCAGGGGTGAGCAAACGGTGATTTGTGGTGCAAGCTAAGGTTCTACCATCTTCAAAGGTCATCCGATAAACCGGCTGAATACCACTACAAATCACATCTCGAAGATGGCTGGCCTCAAACTGACCTGTGGCTTCATTTAGCACCCGCAGATTCATGGCTTGGAGGCGCTTTTTGCAATCCCGCCGATATGGCCCTGGCGGTTCTCCGTGGCGTCCCCTCACGTTCCGCTGACGGACTGCTTTCTCGCCATTGGCCCACAGGTCATACAATTCGGCAATTTTGAGCTTTCTTAATGCACCTGAGGCTTTGACAAAGGTGACGTCTGTATCGCCAGACAGGCACTGCACATCGAAACTAACCCCCACGCGATGGGTGCGAATCTGCTGCATGGTGCTGTGGGGAAACCAGCCGATATTCAGCACCATTTGGGGATGTTCTAAGGGGCCATAATGCCCTCGCCCCCCCTTGAGCAGATTGGTGATCACCAATTGTCCCGCTTTCTCTTCACTGGGCCAGGTGTCTCGCTCATGGGCCACGAACCCCTCAGCGTAGTCCTGGTGCATCGCAGCATAAATGGTCTGCTGGGGGTTAGCAGTTTGAGAAATGACGGCAACGGTAAAGCGATCCATAGCGGTGATAACGTTGACAGGGCGAAGGGAGACAGCATCTTGCTCAACTACCGTAGCCCATGGGAACCAGCAAAACCCCCTTGCAGCAAATTAAGGCTCAATTAGGGCTCAACGTAGTCTACCTGGCGTTGTGGCAGCAGGGCTGGAGCTAATTCAACCGGCTGCATTTTAGTCTCTAGGGCCGGTAGTGCGGCTTTTCCCGGACCCAGTTGGGGGAGGTGGGTGGGGCTTAAACGCTGTAATGATTCCCGGAGGGCGGTGCGAATGGTGGGCTCTTGTTCCTGGGACAACATCAGATGGAAGCAATCTACCAGGTATTTGCGATCGCCCTGATGCCCCAGACTTTGGCCGCTCTCTTCGACTGCATCGGTTCTTTCCCTAGCCGCGAGCGCCAACCCCCACGCTGTGAGTTCCCGGACGGCTACAAATCGTTTCAGGGGATGGGAGGCGGTCAGGTGACGCCAATGGGTATCTACGCTATCAGCTTCAGCCGAACCGGCATCGCCACTGTCTTCAAATGCCATCTCCTGGGGGGATGCATCGCTTTTGCTGGCTGAACCGAGGCGATGGATCACAATCACCAAGGTCGCCAAGTTAATGCTGCCCAGGGTCAGCAAACCGAGGGTGGCGGCACTGCCCAAATGACTACTCGCAGCGATCGCCCCATAGGTGGCCATAAACGCTGCGCCGCTAATCAACCCCGCCCGGACCTTGCCATCCCTAAGCTGGGTTTTAAGATCTTCGAGGGTAGCGCAGAGCTGCTGCCATAAAAGCGTATTGTCTTGGGTTGCCAGTTGGTAGGCCCCGAGTCCTGCCATGCCTGCCAATAAAACCTTGCTGTCCACCAGAGCCGCCAATAATGCCAGCCCAGCCCAGCCGCCATAGCGCCTGCCCAAACGGGGGGTGCGTTTCGCAATCAGCCCTAAGTTCGGGTAACGTTTTCGTTGTCTCAAGGACTGGACCCGCACAAAGCGGTTGGTCTCTGGCGCTAGCTGTGTCACGTTGACGGCTCACCTCAACGGGCTTGAACTCCTCCCCCTATGCTCACACAGAATCCAGGAATGGGAACAAGGGATTTGGGAAGTTTACGCAATCCCCAAGGCCATCAAGACAAATCGCACCAAGAAGATAACGGCCAAAAACCACATCACCCCATTCACCTCATGGGGTTTACCCTGGAATGCTTTGACCAAAGGGTAGGCAATGAAGCCCACCGCCAAGCCCTCGGCAATGGAGAAGGTCAGGGGCATTAACAAAATCGTCAAAAAACAGGGGATTGATTCCGCCGGATCAGACCAACGAATCTCAGCCACGCTCCCCATCATCATCACCCCCACCATCAACAAGGCTGGCGCTGTGGCATAGCCTGGGATGGCCGTCAGCAGGGGGATAAAGAAAAGCGACACCATAAAGCACAGAGCGGTCACCACCGCCGTCAACCCAGAACGGCCCCCCTCCGCAATCCCTGAAGCCGACTCGATATAGCTGGTGACGGTGGAGGTGCCCAATACGGCCCCTGCGGTGGTGCCAACGGCATCGGCCAGTAGGGCTTGGTTGGCGCGGGGCAGCTCCCCCGATTCCCGAATAAATCCTGCCTGAATACCGATACCGGAGAGGGTGCCAATGGTGTCAAACAGATCCACAAATAGGAAGACAAACAGAATCGCCAGAAAATTTGCAATGCCAATGGTGCCGATCTGCCCCAACCCCACAAAGGCTTGCCCGAGCAGATGACCCGGCCAAAAGGGCAGCCCCACAATCCCCTGGGGCCAGGGGGTAATGCCCACAATCCAACCCAGCAGGGCCGTGGCCAAAATCCCCCAGAGCAGGGCTCCTTTGACCCGGCGGGCGATCAACGCTGACGATGCCAAAATGCCAAATAGGGCCATCAAGGTCTGGGGCTGGGACAGATCCCCCAGGGCGGTTTTGGTGGTATCGGTGGCAATAATCAGGCCCGCCCCGCCAAACTCGGGGTTGCCAGATAGGGCAATATAGGCGATGAAGAGGCCAATCCCCGCTGCTGTGGCCCGCTTCAAGCTAGCGGGGATCGCTTTAATGATGTGCGCCCGCAAATTGGTGAGGGTAAGGGCAATGAAGATTACCCCCTCAATCAGGACAGCGGCTAGGGCTATCCGCCAGTCAATGCCCAGCCCCAATACGACGGAGAAGGCAAAGAAGGCGTTGAGGCCCATGCCGGGGGCGAGGGCAATGGGGTATTTGGCCACCAGGCCCATAAACAGGGTAGCAATCGCCGCCGAGAGCCCCGTCGCCACCACGAGTTGCCCAAACAAGTCCCCCCTTTGGGTGACAAAAATCGCCTGGGAAAGAATGTCAGGGTTCACCACCAGGATGTAGGCCATGGTGATGAAGGTGGTGATACCTGCCAACACTTCCTTGCGCAGGTTAGTGTCCAGGGCCTCAAACTCAAAGAAACGGGCAATAAATGTTTCGTTCTGTGGGGTGACGGGTCCCGTTGAGGGGTTGGGGGGAAGCGGATCTAGATCCAAGGTGCCATCCCCTGGAAGTTGATCAACCCCGGCGGATGGTTCCGCTAAGACACCGGGCGCACCCTCGTCAGACGGTTCCAAAACATCGTCTCCACTGCTATGAGGGGAGCGTTTTCGGACTGGCCCCTGCTGCTCTGGCGATGGCATCAGCAGGTTCTCCAAGCCACGGGTTATGACCAGACGGATCAGACCTTCAAGCTCGACCAAGAGGTTGGCGGGGCGATCCTTGGCTGCTTGATTAGGTTGCTCACTGGAGCGATGGGAATCCGCTGTTTCGTCGGTTGGCATGGTCTCAGGGGCATGCGAGGCTCCCTCAATCTGAGGTAACCCATGATCTGAATTCGTGACTAAGGGCTCGGCAGACGCATCTTCTGAGGATTCAGACATCATGTTGGGAATCAGAACCAGTGGGGGGCAACCCAGGGCATGGGCAGAAACAGGGTTGATTTTAAGCCATACTTGCCCCGTTGGTTGTACCGTAGGTCGCCTTTTTACTGCTAGCAAGGTTTAAACCCTTGACACCAGGGAGGCTGACTTAAGGAAAACTTAAGCCAACTCAGAAACGCAGCAATCGCCAGTTCAATGGGGTCTTATAGCAATCGCCCGTCCAGTTAGGACAAGACTGCGAGCCACTTTGCCGATGAGCTAAGGATCAGAACGATTCTAGATGTCTTAGGCAAAGTGGCCAGTGCTATACATGATTCACAAATAGGCTTGCAAAACCATGGGTTCATTGGGTGTTGCCACTGCTGCTATAGTCGCTATTTTGGTTGGTCCCGCGATCGCCCTTGCCGAAGCCATCACCGTTGATGTCACCCTCACGGATGCCGAAGGGCTGGGGGCGGCAGTCGGCACCCTCACCCTCGAAGACACCGAGTACGGGCTGCTGATCACCCCCGACTTAACCCATCTGGCTCCAGGGCTGCATGGTTTCCATATTCATCAAAATCCGGCCTGTGGAGCCGCCGAAAAAAATGGGGCGATCGTACCTGGGCTGGCAGCCGGGGGGCACTTTGACCCCTTCAATACCGGTAGCCATGAAGGGCCTTATGGCACGGGTCACCTGGGGGATTTACCCCCCCTTTATGTGGATGCTGACGGTATTGCCACCCTCCCGGTCTTGGCCCCTCGGCTAGCTGTGGCCTATTTGAGTGGGCGATCGATCATGGTGCCCATGGATGGGGATAACTTTTCGGATGATCCCGCTCCCCTGGGTGGTGGCGGTGCCCGCCATGGCTGTGGCGTGAACGAATAGGCGCTCCATGACTTCTACCACCACCCTCGAAAGTCAGGCGATCCGGCTCACCATTGTCGGTAATATCGCGATGACTGCTCTAGGGGTAGCGTTTGCTTTAATTACCCGTTCTGAAGCCATCTTTTTGGACAGCGTGTTCTCCGGGGTCCACGTGCTGATTTCGGTGCTATCGCTGCATGTTGCCCATCTGATTCAGCAACCGGAGGATCGCTATTTTCCCTTTGGCTATGCCATGTTTGAGCCCCTGTTGAACATGGCGAAGGGGGTCATCATTGCCAGCGTTGCTGTTTTTGCCCTGTTCTCGGCGGTGGCGGCCTTGCTAGATGGGGGTCGCCCCATTGCCGCCGGAATCGCCCTCTGGTATGCCCTGTTGGCGGCGGTAGGATGTCTGGTCTTAGCAGCTTTGCAGCGGCGGTTTGCCCGCATCAGTCAGTCGCCAATTTTAGAACTCGATGCCAAAAACTGGTTGATTGATGGGGTGATTAGCGGAGGGGTCGCAGGGGCTTTTGGGTTGGTGCTGTTACTGGAGCAGACATCGTTCACCCGTTGGTCACCCTATGCCGATCCAGTGTTGGTATTGGTATTAGTGGGGTTTATTTTGCCGTTGCCCCTGCAAACCGTTCGCCAGAACTGGGCTCAGATCATTGGTCGTGCCCCAGAGGCTACGTTGCAGCAACAGATTCGTCAGGGGGTCGAAGCCGTTTTATGCACCGTACCCCACCAGACCTATCATCTGCGCTCCCTGGCGTTGGGGCGCTTGGTGTATGTGCAGGTTTACCTACAGGTGGTGGCATCACCCGTTGCAAAGGAGGGAACTGCGGCGATGGATGAGCTGCGCAGCCGCATTTACCAACAGCTACAGCAAACCTTGCCATTCTTGACCATGGATTTAGTTGTTACGACTGATCCTCAATGGATTCAGCGATCGGTACAACCCGCAAACCGTGAGCTACATCCCGGTTGTTAAGGGCTTAACGAAATTGCCGGGAACTAAAATGCTGGCTTTCGGGCGAATAGACTGACAAAACAGCCTACCAGCCCAATCCTGCATGGGGTCAGGAGACCTGCCCCCAACCCTAGTCTGTTCATTGCCCGAAATCGCCTAACAATCATTCCGGGTCAGTCCCGAAGGGCTCGACCCGGAAAATATAGGAAATAGGCAAATACCCCTCGGCGGCAGGGCCTCTATACCTATGTGGTGGCGGCTGTGATCGCTTCGGGGGTGCGCTCTTCGATTACCCGATCAATCAGGCCATATTCGATGGCTTCTTGGGCCGACATGAAGTTGTCGCGATCGGTGTCTTTTTGAATGGTCTCAGGGGTCTGGCCCGTACAATTCGCCAGCATTTGATTCAGCTCCCGCCGGGTGCGTAGAATCTGCTTGGCCTCAATGGCAATATCGGTGGCCTGCAATCGCTGCCGCCCGGTACTGGCGGAGGGTTGGTGAATCATGATGCGTGAATGGGGCAGGGCTAAGCGCTTACCTTTGGTACCTGCTGCCAGCAAAAAGGAACCCATGGACGCCGCTAGGCCCAGGCAGATGGTGACGACATCTGACTTGATGTACTTCATGGTGTCATAGATGGCCATGCCAGCGGTAACTGACCCCCCAGGGGAGTTGATATAGAGATAGATGGGCTTGGTGTTGTCATCGGAGTCGAGATACAACATCGTCGCCACGATGGAGTTGGCTAGGCCATCGCTGACCGCCTGACCCAAGAAAATAATCCGCTCTTGGTTGAGGCGGGTATAGAGGTCAATCCACTGGGTGTACTGGCTTCCCGGCAAACGGTAGGGAACTTTGGGGGTACCGATAGGCATGGTGGGTCTTCTTCTTTTAAAGCTTTAAGCTTGGCTACAACACAGGCAAAGGGGGAAGGGCAGGGGTAAAACAGCAAATCCGCTGTCAACCCACCGCTGCGGGGATTTTAGGCAATTCTTCAGGATTTTCTAGGATCCGGTCGATCAAACCATATTCCTTGGCCTCATGGGCATCCATGTAGAACATGCGATCGGCATCTTCAGCAATATCATCCACAGACTTACCGGTATTGCGGGCCAAGATCTCCATGATGGATCGCTTGTTATGGAGGGCTTCTTTGACCTGGAGCTCAATATCTGTCGCTTGGCCGCGAGCCCCGCTGCTCGGCTGGTTTAAGACGATACTGGCGTGGGGGAGACTGGCTCGAAAGCCCTTGGTCCCGGAGGACAGAATGACTGCCGCACTCCCCACCGCTTGGCCAATGCAAATGGTGTGGACGGGGGGCTTGATGTAGTTGAGGGTGTCACAAATGGCGAAGGCTTCGGTCTCAAAGGTGCCGTCAAGATTGCCGCCGGAGTTGATATAGAAGTAAACGGGCTTATCGGGATCATCGAATTGCAAGTAGAGTAACTGGGCAATGATGAGCTCGGTAACATCTAATCCCACTTGTTGTTTTAATTCATCCTGGGAAAACAACGGCAGACCCAAGTAAACGATCCGCTCCTTTAGCAATAGGGAGGGCAGATCGGGGGGTGGGGTCCGGTAATAAGCATCCCCAGAGTACGGGGCCTGAACAGCGCTGATGGATGAACTCATAAAACGATGGTGATGACGTAAATTATGGTGACTGAAGCCGCCCAGTTTTTAACATAGTAACGTGAGGGGAGTCTGGCCTATGGTCCGGATATCCCCACCCCGATTGAAGCTTGATGTTGATGGAGTTACCCCAATGACTGTTGGCCTACAGTGCACGCTCAACGATCCCGGTCTCGATCAGCAGCAGGGGGCCAGCCAACGCCAACTGTCGATCTCGCTCCAGGCATTAACGGGGGGGGCGGGCGGTGCCGCTCTCAACCTCGGTTTGGTGTTAGACCACAGCGGGTCGATGAATGGCCCGCCCCTGCGCACGGTTAAAGAGGCGGCGGGGCAGTTGGTGGATCAGCTGACCCCGACCGATACCCTCTCGGTGGTGGTGTTTGACCATCAGGCCAAGGTGTTGGTGCCGTTGCAGGCGGTGGCGGAGGGCGATCGCATCAAAGGCCGCATCAAGACCCTCAAACCCAGCGGCGGCACCGCCATTGATGAGGGAATGAAGCTCGGCATTGAACAGGTGGCCCAGGGAAAGCAGGGCAAGGTCTCCCAAATTTTCTTGCTCACCGACGGCGAAAATGAGCATGGGGATAACGATCGCTGCCTCAAGCTCGCCCAGGTGGCGGCGGAGTACAACCTCACCCTCAACACCCTGGGGTTTGGCGACCACTGGAACCAGGATGTGCTGGAGGCGATCGCCGATGCGGGCGGCGGTGCCCTCTCCTACATTGAAGCGCCAGAGGCAGCCTCCGCAGAGTTTTCACGCTTGCTGAGTCGGGCTCAATCGGTGTCGCTGACCAATGCCCATCTGCACCTGACCCTCATGCCCGGTGTGCGCCTCGCAGAACTCAAGCCCGTGGCCCAGGTGGCCCCGGAAACCGTCGAGTTGCCGGTGATTCAAGAGGGGGACTCGGTGGTGGTGCGCTTGGGCGATCTGATGGTGGATAGCCCCCGGATTGTCTTGGCGAACCTCTATATCACCCCGCCCCAAAACGGCACCTTTCCCGTTGCCAAGGTGCAGGTGTGCTACGACGCCCCTGGCACCGATCAAACCGAACTCTGGTCCGATACGGTGATCGTTGATGGCGTTGCCCAAGCCAACTACCAACCCGCCCCCAATGACCAGGTGCAACACCAGGTCCTGACCCTCGCCAAATATCGCCAAACCCAAATTGCCGAACAAAAACTGCAGGCGGGCGATCGCCAAGGGGCTGCCACCCTGTTGCAATCAGCCGCGAAAACGGCCCTGCAAATGGGGGACACTGGCGCGGCGACGGTGTTGCAACAAAATGCCACCAGTCTGCAAGCGGGCAAGGATTTGTCGGAGGGCGATCGCAAACGCACCCGCATCGTCTCTAAAACCACCCTGCAATAGCCCCACCCTGGTTTAGGCTACGGCATCGCGCCATCACCCAGGATGAGAATTTGGGCCTCTGGCTGATGACAGCTATGACAACCCCGGCTGAACCGGGCACTATACGCATAATGTGAGCGAGACCCCTCAAAACCAAGCGTTTTAGTGGGATCTAGTTTGATTTGTATCGCCTGCTGCTGACCGATTGTTCCGGCAATCGTCGGCAGATCTTGTCCTGACCTTAGGGGTTACCCTCTACTATGCGTGTCCTGATCGCGAGTCACACCTATATCGTTGACTTGAACTGCGAAAAGTTTCGCACCTTGGCCCAGTTAGAGCCCGACGTGGAGGTGACAATCGTCGTCCCCAAGCGCTGGCAACCGGGTGGGGTCCAAAATCGAACGATTCAGCCTTCCCCTCGCCAAGACGGGCGGTTTCGGGTGGTGCCGGTCTCTAACTTCAGCCAAAACAACCAGGGTCTTTTGACCTTTGGTTTAGATCTAATCGGCCTATTGCGACAGTTTCGGCCCCATGTCATTCAAGTGGAGCAGGGATCCAAGGGGTTGGCCTATGCCGAGCTGATCACCCTCAACAAGCTGTTGGGGCTCAAGGCCAAAACCCTATTTTTCACTTGGTGGAACTTGCCCTACACCCTCAAGTTTCCGGTGTCATTATTAGAGGCTTACAACTTAAAGAACACCGACGGCATCGTTTCAGGGAACCAAGATGGGGCCGATGTTTTGCGCGATCGCGGCTACCGAGGCCCCATCCGGGTCATGCCCCAACTGGGGGTGGACGAGTCGCTCTTTAAACCCCAACCCCAACCCGAATTAGCGGCCCAGGTGGGGATTGAACCCGAAGATTTTGTAGTGGGATTCGTGGGTCGATTTGTGGAGGAAAAGGGCCTACCCACCTTAATCAAAGCGCTAGGGCAGCTCAAGGATCAGCCCCAACCCTGGAAATGTTTGTTTTTGGGTCGCGGTCCCTTAAAGGACACCCTAACCAGCATGGCGGTTGAACTGGGTATCGGCGATCGCATCCGCTGGATCGAAAGCGTCCCCCATGATGATGTACCCCGCTACATCAACCTGATGTCTACCCTGGTGCTGCCCTCCGAAACCACCTACAAGTTCAAGACCATGACCGCTGTGGGCTGGAAAGAGCAATTTGGCCATGTCATCATCGAAGCAATGGCCGCTCAAGTGCCGGTGATTGGCTCCGACTCCGGGGAAATTCCCCATGTGATCCAAGACGCAGGGCTGGTGTTTCCCGAAGGGCAGGCCGACGCCTTAGCCGATCGGCTCCGTCAGCTCCTCACCCAACCTGACCTAGCCCTAGACCTGGGCAAACAGGGTTATGCCCGCACCATGGAGCACTACACCAACCAAGCCCTAGCCCGCCAGACCCTAGACTTTTACCGAGAATTGGTGGCATGAGCAACCTCAACCGCCCGTTACGGGTCTTGCAAATCGTGCCCTCGGTCTCCCTGGTGTATGGAGGCCCGAGCCAAATGATTCGGGGATTCTCGAAGGCCCTAGCAGAGGCCGGGGCCGAGGTCACCCTCGTCACCACCGATTCCAATGGAGACGTGGATGAGCCCCCCCTAGACGTGCCCCTCAACCAGCCCGTGCCCGAATCGGGCTACACCACCTGGTATTTCCGCTGTTCTCCCTTCCGGCGATACAAGTTTTCCCTGGGGCTGCTGCGTTGGCTGGCGAGCAACGCAACCCAGTACGACATTGCCCATATCCATGCCCTGTTTTCGCCCGTGAGTTCCACCGCCGCCACCATGGCGCGGTGGCGCGGGTTGCCCTATTTGTTGCGGCCTTTAGGCACCCTAGACCCCGCTGATTTACGCAAAAAGTACCGACTCAAACAACTCTACGCGGCGGTGTTAGAGCGCCCCAATTTGGCCGGGGCGGCAGCGATTCATTTCACCAGTGCCCAGGAGGCCCGGATTTCAGAGCGGTTTAATACCCAAACCCCTGATTTAGTGCTGCCCCTAGGGGTGACACCCTTGGCTCATACCGGCAATCAGGCCGTTGATATCAGGGATAAATACGGGATTCCAGCGGATTGCCCCGTGCTGTTGTTCATGTCCCGCATCGATCCTAAAAAGGGCTTAGATTTACTGTTGCCTGCGTTAGAAACCTTGCAACGGCAGGGGCTCAATTTCCATTTCATGCTGTGCGGCGCGAATCCCCAGGATCGGGCCTATGAGCAATCCATTGGACAACGCATCGCCGCATCGCCTTTGCAAACCCGCACCACCGTCACGGGCTATGTCTCTGGGGATTTAAAAACGGCCATCCTTGAGGCTGCCAGTTTATTTGTGCTGCCGTCCTATTACGAGAATTTTGGCATTGCGGTGGCTGAGGCCATGTTGGCGGGGGTGCCGGTGGTGATTTCAGATCAGGTCCACATTTGGTCAGACATTCAGCAGAGTCAGTCGGGGTGGGTCTGCCAATGCAGTGAAGATTCGGTGACAGAGACCTTGCGTGAGGCCTTAGCGGCAGGGCCGGAACAACAGCAACGGGGTGCAAAGGCGATCGCCTTTGCCCAAACCCACTACAGTTGGCCTGCCATCGCGCAACAGGCGATCGCAGCCTACCAGCAGCTCTTGCATTAGGTTGCCGTTTTAGACCTAACCCACGCTGCGCAGCAAGATGGCGTCGATATCCACGATATCCCCAGGATTTTTCAGGAATCTAACCAAGCGCCGCTGTACACTTTACCCAGCCAATCCCCCGAATCCTAAGGGCGACCCATTTTGCCATGGGTAAAATGAGGCTGAGTTTTGTCAGAGGCCGCCTCCATGAGTGCGTCTAAGCCGCCAACCCCGCCAACCCGGACGTTCTTGGGGACTGTGACCCAGGCCTTTAAGGGCATCCAGAAAAAAGTCAATTTTGAAGAGGTCTCCCTTAAGCAAGGGGCGCGTCCTGCGGCCCTGGAGGTGATCGTTAAAGGCACCACTGAACGGTATCCGTTGCTGGGCGATCGCTATCTGCTGGGCCGCAGTTCCGACACCAGCGACATTGTGGTGAGCAGCCCCATTGTTAGCCAAATCCACGCGTCCCTCACCCGTGACCCCAACCGCCCTGGGCAACCCTTCATCCTCAAGGACAAAAACTCCACCAACGGCCTCTACCGGGGCAAAAAACGCCTGAGCTACTGGATTCTGCAACATGGTGATGTGCTTACCCTTGGTCCCGCTGATTTAGCAGATGCGGTGACGGTGCGGTTTATTCACCCACCCCCTTGGTATATCCGCACCGCCCGCTATGGCCTCTATGGCTTTAGTGGGGTGACCGCCCTCGTCGGCTTCTGGATTGTGGGATTGCAGTGGCCTAAGATTCCGATGCGGCCCCTGCCAGAGTCGGTGCAGGGACCGGTGGTTATTTACGCCGAAGAGGGGGGGCAAGTCATTCCCCTACGGCCCGAACCCACCCAAGCCCATCAGGAAAAAAAGCGCCTCTCAGAATATTCTCCTTTTTTGCCTAAGGCGGTGGTGGCCTCGGAGGACTCTCGCTATTACTGGCACCTGGGCATCGATCCCCTCGGCATTACCCGCGCCCTGATCACCAATATTCGGGGTGGTGAAATTCGCGAAGGGGGCAGCTCCCTCACCCAGCAATTGGCCCGCAGCGTATACCGGGAATATGTGGGCACCGATGACTCGGCGGGGCGCAAGGTGCGCGAGGCGATTGTCGCCCTCAAGTTAGAGAGCTTTTATAGCAAAAATGACCTGCTGCTGTTTTACCTAAACCGGGTTTACCTAGGGGGCAACCTCTATGGCTTTGAGGATGCGTCTCAGTTTTACTTTGACAAATCGGCTGCCGACCTCACCCTGTCAGAGGCGGCGACGTTGGTGGGCATCTTACCGGCCCCCAATGCCTTTAACCCGGTGCAAAGCTACGAGGATGCGGTGGCCTACCGAGATCGCGTCCTAGAGCGCATGGTGGCCCTGGGTATGGTGAGCGCTGAAGAGGGGCGGCGGGCGCGGCGATCGCGCATTGAGATTAGCCCCAAGGCGCGCCAAGAGCTGCAAAGCATCCGTGCCCCTTACTTCTACAGCTATATCTTTGATGAGTTAGAAACCATCCTCGGTACCCAACTGGCCCGAGAAGGCAACTTCATTGTGGAAGCCAGCCTGGATCTGGACATGCAGGCGGCCGCAGAACGGACCCTCCAGCAAGATATCGTCAGCAGCGGCCAAGCCCTAGGCTATAGCCAGGGGGCGGTGGTCAGCCTCGATACTGCCACGGGGGAGATTCGTGCCCTGGTGGGTGGGGTCGATTACCAGGCCAGCCAGTTTAACCGGGCCACCCAGGCCCTACGGCAACCGGGCTCTACGTTTAAAGTATTTGCCTATGCCGCTGCCCTCGAACAGGGCATTTCCCCCGGCCAGTCCTTCGATTGCACGGATTTTACTTGGCAGGGACAAACCTTTGGCGGCTGCCGTTCCGGTGGGGCTCCGTTGGATATGTATTCGGGCATGGCCCAATCAGAAAACGTGGTGGCGCTCCGTATTGCCGAGCAGGTGGGGCTCGATCAGGTCATTTCCATGGCCCGTCGCCTGGGCATCACCTCAGAGCTACGGCTCACCCCTGGCTTGGTCTTGGGGGAAAGCGAGGTGACTCCCCTAGAATTGACGGGGGCATTTGGGGCGATCGCCAATAACGGCATTTGGAACCCGCCCCATGGGGTAAAGCGGGTGCTGGACAGCAGTGACTGCACCGACCCCAACGACGCCAACAGTTGCCGGGTGATGTACGAATTTGGCCAAACTGGCAATACCCAGCAACAGGCGCTGGATCCTCAGATTGCCAGCCAAATGACCGGCCTGCTTCAGGGGGTCATCCAGAGTGGCACCGGACGCACCGCTTTTTTGGGCTTGGGGGAAGCGGGTAAAACCGGCACCACCAATGACAACCGTGACCTCTGGTTTGTGGGCTATGTGCCCCGCAGCAATCTGGTTACAGGGGTGTGGTTGGGCAATGACGACAATACAACCACTGGCGGCAGCAGCGGTCAGGCGGCGGCGGTGTGGGGACGGTATATGGATGAGGTGGCGCGTTAGGGCCATAAAACGCTCTGTTGATTGTCTACGGCCCCCCGTTTCCGTTGGAGGTCTCCTGCCAAAGATCCGTGATTTGTCGCAAGCTACAGTAGTCTCCATTGCCCAAGATCAAGTGATCTAGCAGGGGAATGGCCAGCACCTGAGAAGCCTCCAGCAATTGCCGAGTTAGCGACAAATCTTCGGGGCTGGGTTCTAGGACCCCACTGGGATGATTGTGGGCAATGATGACCCGAGTGGCCCCCTGGCGAATCACCTCTCGAAAAATATCGCGGGGGTGGGCCAGGGTCTCGGTGGCGGTCCCAATGGTAATTACTTTGCTGCCTAAAATGCGGTGCTTTACATCTAAGAGCAACACCGCAAACCGTTCTTGCTCTTGCCACATGAGGTCATGGCTGAGGGCCGCAGCCGCCACACTGGGATCATCGACGACCGTGCGGTCGGGCGGTCGAGATTGCAGGACCCGTTTCCCCAGCTCTAAGGAGGCCAAAATGGCCGTTGCCTTAGCCGGACCCACCCCGGAAATCTGCATCAATTCCTGGGCCGAAATCTGCCGCAATACCCCCAAGGCATCGGCCTGATCCTGGCCCAGGGTTTGCAGAATATATTGCCCCAATCCCACCGCTGACAATTTACCAGGACCTTGACCGGTGCCCAACAAAATTGCGAGTAATTCTGCGGTGGCCAAACTCTTAGCGCCATGGGTAAGCAGTCGCTCACGGGGACGCTCACTCGAAGGCATGTCCGTAATCCGGACTTGGTAGGTCGTCATGATGCACGCTGATCGGTATGGTGAGGGGAGCCCATCGTTGTGCTAGTGGTACCAACGGGATGGGCTAAGACCGGTCCTTCAGGGCCATCGCCCCCATAACGCTCGTTTTACCATGGTTGCCCCCGTTCCCGACATCGTTGATATTACGGCCCGTTGCCAAGCCCTGAATCGCTTCAGTCGCCTGCGGGTTGCACCGAGTCTGTCCCCTGAGGAGCAGATAGAAATTCGCGAAACGTTGCTGCGCTTTAATGGGTTGTCGGAGTATCAAACCCTCGGCATCTGCGCCGATGATCTCGCCACCGCCAAAACCGCGTTAGAGACCTACGCGGTGGCGCTCGGTTGCCCGCCGATCACCCTGGAACTCGGGGAGCGATCGGGGGCGGTTTACTTAAAGTTCAACACCCTGAAAGGGGCTTGGTATCTAGATGATTATTCGGAAGTTTCCCGAGGGGTACTGGTGTCTTACCACGGTGCCGATCCGGAGGCGGATGTAATCAACGGCACCTATGGACCGTTTCCGTTTGACCTATTTGCTGAGGCCGCAACCTGAATATTCAGCGCACAACCTGAATATTGTCCTGAACTTTTTGCTATGGAACTTCTCTGGCAACCTTGGCAAGCTATAGGCGTGTCGTCACGATGAGAGAGAAGCCCCTATGGAAGCTCTAGCACTTTTGTTTGCAGGCAGTGTTTTTGCGGCGCTAATCTGGCCCGAAAAACAGCCACCCCCCCCTGAGAAAAAAGAAGACTTGCTGGTGAACGCTTTGAAGGAGTTGATGAGGGAGGGCGTTTCGGCTCAGTCCCAAGGGGAGCCTTCACGGAGTAGCGGCCGCTAGGGCGCTTGTCTTCAACGAATCGTCACATTCAATTACAGGCACACATTCGAAAACCGATAATAGAAGGGAGAGGGTCGTTCTACTCCCTTCTAACGGCTTCATCGTTGGGTGTGGAGGCAGCACTACAAACCATTAAACGATCCCCTCTGAACATGATTATGGGGTCTGCCCAGGGGATGGAGACGATGTTTAACAGCGTACTTACTAATCCTAGTGTCTATATTCTGGTGAAGCTGCTGGTGCTGGTCTTAGCGATGGCGCTTTGGTGGTTCTTAGCAACGCCGATCGCCATTTAGCCCTAAGGCGGTTTAGGGCAATGAACATACCAGGGTAGGGGGCAGGTCGCCTGCCCCCATGCAGGGTTGGGATGGGGGCACCTCAAAACTGGGGAACGATCGCGATCGTCACCCAGTTTTGAGGCTGTTCAGAGCGGCTTTCACTTAAGGCACTATCCCCATACCCAATGGCAACCCAGTGATATTGTTCCTCCCCGAGTCGCTCCGTTAGGTATCGCTGCACCGCCATGGCCTGTTGAAACGAGATATCGACAATTTGATCAGCATTGGGCTCTGCATCCGTGTGGCTACCCACCAAAATCGTGGCCCCTGGATATCGCCCCACATCGGACAAAATCGTCTCTAGCCACTGCTGGGCCGTAGACTGCAAAATCGCTTCCCCAGGGGCAAACAGCAAGTCCCCTGGGAGGGTTACCCGGTAGGCATTGACATCAAACAGGGGATCGGTGGGGGTTGGGTTGGGGGCCAGCGGTGCAGCAGGGGTTGATGCTGCATTGTTATTTTCTGGATTCTCCGCCACTGGTTCCGTGGGTGGGTTGAGACGGCTAGAGACGGTCTCTAACCGTTGTTCTACGGGTTCCGATGGGGATAGCATCCCGAGCTGGGTTTCGAGGGCCGAGGTGCGATCGCCCAGCCGCCGCAACTCTTCTTCAATCGCCGCCAATTCCACCGTAATCTGTTCCCGCTGGGGCTCTGACAGGGCGATCGGGCGGGGGGTTGTACTCGGACTGATGGGTTCTCTCAATAGGGGCGCAGCCGTAGAACCGCCCTGGGTACCAAAGCGATTGCCAGACCACCATTGGGGTAATCGCCGGAACTTTTGGCTGGTGCGCTGGCCCTGGCGCAGCACTATCTCCTGGATAGGCGGGTTGGCACTGTTGGCTGGGAAAAACTGGGCCACCACCAAACCGAGGACCCAAGCACTACTGACCCCCGCTCCTAGCAACATCCAGCGAAATACCCAGGTCAGGAGACCTTTGGCGATGGGCATTTTGCCCCTATTTTCCTTCTCTGCCGGGGGTTGCGCCGCAAGGGCTGGCGAGTCACCCGTCGAAGGGACGGTTTCTAAAGGGGGCAAGGAATTGTCTAAGGGAGGCAGTTCAGCCATGGTGCCACCGATGCGTTACAAGTTCGCGCCGTGAAGGGCGATGTTTAGCTAACAGGGTAGCGGCGATCGCGGCGAATCGGCGTTAAGGCAGCCTTTAGTCTTGGGGGCCGCTAAGGATGCAACATCCTGCAACAAAACCCTAGATATTTTGGCGGGGGTGGCTCCTTAACGTTAGGGGCTCTTTAGGTGATTTGAGGCGGCAGCATATCGGCGATCGCCAGCGTCAACTCAGGAAATGCCAGCGGTGTGACCGGTAATGCCTCTGCCAAAATCATCTGCACTTGATACCGTCCCTCGGCGAGTTGTCGAAAAACGTAGAGCTGGCGTTCAATGACGTCCAATACCCAGTACTCATCAATATTTGCAGTTGCGTACAGGGGGGCTTTCGTTTCTAGGTCGTATTTCAAGCTAGCGTCAGCCACCTCAATCACTAAAAGCACCTCGTCGGGACTGGGATGGTGGGTGCTATAGGCCCATGGATCACGGTTGGCTATGACGATATCGGGCTCCGGTTCCGAGTAGTCACTCAGCTGAATCGGGTCTTGGGATTTGACAAAAACGCGGCGGCCTAAGGATTCCTGAAACCATTCTTGGGTGCGCAACACGGCTGAAGTATGGGCAGTGCCTTTGGCAATCATCGTGATAATGTCTCCGTTCACCAGCTCAGTGCGCTCGGTGGCCGCAATAATGCCCAGCTCACTCATACGGATGTATTCGTTAACGGTAAAGCGCCGTGTTTGAGTCGCAACCATGGGGCGTTGTCCTGGCGGGATGGCTCCATTTTAGACTGACGCGATCTGCTCTGTTCCCCAAGACCGGGCAGACCCATTAGGATAAGTTTTCGTCCCCATTCATCCAGCTACTCCTATGACCTTGGTCCCTGGCGCGATCGCCCTTGGCAGCAATTTAGGGGACTCGGCAGCGATTTTGCAGGGGGCCATTGCGGCATTGGGGAACCACCCCCATATTCGTATCACCGCCGTCTCTGATTGGTATCAAACCGCCCCGGTGGGTCCGCCCCAGCCCGACTACCTGAATGGCTGCGCCTTAGTCGAAACCGATCTCGCCCCTGAAGAACTGCTGCGGGTGCTGCTGACGATAGAGGCCCAGTTTGGGCGGCAGCGGCGAGAGCGGTGGGGGCCAAGGCACCTCGATCTTGATTTGTTATTTTTCGGGGATGTGGTCATGACCACCCCGACCCTGCAAATTCCCCATCCCCACCTACAGGAGCGGGCCTTTGTGCTGGTGCCTTTGGCGGCGATCGCCCCGACTTGGCGCGATCCGATTTCGGGGCTGACGGTGGCAGCCCTATCGCAAAAGGTTGATGCCACAGGCGTAGGGTGGTATGCCCCCTTTTCCGGGCTAGAGGGGCAAGGCGTAGAATAAATGGCGGTGGGCCGGGAAGGCTTCAGGTCTCCACCCCCGCCCCTTGTTGATTTTTGGTTGAGGATTCCCTGTTTATGGCTATTGGTCAGGAGCCCCCCCAACTGCTCAAGCAGCAACTGTTTTACAAAGGCCGCAAGTTTGATTTCGAGGTCAACACTCTGCGTCTGCCTAACAAGGCTGAGGGCGACTGGGAATGCATTCGTCATCCGGGCGGTGCGTTGGCGGTGCCCGTTACCCCTGAGGGCGATCTGGTGCTGCTGCGACAATATCGCTTTGCCGTACAAGGGCGGCTGCTAGAGTTTCCGGCGGGCACCATCGAGTCAGGGGAAACCCCAGCGGCCACCATTCAGCGGGAACTGGAAGAGGAGTCGGGCTATCGGGCCAATACCTGGCAATCCCTGGGGAACTTTCCCCTGGCACCGGGCTACTCGGATGAGTTTATCTATGCCTTTCTGGCCACCGATCTAGAGAAAATCGAGGTGCCGCCAGCCCAGGATGCAGATGAAGACATCGAAGTGGTGTTGATGTCCCCCGAACGGTTTGAGAAAGGGATTTTGGCGGGGGAAG
>CAYGVA010000055.1:0-20610 GCA_964353225.1 uncultured Leptolyngbya sp.
GCCCTACTGGGGGCCAGGGGGCGACTGAAGTTCTGGGGACGGTTTTGGGGATGGCGTCTCTGGCCAATGACCCTGCTTTTAAATGCCCTTTGTCTAGGACATAGCAGCGATCGCACAGGGCTTCAGCCAATGCCAGCCGATGCTCGACCAAAACAATGGTTTGCCCTTGGGCCTTACGGTGCTGCAATAGCGTCAGCAGTTGAGCAACCCCAGCCTGGTCTAGATAGGCAAAGGGCTCATCCAGCAAAAGCACCGGTTGCTGAATCGCCAGGAGGCAGCCCAGCACTAGGCGCTGCTTTTGCCCCGCAGAGAGGCGGTTGATCGGCCAGTGCTGTTGGTTTTCGAGACCAAATTCTTGGAGGATGGCAACGGTGCGGGGGGGAATATCGGCGGCGGGGATGGCCCAGTTTTCCAGGCCAAAGACCAACTCGTCCCAGACGCGATCGCTAAAGAGTTGCGTCTCGACGTTCTGTCGCAGGATACCTAAATACTGAGAACGCTGCCGCAAGGACCAGCCCCGACAGTCTTGGCCCTGGTAAAGGACCTGTCCCGTCATCCGACCGCCGATGTAATCGGGGATGATGCCCGCCAAGCAATTCAGCAAGGTGCTTTTGCCGCTGCCGGTTTCCCCAGCAATCAAGATCGCTTCCCCTGGGGCCAGTTGTAAATTGAGGTGGACGATCGCGGGTTGGGTTTTGCCCACGGGCGTAAAGCTGAGATCCACTACTTCCAGGCAGGGAATCATCATCGGGGCGGTCATCAAGCTAGCCCCCATTCCAGATAGCCGATACTCCCGAGCAGCAGAACGGCGACCCCGGCAAAGTACAGATCAAGCCACTGCCATCGCAAAGGGGTACTCAGGGTGCGGGGCATGGTGGGGTCATAGCCTCGGGTTTGCAAACCAATGGTGACATTGTCGGCATAGTCCACAATTTGAAAGATGAGCGGCACCAATAACCCCGTAAACCAGTAACGGGGCTGACGGCGTAAATCGATGCCCCTGAGTTGATTGGCCTCTAAAATTCGTTGGGCCTCTTGGTAGATCAGGGGTAAAAACCGCCAAATCAGCATTAGACTCAGGACCAAAAAGCCCGGTAGCTTTACCGTTTGCAAGGCTCTCACCAGGGTCATCGGCGGTGTGGTGCCCGCCAACAGCGGGGCCGGCAGCACCATCGCCACGACCCGCAACAGACTATGGAGCGCAGCAGCGCCATCTTGCATCAGCGCCCAAGCCCCGAAGCCAAACACCGCCAGTGTTAAGATGCCCTGCCCCCAAATCCAGAGGGGCAGGCGAGCTTGAGTGATGGCACATCCCCCGAGGGTGATCACCAACAGCCCCAATGCCCAGTTACTGTTCAAAACCAAAGCCAGGGGAATCAGCCCGAGGCAAACGCCTATTTTCAGTAGGGGGTTAATGCGCTCTAGTAGACGGCGCTGATGCCCGTTACGTCTAGGACTCTGCATCCAACTTGCCCGCCCGACGCAACTGGCTGACGACGATCTCGCCTAGCCACCAACCCAAGGCCCCCGCGATGGCGGAGGCGATCGCCATCACGCCGATGATCCAGGGTTTGTCTAGGATAAATTGCGCGGCATCGCTGCCAATCACATAGGCAAAAATAATCAACCCAAACAGCGCCGCCCCGCCAAAGAACAGCATGTTGCCCAACAGGCGACTGGCTTTTGCCCGATAGTTCCTCAGGGTGAGGGCCACGATGATTTCAGTGGTCACCACCGTGCAGCCCAAATAAAGGGTAATCAGGGGGCTCACAATCCCCAGCAGCAGCGCAAAGGGCAAAATCATCAGGGCAACGCTACCCCGTTTTTGCAGCCGCGCCATCCCTAGGGTCAAAAAGATGCCGCCAAAGGGTGCCCAGGCCAATAGCTGAAACCCGGTGGGGACGAGGGGGGCGACCACAAACCCTACCACCAACATGCCAATGGTCATGAAAGCGGCAAATACAAAATCCTTGAGCGTCCAATAGCCTTTCATGGCAATGTTTCCTGGGTTGTACGGATAGAGAGGGTGGCGACCCTAACACGCTACGCTGTTGCCCCGGCCTTGAGCAATAGGGCGCTGGCTTGGGTGGCCCGTAAGGATTGCCCCGCTTCACTCAGGGCGGTTTGCCCCCAATTGTTTTCAGGACGAAAGTCAGCCCCATGGTCTAAGAGCAGTTGCATGGTCTCTAAATCGCCCCGCGCCGAGGCCATCATGAGTGGGGTCCAGCCCACTGTGTTGGCGGTGTTGACGTTACCCCCTAGGGCAATTAAGGTTTGCACCGTATAGGTATGACCGTTTTCCGCCGCTAGGTAAAGGGCCGTATTCCCCACTTGGTTGACCGCTTCTAGCTCTGCCCCCATGGCGATTAGGCGTTTTACTAACGCCGTTTGGCCATGGCGGGCCAAAATCATCAGCGCCGTATCTTGATAGGGGTTGCGATCGCGGATATGCACCCCATGGTCCAATAGGGTTGAGATAATGTTGCTATAGTCCCCTTCCACGGCGTACATCAAGGGGGTATAACCGCTGGCATTGCGGGCATTTACGTTGGCCCCATGGGCAAGTAACAGCTTGACCACGTCTAAATATCCTTCCGCTGCGGCCCACATCAAAACGGTATTGCCGGAGCCCACCGCAGTCACCCCACCCACGGTTTCAGCCGAGACCCCCTGGTCTAAAAGGACTGCGACCGCATCCGCGTCCCCCTGGATGGTGGCGCGAATCAATTGGGCTTCGGGGGTAGACATGTATTCGGGTTCACGGGACTAAAGATGCCATAGGCATGGTATCAATCTGGGCTCCTTACTTCGGCTCATCGGCATAGAACCGATAAAACAGGTAGTCATCCTTAAAGAAATGCTCGTCGGTGACATGGTGCAAAAGCCCCTGCTCCATGAGGGTTTGCCCTAGCCGAACGGCTTCTTCGCGGGAGGCCAGTTGCGTCTGCATCAGCCAGTTCACCGCTTCGGTGCCGACAAAGCAACGGGGATAGACGTGGAGGCCAAAGCGGCGATCGCGAATCTCGACCCCATTGCTCCCCCGCATCTGGGACACCAGGATTTGCAACTCCGTAGGCGAGAGCTGATCGGTGGCGGGACAAATCGCCGCCCAGTCCAAAAAATCCGTCAGATCGGGGGGCGTCTCTGTGGCTGGGGTTGCCTCAGGGATAACCGGGCGGGTCTTGGGCGATCTCGCCCTCAACCCATCGAGCAATTCTGGCACCGCTGCCGATCGCACATGCAGATCCCGCTGGGGAAAGGGAATCTCGATGTTGTAGCGCCGTAGGTTTGCTTCTAATAAATAGTAGAGATCACTACGGATGCGAAACTGCTGGCGGGGCTCCCGCACCCACACCAAAAGCTCGAAATCAAGAGAACTGTCCCCCAGGCCATTAAACCAAAGCTGGGGTTTGGGATAGCGCAACACCTGGGGATGCAGGTTGGCGGCCTCTAACACCACCTGGCGCACCTGCTTAATATCAGAACCATAGGCCACCCCTAAGGCCACATGCAGCCGCGACACCGGCAAACCATGGTTCCAGTTGATCACTTTGCCCTGGATAAATTCGGTGTTGGGCACGATGATCGACACCCGATCTAAGGTGCTGATTTCGGTGGAGCGAATGCCGATGCGCTCTACTGTGCCGGTGAGGTCCCCCAATTTAATAAAGTCCCCCACTTGAATGGGCCGCTCTAACAAAATAATCACGCCACTCACCACATTGTTGGCAATGTTTTGCAGACCAAAGCCGATTCCCACCCCCAAAACACTAGCCAAAATCGCCAAGGAGCTGACATCCACCCCCGCCACCTGCAATAGCACCAGCACCCCTACGGTCACTAGGCCAATTTGCAAAATCAGGCTGATGCCATCTTGCATCTCGCGATTGGCCCCCATGGCCTGCAAAAACCGCGAGCGAATCAACCCCGTCAGGGTGCGTACCCCCAGCCAGAGGGCCAAGACCAGGGTGAGCAACTTGGTCAAGCCTAAGATAGACAGGGATTGGGACCCTAAGGTCGCTACGGGTGTAGTCAGGGTCTCACCCAAAAAGTGCAGAATTTGATATCGGCCCTGGCGCAGGCTCGGCCACAGGTTGGTAGTGGCAAAAAGGGCGATCGCCCACACGGTGCATTGGGCAAGGGACAACCCCAATTGCAGGGGCAGGGTGCGGGCGGTGGCGGCGGTGCGGGTGGTGGCGGCCCGCAAGCGCCTACGCACCAGTCGTAACAACCCATGGCCGATCGCTGCCAGCATGATGATGCCGCCCATCCAGCCCCAGCTCTGGCGGCGATAGGCGGGGGTGCGTTCATACTGGGCTTGGTTGAGGGCCGCGTTTAAGCGATCGCGCCACCGCTCCGCCTGCTCTTCTGGGGGAATCCCACCAATCAAATCACTGTCGGTGAGGGTGAGTAAATGTCGCCCGCCAACGCGCAGGGTGGTGAGTTCGCCCCGGCCCAAAATGCTGACCGCAATGGGGCGATCTAAGGGGGTGCGCTCGACCTGGTCGGTCAGGACTTGGTGGGCAAAATCCACTCGCTCTTGGGCGGTAAAACCTGAAATCGCCCCGAGATCAAACAGTTTGTGCCCATCGAGGATGAGGGGAATGGTGGCTCGGGGGGCCGTGTCCTGGGCGGGGCTCCCCAGGGAGAGGGGAAAGATCAGTAGGGCTAGGGCGATCGCAATCCCCCAGCTCAGCCTCAGTCCCCCGTCTCGGCAAGTCCGAATCAGGGTCATTCGCGATGCAGACGCCATGGGGTTGATCCACCTATGATTGCGAGGGGATAATACCAAGATCGTCTGAGTTAACGTTAGGTCAGGATAATGGTATTAGGTAAAGCAAAGAAAGGAGGTTGATCTCATGTTCCATTTGTACTTCGGAGCGTTTGATATCGTTCTTTATGCGGGTGCCATTTATACCGCTATGGCCTTGTCTAAGGCGATCGGTGATGACTTAGCGCAGGGGAAAACGACCCAGGAGTCAGTGATTTCTCCCGCCACCCAAACCACGCTTCCTACCCGCGCCGTCGCGCCGCAGTCTAATCGGGATGAGGGACAGCAATCGGTGTCAGTGCGGACGTGATTAACAACGGGGCTATCTGACTGGATGTTGACCGTAATAGGGTAAAACCGTCTGCCAATCGGGGCGATCGCCCTGCTCCCAAGCCCCCAATGCCAAAGTCAGTACCCCTGCCACAGAGGCCGCTAGCCCCCCAGTTGTGTGGAGCAGCTCCACCGGGTCAGGCCATTGGGCAAGTTGTTGCTGCCACTGCCCTTGGTCACTAATTTGGTCCGGCAGTAGCACCGTCAGGGCACCGGCATTGACATGGTAAATGCCCCCAAACACCTCCCCTCGCTGGGCGGGCATATCCACCGCTAGGGTCAGATTGGCTTCTGGGTCTTGGCGGCTGAGCCAATGGTGCTGGGCGATCGCCGCCAGACTCGACACCCCAAACAACGGAATCTCCAGTTGCTGAGCTAAGGTGCGGGCCATCACCACCCCAATGCGGGTGCCGGTAAACCCGCCGGGGCCTTTCGCCACCGCCAAAAAATCAAAATCTTCCCAGCGGTAGGGCTGCACAAAGTCCCGCAGATAAGTGTGCATATACCCACTCAGATCCCTACCCAGGGGCCAAGTCTGATGGCGCAGCGGCACCCCCGCTGCACTGAGAGCCAACCCCAACTCAGGGCTACTGGTATGAATCGCTAGGCCGACCATCTAGGGGCTGTCACCAAATAGAACTGGAATCCTTGCTATAAAACCGTTGCAGCCCCTAGCAGTATTAAGAGAACGGGCGCGATCATGCTTGCTCAGCCAGCTTTCCACGGTTAATGTATAACGCGCCCTAGTCGTGCACAGTCCCATCGGGCAAGGTGGCTTGGCTCAGATTTGCACCCTCTAAAACGGCGTCTTCTAGGTTGGCATCCTGTAGGTTTGCCCCCGCCAAATTGGCTTGGCTGAGGTTAGCCCCCGCCAAATTCAAATCACTCAAGTCTTGACCCGCCAGATTGGCATGACTTAAATCAGCCCCACTAAAGTTGGTCTCAATTAACAGGGCTCCGGTCAAATTGGCCCCACTTAAGTTGGCCCCGAGCAGATTCGTGTCTTTGAGTTTGGTGTTACTAAGATCCGATTCAGCTAGGTTGGCGCGATTGAGGCGAACGCCAGTCAAATCGGCCCCCTGCAAGTTGGCCCCCTTAAGGTTGGCATTGAGCATGCGGGCATCGGTCAAGGTGGTCCCACTCAAATCAGCACCGGCCAAATTGGCCCGTTGCAGTTCCACCCGCTTCAAGTTGGCCTTCGCCAAGGTGGCCCCACTGAGGTTGGCCCGGTTCATCTCCACCCCAATCAAGCTGGCCTTGGTCAGATTCGCATCGCTTAAGTTAGCGCTACTCAAGTCTGACCGATTCAGATTGGCCCGCTCCAGCAGGGCGGCGCTTAAATTGGTTTTCGCTAAATCGGCCCCCAGCAAATTCGCAGAAGTCAGATTGGCGGCGCTTAAATTGGCCTGATTAATGTCGGCTCCACTCAGGTCGGCACGGGTGAGGTTTGCCCCTTGCAAATTGGCCTGGGTAAAGATCACCCCAATGCCATTCACGCGGGTCAGGTCCACCCCTTGCAAATCCACCCCGGTCAAGTCGAGATCACCAAGATTGGCCCCACTCAAGTCAATGTCTGTCCCTGGATTGGCCTCTCGCCAATGTTTCCAGCTTTCTGCCCCAGCGCGGAGCTGCGTTAAATAGGCCTCATTTGCCATGGTGGTCCCTCACCCGCAATCGTCACCCATCATGACACAATTTTTCGGTTGGCTAGCCTTTATTTTGGCCTTTTTGAGCGTACGCGCGCTTTGGACTGTAGCGGTATAAACCCAGTCACATCATGGGCCTCTGGATTGCTAAGGGCTGTCATCAACCCAAGGGCTGACGCGGGGGGATGATGTCACTGACGCTGGACCTTGGCAAGGTAATCCATATCCAGAATGAAAAAAGTGGTGTCCTCACCTGTAGCAGACGTCTTGCGCACAACATGGCTGGCAATTCCCAGGGTATCCGCACGGCGATAGGACGGGGGGAGCACCCGTAACTCACGGCTAGGAAACGCCATCAGGTTAGGGGCTCCTTGAATGGGAAGGGCAAATTTTTGACCCTGACCGGTTTTCGCAATGATGAGGTAACTCTGGTTGGGATGGGGGGCCTGCCGATGCTGAAACAGGTGATGGTAAAGGTCAACCACGGTAATGGGGTTGCCTTCATAGTGGGTGACCCCCATGGGGTTGAGACCACTACTCAGCACGGGCGTTTGTTTGATCACCTTATCGACGCAGTTAATGGGCAGCGCAATGGTCAGTTGGTTGAGCCTGACCGTAATGCATTGAAGGGTGCTCTCAAGGTGCGGCTGTCGAGAGGGCTGTTCAGACTGGATATAGGGCATAGTGACGGTCATGGTGCGGAGGCTCAGACAGTTGTCAGTGCTGTTTTGAGATGGGTTTTCAGGGCTGAGAGGAAATCGGCTTCGATGTAAGGCTTACTAAAGTAGCTGTCTGCCCCTAACTGCAACGCCAACATCCGGTGTTTTTGGCTGCTGCGAGAGGTCAGCATAATGGTAGGAATGCTGGCAAACGCTGGGGTTAACCGCTTTTGGCTTAAGAACTCAAATCCATTCATCCGTGGCATTTCAATGTCGCAAATGATCAGTTGAATCTCGCGGCCCTGCTGCAACTGTTCTAGGGCTTCCCGACCGTCTTTTGCCTGAATCACACGATACCCAGCTTTTTGCAAGGTCAATGCCAGGGTTCTTCGTAGGGCGGCCGAATCGTCGATGATCAGCAAGGTGGGCGAGAGCGATCGCTGCGGGCCAGTCTGGTCGGCATGGAATGGCGGAGGCGGCTGGGTGATCTGACCCGCCCCCTTGGGAACATAGTCAACCACCCCGATGGCATCGATCACGGGCACTAACCGGCCATCGCCCAAAACCGTACACCCATTCATATAGCTGGGGGCAGCAATGCTCTTGCTAAAGGGCTTAATCACCAGTTCCTGTTCGGTAATAATTTGGTCCACCTCTAGGGCCAGAGCCTCATGTTCTCGCCGCATAATCAGCAGGGGCTTTTTAGCGCGATAGCGGCTGGCTAGGGGCATATCGGGAGCCGCATCAGGAATCGCGCAGGCATAGGGTTGTAAAGCTTCTAGCCCATGGGCTGGCACCAATTGATTGCGCCAGAGTAAAAATCGCTGCCCAGCCGACTCTTTCATTTGATTGTCTAGGGGGGTCACGATCTCCTCAATGCCGTCGGAAGAAAGGGCCATTAATGCGGTCCCGACCCTAACCACAATCAGTTTGGCGAGGGTGAGCGTTAAAGGAATTCGCAGGGTAAAGGTGGTGCCTTGACCGGGTTCAGAAACGACGCTGACCTTGCCATTGAAGCTTTGGAGACGGTCTCGAACCACATCTAAGCCAACGCCGCGCCCCGACAAATCAGTGACTTGTGCTGCCGTCGAAAAGCCCGGCTCAAAAATGGCTTTGTATAGCTGTTGCTTGCGAAGGGTAGGTACATCCCCTGGTGCGAGCAGTCCTGCTTCTACGGCTCGCTGACCAATGCGCTGTAGATCTAGGCCGTGACCGTCGTCTCGAACGTCAATCACCGTGTTGTTGCCCTGGTGGTAGGCGCGAATCTCGATGGTTCCCTGCTCGGATTTACCCTGCTGACGGCGTTCTTCGGGCGACTCAATGCCGTGGTCAAAGGCATTTCTCAGCAGGTGCATCAGGGGGTCGTAGAGCTTTTCGAGCATTACCCGATCAACCAACACCTCAGTGCCTTTGAGTTCGAGCTGTACGGGTTTGTGGTGGGATGACGATAACTCTCGCAAAATGCGTGGGAAGCGATTGAGTACTTCACTGAGGGGAACCATGCGAGACCACATCAGTTCATCCCGTAACCGGGTGAGCAACTGCCGTTGTTTTTCGAGTTTTTGGTTAGACTGCCCGGCAAATAAATGGACGTCTTCGATGGATTCTTCGACCTGCAGCAGTTCTTCTAGCAGCTCTTCGAGCATGGGATTAACGGCGCTGTAGGTATCGAGTTCGAGGGCATCAAATTGGGTTTCTAACAGCAGCGGTGATGGGGACAAATCAGCCTTTTGCGGGCCATTTTGCCATTGCGTCGCCGCCAAATTGATCCGCTCAGGATTGGTGAGGATCTTGTCTGATAGGGTTTGGAGCTGTTTGGCGAGGGTCCTAAAGGTTTTGAAGCGCTGCTTTAGGTGGCGAACGGTGCGTTGAAACTGCTCATTTTGTAGGGAAAGACCGTTACGGTTGATCACCAATTCCCCCACGTAGTTGTCCATGCGCTCTAGGCGATCGAGGGCAATGCGGGCGGTAAGGGATTTGCCGGTTTGGGGTTTGGGTCGCGCCGTGGGTCTGGGTAGAACTGGCGTAGGAACTTCGTCGGCGGCAGGGGTGGGGGGCGTTAATGGGGGCGCGATGGTCAAAGACGGGCCTGAAAGGGCGATCGCGGCATCCGCTGGGGGGGCGATCGCCAGGGTCTCGTAATGGTCCTTAATGGACTGGAGGGCAGCATCGAGGGTCGGGGGGTTGACTGCTGCCGGGGCGGTGTCTTCCCCTTGAAACAGGGCGGCTAAGTCGGACTCATCCTGAATAAAAGTATCGTCATCGGCGGCAACACCATTGGTGCTCGGGTCACCATTCGGTACATCCCAGATGTCAGCAAATGCGACCGGATCACCCAGCCAGCTCTCTGCTGGGCTATCTTCTGCACCGATCTGACTCTCCGCATCCCCATCAGAAATGGGCTCCCCCAGAATGTCGCTCAGATCGTAGTCCTCCTGAGGGGGGACGGGGACCAAGTGACCGTTATCTGTCACCGGCGTACTGTCGAACTGTGGGAGTACTGGGGCTGAGTCTAATTGGGCTAAGGCCAGTAACCCTGGAGAGGGGATGCCGCCCTGGTCGCGATCGCCCGACAGTACCACCTCACGGGCTGCGGTAAGGTCTACAATCGACTGCTGCAAAATGGCGATGATATTATCTGGAGCCAGCTCCACAGCTCGGTTGGCCACTGCACAAATTTGGCCAAACCCAGGTAAATTGAGGATTTCTGCAAAGCCTGAAAAAACCTCGGTCTGTGCCCGCAACTCGCCAATGGGCTCGTGATTGTGCGGCTGCTCAACCACCCGTTGAAGCCGCTCTAACCCCTGCTGGACGTCCACCTCAAATAGGGCTGCGACCATATCAACCCCCAGCTCAGAGGAAGAGGGGATAAAGTTATCCGCCTGGGCCAAGGCCGGTCCTAAGAACTGCTCAATGGCCTGGAAAATCGGCTCTGCCGTCGCCAGGGCATGGCCTTCGTCATAGTCGCCATGGTCAATTTGAGCTTCTAAGGGTAAGCGCAGGCAGTCATAGGCTTGGAGCAGTTGATTTTCTAGAGTTGTATCTAAATGGACTTGGTCGCCGTATAACGCCTTGACAATTGTCTCTAGGCGATGGGCCAAGCTTTTGATGCCCTGTAACCCCACCCCAGCGGCCCCCCCTTTAATGGAGTGAGCCGCTCGCATGATGGTGTGCAACCGGGCGGGACTGGCATCGGCATGCAGATGGATCAGCCCAGTTTCGATGGCTTCTAGTAACTCAGGCGCTTCTTCAATAAAAAACTGGTACGCCTGATCACGAATTTCAGAATCTAAGGTCATGGGTTGCTCTCTGCTTAACTCACCCTAAATTGGCTAACGCTGGTTTGTAGGGTCTGGGCTACCGTCAATAAGGTTTGGAAGGAGGTCGATAGCTGTGATGCCTCTAAAGAGGTTTGGTCCGCAATCTTGGCTACCCCCTGAATCACCTCCGTCACCACCTCAGAACTTTGGGATTGGGATTGGGTGGCTTGGGTAATGGATGCAATCAAGTGATTCATCTGAGCCGCAACGGCTTCAATTTGGGTCAAGCTAGTGCGGGTCTCATCGACGAGTTGCGTTCCGGCGACCACCTGTTCTGTCCCCACTTCCATTGCCGTCACCACTTCGTTGGTTTCGGCTTGAATCGAGGCCACCAAGGTTTCAATTTCGACGGTGGCTTCTGCTGACTGCTTCGCCAGCGATCGCACCTCTTCTGCAACCACCGCAAAACCCCGGCCTTCCTCGCCAGCGCGGGCCGCCTCAATAGAGGCATTCAGCGCCAACAGGTTGGTCTGGGCCGCAAATTCGCTAATCAGGTTGACCACCCCAGAAATCTTTTGGGAGGACTCACCCAAGCGTTTCACCTTTTTGGCGGTTTCTGACACCGTTTCTCGAATGGTCATGATCCCGGTAACGGTACGGTTCATCGCCGCATCGCTAGCCGCCACCGTTTCCGTGGTTTTCTGCACGATCGCTTCAGCTTCTTGGGTACTGGCCGCCACATCGCTAATGGCGATACCCATTTGCTGAATTTGTTTCAGGGCTCCGGCAATCTCGTTGGTTTGTTGATTCGCTCCGGTCGAGAGCTCCTCCACGAGGGGCTGGTTGTCAACTACGGTGCTCGACATTTGCCCCGCCGCCGTTTGCACCTGCGTCACAATTTTTCTCAGGTTGGCAATCGTGGCGTTGTACGAGTCGGCCACGGTGCCAATTTCGTCTTCGGTCACCTTGGCGCGGATGGTCAAATCCCCTTTACTCACCGGGTCGATTTCCATCATTAGGTCTAACGCCCGCTTCTGTAAGCCTTCCTTGAGTTGCTTTTGCTCTTCTGCTAAGGCGGCAAACTGCTGAACGGTCATCAGTACCCCGAGCTGCTGCCCGAGCTGTTGGAAGAACTCGATATCCTGGGGCTGCCATTCATAGGACTTGGCGCAGTGGTGGGTCACCAGCAGGCCAAACAGCCGGTTTTGGCTAACGATGGGCACCACCAGCAACGCCTCGACCTTGAGGCGATTGAGGAGGGGCAAATGCTCACCATGGACCTGATTTTGCTGGACATCGTTAATGGTATAGACGCGGCCCTCCCGGTACGCTTCTAATCGCGCCGCTGGAATACAGGGGTCAGAGATGTCTAAGTCCAGGGCACTGGGCCAGTTTGCCTCGACAGACTCATTGCTCACGTTGCCGGACCATTGGCCCCGCCGACCTTGCTCCACGCGGTAAATCACCACGCGATCGGTTTTCAAGAAGGCTCTCGTGTCGTCTAAAAGTTGGTTGAGGGCGGTTTGCCCCTCAGGGGAGGCTAGGTCAGCAGCAATGGTGGTAATGGAGGCCAACAAGGTAGACTGCTGCGCTGCGGTTTGTTGCTCCGTTGTAAACTGCCGCAACTGGCCGGTCATGGTGTTGATGGTGCCACCGAGCTGGGCAATTTCGTCTTGCCCTTCAACCGTCAGACTCGTGGTCAAGTCACCTTGACCAATCCGCTTCACCGCTTGGGTTGCAGCCACCAGCGGCGCTGTAAAGCGTCGGGCAATGATAATGGCGATACCGCTGGCGGCGATCGCCGCAACCAAGGTGCCCAAGCCAATCGCAATTAAAAGTCGCCGTTGAGGGAGTAGCAACGCAGACAAATCATTGGCAATCACCGCCGTCCAGTCTGGGCTGGGCAACCCTTCAAGGGGTTGGCTGGGGGAAAAAGCCACCAACTGGCGATCATTGTTCAACGTGTTAGACGACTGTTGAGCGGTGGGCTGGCCCACATCAAAAAACGGACCCATTTCTGGAAAGACATCCCGAATCTGGATCGTTTGCACATCAGCATCACCGGTCTGCCCAGCAGAATTAATGGCCAAGACCTGAACGCCTTCCGAGCCTAGAAAAACCTCCCCAGCCTGGTTGGCTAAATAATATTCCGAGCCATCTACAATAAACGTCGCCAACAGCGAGTCCAAAGCGACAACGGGAATACGCGCCCGCACATAGCCCAGCGGAGCATTGGTCAGCGGATCCTTTACCACCGCAGCGGTATAAATACTAAACTCACCCGACGTGGTTGAAATACTCGGTTGGCTAATGACTGAGCCATTCGCCGCTTTTGCCGCCTGAATATACGTTCGGTTCAGGTGATTGCTGAGGCGCTGACCTGCCGAGGTTTGGGCAATGGGCTCACCATTTAGATCAAAGAACGCAATGCTGCTATAAACCTCACCATGGTTGGCCATGAACCGATCCAGGACGTTGGACTTTTGCTGAGGAGTGAGCTGATTGCGGAGGGTTGGATCCGTCAACACCGCCAACTCAGCAATATTGTCAATGTCGGCGAGGCGATCTTTTAGAAACAGGTTCAGCAAACCTTGCAGTTCTAGGGTACGGGTGGTTTCTAATTTTGCGACCTCATTCAAGCTGCCCTGGCTGGCAATGTAGTAAGACATCCCCCCCACCGCGACAATCGGCAAAGTTCCCAGCAGGACTGCCATCAGCGTGCTCTTAGCGCGGAGCGTCAACCCTTGCCACCAGCGCTTCAAAAAGCGTCGCTCTCCTGGGTTAACTTCGGGCGCTGGATTTGCCAATCGGCTTGGAATGGGGGCTGACTTGGCCCCCTTTGCGCCTAATTGAGGCTGCCGTGGTGGCGGCGGTGGCGGCACCGTGTGACGACCATTGACCTGGGGCAGACCAGCACCATTAAGGCGCTGCTGACCCTGGACAGCAGCATGATTTTGAATAGCTTTAGAGTTGGAGGTCGCGGGTGTCATTGGCGCTTGCCTTCGAATAAGGTATGTCTGTGTACTGAAAAGGTTTTATCTGGGTCGATAGGGGCTAAGAAGCAATTCAGAATGATTTTTTCCATGAAAAACAAGAGATTTCATCCAAGTTTTTCCAATCTTTTATGAATTTTCTTAGGGATGAATAACCTGAAAATGGGTTGTTATCTAGCCATCAAGTTGGCATCCTATCTAAAATGGCATCGCCATCTAACAGGGTTAGCATGTCGCCATGATGATCGAGCCAATACCCACCGAGAAAAGGGGCTAAATGATCGGTAATCATGGCATTCATAGGGGACTGGAGGTGGTCTGTATTCAACCATTCGATATCATCAATTCGGTCAACGAGTAGCCCCAGGGGCATTTGCTCAAGCTGGTCCGCCGAATTTCGCTGTCGGCAGGCATTAAGGACCACAAAGGAGCCGATGGATGGCGGCTGCTCCTGCTGATGCCAGGGCGATAAACCCAGCAAATCACCGAGATCAATTAACCAAAGCACATCACCTCGCCAGTTATGTACGCCCATCACCCAGGCTGGCAGGTGAGGAATGGGGGTGATTTGGGCAAGGGGAACTTTGAGGATTTCAGTCAGTTGCTCGACTGGCAACACCGCTGCCATGTCGGGCAGCAAATGAAACCTCAAAAACTGGTTGAGGTGCTCACTGAGGTGCTCACGACTGACAGCATTCGGGTTCCCCGATGGCAGTGCTTGAAACTCAGTTTTTACATTCGTGATCATGGGTATTTATTAATGGGCAAGTGGGCACAGCAGAGCAATAATTAAACCCCCAACAGTTGTTTCACCGTGCTTGAAAGTTCGACATTGTCAACCGGCTTTTCAAGATATGCACTTGCCCCTTGCTTCATCCCCCAAAATTTATCCATTTCGGTGCCTTTTGTGGAACAGATAATGACGGGAATCTGGCAAGTCGCATCATTATCTTTGATCTGACGACAGAGCTCAAACCCGCTGAGATCAGGGAGAACCACGTCTAACACAATCAAATCTGGCTTGTGCTGAGCTAGCATAGCTAAGGTTTCTTCCCCATTGACCGCTGTCAAGATATTGAGACCATATTTAGTCAAAAAACGACTCATGATTTCCAAGTCAGTTTTTGAATCATCGACGACTAGAGCAGTATTCATGGCAGGATATCCTTGATTAGATTTGAACAGTGTTCCCTAAGAAAATTGCGATTCAACCCAAATATGAGCTGAAATTTCAAAGGGATGGGGCAGTGGATTGAGAAAGCTGTTTCTTAATCAGGTCTAAAACCACATTGATTTTGACCGGTTTACTCAGAAATGCCGATGCCCCAACCATCTTGGCTCGAATGCGATCGACAACACCGTCGTTACCCGTCAAAATAATGATGGGGGTATTGCGGAAAACGGGTAGCCGACGTAGGTGACTACAAAGTTCATAGCCATTGGTATTGGGCATCACCAAGTCTAAGAAAATCACATCTGGTTTGCGGGCCATGAGCAGGGCGAGTGCCCGCAAGGCATCTTGGGTGGTGACAACGCGATAGCCTGCCTTGGATAGGATTTTTTCCATGGCCCGACAAACCGACAGGCTGTCATCTACGCAGGCAATTAGGGGGCCTTCTGGTGTGGGTTTTTCAGGTGATTGTGGTGGTTTGCTAGCCATGGGAGATTTTGCATCCGACATCTCCACCAAATTGATTAGCCCTGCCTGGATATAGGGGAGTAGGGATTGGGTAATTTCAAGAACGTCCCGGTTGAGCCGATCGCCGAGATCTCGCAAGGTATGCTGACCATCCAATAATTTTGAAAGGGTTTGATAAACATTACTGGGGGTGCGTTGTTTTAGCTCTGTGGGTGACTTGATTACTGGGACTAAGTTGGGGGAGCGATCGGCCAGTTTAGCGCCCTGCCAAGCCTGATGGAGAACCTCTGATTTGTGGATAATCTGCTCGGCATTAATCAAAACAAGTTGTTCAGAGAGGGAAACCTCAGGGTGAATTTTGTAAAGAACCTTTGAAGCCTGAGTGATATCAAACAGAATTTCTACCATGGCTGCAGAAATAACCTGTGCAGCCTGTTTCTGAGTGATCTTGCCTTGCTTGTGCCAGCGACAGAGCAGTTGATATTCCCAACAGGGATGTAAATGATGTTCAGAAGCCTGAGATAGCTCACACGCTAAGGTTTTTCTATCTAGAGAAATCTCTGGGCAGTAGCGAGAGACTTGCCGAAACCACCGCCGCACAGGATGCTCGCCACCGGTTGCGTAAACCAGACGTCCCCAGGATAAGTAAAAGGTCCACTTGACCCCATTTAGAGCCTTTAAGCTGATTTTGCCGCTAAATTGTCGCTGCCTGAGTGTGGCAAACAATTTGATTTGTTTGCTAGCAGCAAACTCGTGGATAGCAATACCGCTAGGCTTTGCCTCAGGATTGACCATAACTTTTGCGGTGCTTAAAACTGTTGTCATGCTGAAAACTGGTGCGAGGAGTTATGTGTAAGTCAAAGGTGTGAGTGACGTTAACGACTTCTAAATTCGGGATAAGCCTCTAAGCCGTGTTCGCTAATATCCAGACCCATGGCCTCTGCCTTAGGCGAAACTCGGAGTCCAAGGGAATATTCGATCAGCAGCCAGGCCATCAAACTTGCTAGCCCTGCAAAGGCGCTGACGATGAGGATGCCAGCTAATTGAATTCCAAGCTGCTGAAAGTCACCGCCCAGTAGGAGCCCAAGGGGGGGGCCAGAATCAACCCCATGCCAGGGATTCACCCCTGGACCAACGCTAAATAATGCAACTGCCAGCGTCCCCCACATCCCAGAGACCAAGTGAACCGGTAGTGCACCAACGGGGTCATCAATTTTGAGCCGATTGAAAAAGTTAGCGGCGAAGACGGCAATGATGCCACCCATAAGACCGATCGCCGCCGCACTGCCGATGCTGACATAGGCACAGGCGGCTGTAATCGAGACCAAACCGGCCAAAACGCCGTTGATGATCATGCTTAGATCGGGTTTGCTCAAAACGATCCAAGAGGTCACTGCGGCCCCTACCGCACCAGAGGCGGCGGCGATGTTGGTGGTTAAGATGATGCGGCTGATGGCAGCGGGGTCAGCGGCCATGGTAGAGCCGGGATTAAACCCAAACCAGCCTAGCCACAAGATCATGGCACCAAGGGTGGCGAGGGCCATGTTGTGACCGGGAATCGCGCCAGACTGATTGCCGTCATATCGCCCCTGGCGAGGCCCCAGGATATAAGCACCGGTCAAAGCGGCCCACCCGCCTACCATATGGACAACCGTGGAGCCGGCAAAGTCTTGAAAGCCCCATTCACTGAGGAATCCTCCACCCCAAATCCAGTGACCAACGACGGGGTAAATCAAGGTAGACAGCAGCGCACTAAAAACGAAATAACCAAAGAAAGAAATTCTTTCTGCGACTGCACCGGACACAATCGTGGCCGCTGTCCCAGCAAAAGCCAGTTGGAAAAAGAATTTTGCATCTAAGGGAACACCCGCCCAGCTCAGAGAGCCAAATACCCCACGGTAGGCTTCACCCACCAGAGGACTGGTATCTAGGCCACTCAGGAAAAAACCGTTTAAGCCGACAAAAGCATTGCCATCTCCAAACATAAAGCCGAAGCCCAAGGCCCAAAAAGCTAGACTTACGACCCCAAAGTCAATCAGGTTTTTAGACAGAACGTTCACTGCATTCTTGCTGCGACACAGGCCGGTTTCTAGCATGGCGAAACCAGCATTCATGAAAACCACCAGCATGCCCGCCAAAAGTACCCAAACCGTATCAATCGTCACCTGAAGGGATTGATGGGCTTCTTGCCAAGTGGGATCTTGGGCGAAGGCAACTCCTTTAAACGCGAGAAGAAACAAAAATGCTAGGGCAAGACTTCTCAGAAATCGGTTCATTCCTTTTGTGTGTTGCTTTATCCTGTACTTGATCGACATTAAATTTCCTGCACAATATTTTTTGATCATTCCAAAAAGAACCATCAATAGCTTCAGCGTGTATTTAAATCTGACTTAGAGTGATCGCAAGACTGTAGATTTTTCCTATTCCGTAGAATCCTTGCTTATGAAGACATTTCTATGGCTAGGGAATTTTGGGGTAAATTCATTTCTGACCACTTTTAAATCTATGAAGCCTATACCTGAACCCTGTTACAACCTGGGGAATCAGATAGGGCTGGTGTATCAATAGCTACACTGTAAAGAAAGAATGTGACAAGACTGTGACGGTTTATATTCCGCAATGTAAAACCTGATTAATTTGAGGCGTAAGCGATCGCGGCTCTCGGGTTCACCATCCATATGACGACGAACCGCGCTTGGGTTGGGGGTGGCCGCACCGGCCCCATTGGGTCTCCCCTACGGTTTGCCAAGGGTAGGGGGTAGGTCCCCTGACCCCATGCAGGATTGGGATGGCAGGCTGTTTTGTCAGTCCATTCGTCCGACAGACCGTATTTTAGGGCTCGGCCATTGCCTAACCTGCAAGGTATTGGCAGGTCTCCCGATAAAATGACAGCACCATTGCCTATCGGGGCTATTATCTCGGTGCCAATTCCTCTACCCTTGGCAAGTCTATGTCCCAGCTTATGAACGATGTCTTCATTTCCTATTCCCGCAGGGATCAAGCCTTCGTGAAAATCTTGGATGAAGCTTTTCGCCGCCGCGATCGCGACCCCTGGATTGACTGGGAGGACATCCGCAAAGGGGAAGAATGGTGGCAGGCCATCCAGCGGGGTATCGAAGGGGCCGACACCTTTATCTTTGTGCTCAGCCCTGACTCCGTCGCCTCCAGCGTCTGCCGCGATGAAATCAACCATGCGGTGCAACACCACAAACGGTTTTTGCCCATTGTGTACCGCGAAGGGTTTGAGATGGGGGCGGTGCATCCCAAAATCTCCAGCCACAACTGGCTCTTTTTTCGCGACACAGACGACTTTGAGCAGGCGTTTCAGGAGTTAGAAACGGCCCTCAATACGGATCTAGCCTATGTTCGCGCCCATACCCGGCTATTAATACGGGCCATAGAGTGGCAAAGCCAAGGCGAGAATGCCAGCTATTTGCTGCGGGGGGTCGATCTGGCCGCAGCCAATAGCTGGTTGCAGCAGGGCGCAGCCAAGGATCCCCAACCCACCAAGGCCCATAGCCAATATATTGCCGCCAGCCAAGCGGCCAAAGCGGCCAAACTAGCGGCCATTCACAAGGGCCGCCGCACCGTTATCCTCACCACCATCGCGGCGAATCTTTCTTTAGTGATTTTGGGTGGTATTTGGCTGTATCGTGCCCGCGTCTCCGTCACCCTAGAGGGCATTCAAACCACGATGATCAAGGCCCTGCACATGGCCCGTGAAAATATTGATGGCGATCGCTTTGCCGATTTAACAGCACTATCGCTTGCGGCTACCCCAACCCCCCTCTACGAGGATCACCAAGATTGGCTCGCGTCGGTGCGCCGGGTCTTTCCAAATATGCTGATCCGCACCTATGTGGGGGACGGTCCTGATCAGCTGCTGTGGGTAGGGGATGTGTCTAGGGAAGATGACAGCCTTGCGCCAGAATACGGCCTCAATACCGAGTTTTTAGAATCGGTTCCAGCCTGGGAATGGCAGCAAGAGGTCCTCAATGGCCAGCAACAGTTTATTCCGCTGCATTTAGCACAGGGAAGCACAGCCGCAATGCTGGACGGGCAAGAAAGCATCATTATGCAGCCCTATGCCCTGCTGCCCGGTAGCAATGAAAAGGTTATTTCTGCGGCAGAACCTATTCGTGATGCTGCGGGCAACATTGTTGGGGCCATTCAGGTGGATTACACAGAGACCGATCTGCTGGCAGCAGAACGAGAGGTCATCAAAGCGCTCCTCATCGCCTTTGCCCTGATTTTTGGCTGGCAGGTAATCATTAGCTGGATCGTGCTGCGCGTCTTGAGTCCCATTGCCGATGACTGAGGCGACACCACCGCATTTAAGCCCCTCGGGTCAGGAGGGCTTACGGTTCTCTAAACGAAAAAACAGCACCACTAGGCCAATGACGCCCATCTGCACGGCTAAGTTGGGTAGGGCATGCTCTAGGTCACGACCGCTCAGAATTTGTGTCAAAAACACAAAAGCGCCGATCGCCCCTGAGATGCCAACCGCGCCATAAATAAATTGTCTGAGCCCTTTATAGGGTGCTTTGGCCTCAGCCACCAAGCGGGCGTAGCGCTCGGGGCTCATGCCAGGGGGCGGATTGGGCTTTGGAGTGTTGGCAGATTTGTTTTGGGCGGGGCGATTTTTAGCCATTTCATCAGGGCAGTACTGCTATCCATCCTGCCATGGGTCGGGAAACCGTTCAGCCTTGCTAAGGGGATGTGCGAAGCTAAAGAGCATCTGCGACAGAATTTGTTTTCCCCCATAGGAGGGTTGCAATGAGCTTGATCGGCAACATCATTTGGCTCGTATTCGGTGGCTTCATGGGGGGCATCGGCTACATCATCGGTGGCCTCAGTACCTGCATGACTATCATCGGTATTCCCTTTGGGATTGAAACCATAAAAGTGGGGGTAGCTACCTTTACACCCTTTGGCAAGGAGGTAATTGAAGGACCCAATGTGGGCACGCCCCTGGTGCAAATCCTAAATATTATTTGGTTCTTTTTGTTTGGCTGGGCGATCGCCCTCAACCATCTGTTCTGGGGAGCCTTGCTGGCGATCACCGTGATCGGCCTACCCTTTGCCAAGCAACATTTTAAGCTGATGGTGCTGGCGATCATGCCCTTTGGCCGCAGCTTAGAAGCAGGGCAGGGGCAAACTGCTTAAACCTGAACATTTCGGATGGAGAGGGTATCCCACCCGTCCAGATACCCTGCTAGAATTTGTAGGCCATTTGATGCCGATGTAGCTCAGTGGTAGAGCACTCGATTCGTAATCGAGCGGTCAGGGGTTCAAATCCCCTCATCGGCTTT
>CAYGVA010000056.1:0-4709 GCA_964353225.1 uncultured Leptolyngbya sp.
GTCTTGGGCTTCGTCGGTTCCCCTTGGACCCTGGCAGCCTATGCCGTAGAGGGCAAGACCTCGAAAACCTATGCCAACATCAAGGGCATGGCGTTCTCAGAGCCCGCCCTGCTGCACCAACTCCTGAGCAAGCTGGCGGACAATATTGGCACCTATGCCTCTTACCAGATCGACTGTGGTGCCCAGGTGGTGCAATTGTTTGACTCTTGGGCGGGGCAACTCAGCCCCATGGACTACCGCACCTTTGCGCTGCCTTACCAGCAACAGGTGGTGCGTAAGGTGAAGGCAAAGCACCCGGATACCCCCCTGATTCTCTATATCAGCGGCAGCGCTGGGGTGTTTGACTTGATGGGTGAGTCGGGGGTCGATATCGTCAGCGTCGATTGGACCATGGATATGGCGGAAGCCCGCCGCCGCCTCGGACCCGATATTGCGGTGCAGGGGAATGTGGACCCCGCTGCCCTGTTTGGCTCCAAGGACTTTATCCGCGATCGCATCCTCGACACCGTCAAAAAAGCGGGTCGCCGGGGTCATATCTTGAACCTAGGCCACGGTATCTTGCCGGGTACCCCCGAAGAAAATGCCGCGTTCTTCTTTGAAACGGCGAAGAACCTAGATCAACTCATGGCCGTGCCCGTTTGACCCAGGGCATCGCCCTTCGGTGATAGGCTGATATCACCCTGGTTTTATGGGGCTTTCGACTGAGTCGGGACCCGTTGAGCCAGGGTGATTTGATGTCTTCCAGAGTTCGCTGGTGTCTGATCTTTCTTCCCCTTCACCGAAACGTATTTTTATCACCGGCGCTAGTGGCTGCATTGGTCACTATTTAGTAGAGGCCCTTCTGGCAGAAACGCCCCACCAACTCTTTTTATTGGTGCGTAACCCTGACAAGCTGCTGTTTCATTGGCAGGATCAGCCTCGCCTCCAGGTGATTGTCGGTGATATTCGTAATATCCATGACCATCGGGAGCTGTTGGCCACCATCGATACAGCGGTGTTGGCCGCCACCTCTTGGGGGGGTGCCCAGGAGATTTTTGACATTAATGTCACCGGCAACCTGGCGCTGATGGGGCTGCTGGGCGATCGCTGCGAGCAGGTGCTGTACTTCTCCACTGCCAGTATTTTGGACCACAACAACCACCCCCTCAAGGAAGCGGGCACGTTGGGCACCGATTATATCCGCAGCAAATACGACTGTTATCTACGCCTACCCGAACTAGACATCGCCCCTCGCATTACCACGGTATTTCCCACCTTGGTCTTCGGCGGCGAGCCCCATAAACCCTATTCCCACATTTCTACGGGGTTAGCCGAGGTCGCCCAATGGATGTGGTTGATTCGCCTATTGAGTATCGATGGCAGCTTTCATTTTGCCCATGGCCGCGACATTGCCCAAGTGGTCACCCACCTGATCGATCATCCCCCTGGTCCTAGTGACAGTCGCCAGGTTGTGATTGGCAACCCTGCGTTAACGGTGAGTGAGGCCGTATCGGCGGCCCTCGAGTATTTAGAAATGTCGCCGGTCTTGCAGGTTCCTTTATCCCCTTGGTGGGCCGATCGCCTGATCGACTGGTTCAATATTGAGATGGCCCCTTGGGATCGATTTTGCGTGCAGTATCGGCACTTCACCTATCGCAACCCGGTGTATCCTGCCCGGTTAGGGCGTGAGGCGTACTGCCCAACGGTGGGGGATTTGCTCCGGGTGAGCGGGATTGCAGCAGGCTAGTGGTCTGTCAACCGCTCATTGACAGGTCGCGCTAGTGTTTAGGCTGGATAAGCCCTCGGTCTAGATCCCATTGGCTATGGGGATGACGGTCACCCCTAGGGTCATAGCACAGCCTCACCAGGGCTGGCAGGCTTGTTTTTAGCCGAACAGGCGAGTGCGATATCCCCGTTCCCATTAGAATCAGAAGCACAGATGTACTGTTGCTGCTTTGCCCATGGCGATTATTTCCTCCCAGTCATCCTCTCAGCCCCAAAAGCCGAAGGCCAGCGGCAAGGCCAGTGACCCCCAAAAATTGCCCGTAGCCCCTGAGCCAGCGGCTGAACCGCTTACCCCAGGGACATCTGCACCAAGCCAGCCAGCGGCGGTGACCCCATCGACGCCGGGAGCAGCCAAGGCCACATCCCTGGTGCAATCCGGCAAGTCCTTGGCGGGCAAACCAGAGGATAGCCTGCGGCCCCAGCAAATCCAGGACTATATCGGCCAAAAGTCCCTCAAAGAGGTCTTGGATATTGCGATCCAAGCGGCCAAGTCTCGGGAAGAGCCCCTCGATCACCTCTTGCTCTATGGCCCCCCCGGTTTAGGCAAAACCACCATGGCCTTGATTTTGGCCCAGGAGATGGGCGTGGCCTGCAAAATCACCAGTGCCCCCGCCCTAGAACGCCCTCGGGACATTGCGGGTCTGTTGGTCAACCTCAAGCCTGGAGATGTGCTGTTTATTGACGAAATCCATCGCTTACCCAAGGTCACCGAAGAGATTTTGTACCCCGCCATGGAAGATGGCCGCCTCGATATCACCATTGGCAAAGGCCAAAGTGCCCGCACCCGCAGCCTAGAACTACAGCCGTTCACCCTGGTGGGGGCCACCACCCGCGTGGGTGCCCTGACCTCACCGTTGCGCGATCGCTTCGGCTTGGTCCAGCGGCTACGGTTTTATGAAGTGGATGAACTCACCGAAATTGTGAGTCGTACGGCCCAGGTGCTCAAAACCCCGATCCAACCCGATGGGGCCACCGAAATTGCCCGCCGGTCTCGGGGCACCCCCCGCATCGCCAATCGCTTGCTGAAGCGGGTGCGCGACTATGTGCAGGTTAAGTCATCTGGAGCCATCACCGAAGCGATCGCCGCCGAGGCCCTCGAACTCTTTAATGTCGATCCCTGTGGTCTCGACTGGACCGATCGCCGCTTACTGACGGTCATGATTGAAAATTTTAACGGCGGGCCGGTGGGGCTTGATACCATGGCCGCCGCCACCGGCGAAGATTCCCAAACCATTGAGGAGGTGTACGAGCCCTACCTGATGCAGATTGGCTATCTCCACCGCACCCCCCGAGGCCGGGTCGTTACCCCTGCGGCCTGTCGTCACCTCGGCTATGGGGACGGCACCATGCCCACCGGGCTCAGCGATCATCAGGTGTCGTTGCTGTAAGGCCCTCCAGGGCAATCACAGATCTAACGCCGAGGCCACCACAGCACCCGTCCCGATGAACTTAATCCGTTTGCTCTTGCATCAATCCTGGACCGCCGTCGCGATCGCCCTCGCCACCGGCTTGATCAGCGGGGGCTGTAGCGCTGGATTGATTGCCCTGATCAGCTACACCCTGGTTCAAGAGACCCCACCCACGGGAGCGCTAACCCTGGCATTTGTGGGGCTAGGGGCTGTGGCGCTGACCCTGGCGATGGTGTCTCGCATTCTATTGGTGCGGTTTTCCCAAGAGGCAATGTTTGGGCTACAACTGCACCTCAGTCGCCAGATTTTGGCCACGGAACTCAAGCCCCTGGAAACCCTCGGGTTACCCAAGCTCTTGGTGATCCTGACGGAGGATATTCAGGCGATCGCCCATGCCGCTGGCATCTTGCCCGTGATCGTGATTAATATCGCCGGTTCGGTGGGTTGCATGATCTATATTTCTTGGCTCTCCTGGCAGGTCTTGGTGGGGGTGTTGTTGATGACCCTGGTGGCGTCGGTGAGCTGCCGTTGGTTCTTGGTGGGCGGACGGCGTTGGCTGGCCGCTGCTCGGGAGCAGCAAGATCGCCTCTTCCAACATTTCCGCAGCTTGATTGAAGGGATCAAGGAACTCAAGCTGCACTATTTGGGCAGCCAGGATTTTTTCCAACTGGATTTAGAACACACCGCTCTACAAGTCAAGGATCGCAACCGCAGGGGGCTGAGCCTCTTTGCCATCCTCGATAGTTGGGGCAAATTCATCTACTTTTTTGCGGTCGGCTTGATCCTCTTCGCGTTGCCCCGCTGGATCGGCATTAGTCCCGAAGTCCGGGTGGCCTATGTGCTCACCTTTACCTACCTGCTGGGGCCGATGGAGAATTTGGTGAATAAGTTACCGCTGCTGAGTCAAGCCAGCGTTGCCCTCGATAAACTCAATGCCCTCGGTCTGGGGTTAAATCATGGGGCGATCGCAGCCCTGGCTCCCCCGCCGATCCACCCCTATCATCGCCTCAGCCTCAAGGGCGTTACCCACAGCTATCGCACCGATCAGGGGGACAGTGAGTTTACCCTCGGCCCGGTCGATCTCACCGTGGAGCCAGGGGAGTTGATTTTCATCATTGGTGGGAACGGCAGCGGCAAATCAACCCTGGCCAAACTGATCACCGGGCTCTATGTCCCCCAAGCCGGAGAGATCTGGCTCAACGATGAGCCCATCGATCGGGCCAACCAAGCCTGGTATCGCCAGCACTTTAGTGCTGTCTTTGCCGATTTCTATCTGTTCGATCGCTTGCTGGGGTTAAACAGCCACGGCGATGACGGCAAGGCCCAGGACTATTTAGACCAACTGCAACTGAGTCACAAGGTTTCCATTCAGCAAGGGCAGTTTTCGACGTTGGATCTCTCCCAAGGACAGCGCAAGCGTCTTGCCCTACTCCGGGCCTATCTGGAAAATCGGCCCATCTATTTATTTGATGAATGGGCGGCGGACCAAGACCCCACCTTTAAGCGGATCTTCTACACCCAGTTTTTGCCTGACCT
>CAYGVA010000056.1:4809-20526 GCA_964353225.1 uncultured Leptolyngbya sp.
CAAACGATTTGAGCAAAGGCTCCAGCAGAGCGATTAGCTCAGGGATATCTTGGCTGACCACATCCCAGACCTCATCAATATCTACATCGTCATATTGGTGGGCCAACATATTTCGCATCCCAATAATGTCTTTCCAAGGAATATTGGGATGCCGTGCCTGCAAGTTTTGGGATACGCGGTTTGCCGCTTCACCCACCACCAAAATTTCATAGAGCACCGCTGCCTGAGTGCGCCGATCTGCCTGTAAACCAGCTTGATCCATCCCTGCCGTGAAATTCAGAATGTCCTGGAAGCATTCCGCATGTCCAGCAACGACTGCTGATCACGCGACATAGATCACCTGTGCCGAGCCTAAAATTTCCTGGCGACGCATAGGATTGCGACTGTTTTTAATTGATTTTTTAGTTAAGACATCCACTTCGCGATTGCAAAGCGCTTCTAGTTCGCGCTTCATCCGAGCCTTAGTCAATAAACCTTTCCTAGCTTCGGGCGCGTAGGCAATGAGGATATCGATATCGCTAGTGCTATGAAAATCATCTCTCAGCACCGAGCCAAAGAGCGCCAGTTCCACCACCTGCCACCGTTGGCAAAAGGCCGCGATTTGCTCTGGCGAGAGCCTCAATCGTTCCATCAAGTCGGGTTGTAAACGCACTTGCGGCATGCTTGCTCCTCAGCGCCCACCCATCAGGGTAAGCCATAGCCCCATTGCTGAATGTAAGGTAGCCAATGGGCTTCAATGGTGGCAATGGTTTCGGGGTCAAGCCGGTACTGATTTTGGCGATAGTCTTGCAACTGTGCCAAGTAGCTTTCGAGGCGGGGGCGGGCCGCTTCAAAGTCAGGCAGCTCTAGTTGCGTAAATAGGGTCTTTAGTGCCTGGAGGGGGTTTGCCTGCAAAGCCTCAAAGCGCAGCTCCGCAAACTGGTTGACCGGCAAATCCGCCGTATCGGCTTTGAGGGCATCCAACAGGTAGGGATAGCTCTCTAAAACCAGCGGCTCGATGGGCAGATCCCCGTAGGTCTGGAGGGTCAACTCTGGCAACAGGCGGGTGAAAAAGTGGCGGGCGGAGGGAAACACCCGATAGGGATTGCGGTAAATATGAATGAACTTAGCCTGGGGCCACATCTGCCGCAGGTGGCGAATATAGCCGGTATAGACCGGGTTCTTGACCAGTAAGGGGCGCTGCCCTTGGTGGATAGAAACTTTCTTGAGCAATTGGCGATGGAGATGCTGCCAGTGGGCGATCGCCGCCGCATCCTCCCCTAAAAATACCTCCCGACGAAAGTGGGCCTCAAACTGCTGGGGAAAATAGAGCCCATGGTAGTAAGATGCTGCTCCCATGGTTGCCAGGGGGATGGAATCTTCCTGGGGGGAGGTGGGGGTAACCGCCACATTATCGACATAGCGATCTTGGGGCAGTGCCGTTTCGAGCAAAGGCTCTAGGGTACGGACAATGCCCAGAATGTCCCAAGGCAGACCCGTTGCCAATGGCGTGATGTAGCCAAAGTGAGGGGACTGGGCCATTAAGTTGTGCAGATGGGTGGTGCCCGATCGCCAATACCCCACAATAAAAATCGGATCCGGCATGGGCACGGTCTGACGCTGGGTGAGGCCAAACACGACCCGCTCCGCCGTTGAAAACGGCCAGCGGGCCAAGGACACCACGATGGCGAGGGCAACTTGGGGCCAGCGATCGCGGGCGATCGGCCCATTGGCGAGGAGGAGCTTGATTAAGGTGTCGGGGGTGCTGCCACAGAGGGGATGAAAGAGACTCGCCATGGCCCGTTACCTTGCCCCCGCCTTACTGCGCAGGGCTTGGGTTGCCAGGGTTTTGCCAAAGTCCCAAGCGGCACCGGGGATGCGGTGGGCATCAGCGACCACATCAGTCACAGCTGCGACGATCCAGCTGCGATCGGCTTCCGTTAAAATCAACGGCGGGATAAACTTCACTACGTTCATGCCATGGCCCGCCACCTGGGACAAAATGCGGTGGCGCGTGAACAAGGGCACCGTGATGATTTGAGAGAACAAGCCCCGATTGGCCGTCTCCAGCATCTTCCACGACAGCTTCAACCGCAGGCTCTTGGGCTCGCCAAATTCTAGGGCCATCATCATGCCCAGGCCCCGTACATCCTTGAGGCAGTCATGCTGGTCTACCAAAGGCTTTAAATCTGCGACAATTTGACGCCCCATCTGGGCCGCATGGTCAATCCAGTTTTCAGTTTCTAGTACTTCGAGGGTGGCGAGTCCGGCGGCCATCGCCAGGTTGTTTTTGCCAAAGGTGCTGCCATGGACCACGGCCCGATCCATTCGGTTGAAAACTTTCTCAAAAATCCAGGGCCGACAAGCCACCGCCCCGACTGGCACCAGCCCCCCTGATAGGGCCTTGGCCATGCAAAGCAAGTCTGGCTCAACCCCAAAATGCTCCACTGCCCACCATTTGCCGGTGCGACCCAGACCCGTCTGCACCTCATCGGCAATCAACAGGCTGCCGTATTTGCGGCACAGGGCCAGCGCCCCTGGTAAATAATCTGCATCTGGAATCCATACCCCGTGCCCCTGAATCGGCTCGGTGATAAAGGCCGCTACATCTTTGCGGGATAGGGCTTTTTCCAGGGCGGGCAAATCGCCAAAGGGCACTTCGATAAAATCGGGCAAAAAGGGACCAAAGTCAGCCCGAAAGTGGGGGTCACCGGTGGCCGACAGGGAGCCCATGGTCAACCCGTGATAGCCCCCGTGACAATAGACAATTTTGGAACGGCCCGTGGCGCAGCGGCTAAATTTGATCGCCGCTTCAACGCTTTCGGTCCCGGAGTTGGCGAAGAAAATCCGATCTAACCCCGGTGGGGTCAACCGCTGGAGTTTTTCTGCCAACAGCCCTGATAGCAGCGACACATCCATTTGCACCAGGTTGGGCAGGTCAGCGGTCAAGATATCTTGCAGCGCTTGGACCACGGTGGGATGGTTGCGCCCCAGGGCAAACACCCCAAAGCCGCTGAGTAAGTCCAGATAGCGATCGCCCTGATCATCAAATAAATACGCCCCCTCTGCCTTCACGTAATGGCGATCAAACCCGATGGTCTTGAGCACATTCACCATTTGGGGGTTGAGGTATTGCTCGTGCAGCGAGAAATTATCCTGTTGCCGCTGTTCAAGGCGCTCAAGAATATTCATCATTCAATACATTAGGTAGGTTAAAAGGGCGGCTTTAAAGATCTGAAACCGATGAAATACAGTTGGTTTTGATCCACGGCTCACTTGATCGTCATTCTTACCATAATGTTTTGCCCCAAGCTTGGGGGGCAAATTCCACCCGAGCGCTGAGCGAGGCCAGAGCAGCCATGGCTACCATTTGCTGAGGCTCCTGTCGCATTTCGGTGGGCATTTTCGCCCTATAATCCCGGCCGCTTTTGTGGTCGATGCCGCCTGCGCCACCACTTGCGAATCCGGTGGCCGCTATAAACCACCAAAAACACCACCACTGCAAATGCAATCACCGGCACCAAAATTGCCAGCAACGACAACACCGTGGCTGACAGCATTTCCCCCGTCGAGACCACCGGCCCCCCCAGACCGCCAGACACACTCGACGCCACCAACCGCGTCACACTCGTCGCCCCTTCCACTATTTCTGCGGTGCCACCGCCCGCAACGGCAGCCACAGTCCACACCAGCACCGGGCTCAAATCCCCCACCATCGATAGGCTAGAGGCCGTCAGCAATGTCCCCGCCACCGGCGCGGCAAAGATCTCCAAGGCATCCAACCCATTGCTGACCCAAGGCACCCAGTAGGCCAGCACCTCGATCGCCGTGGCCACCCCCAACGTAATGATGGCCGGATAGGTGCCCACCCACTGCCAGTCGGGCGATAAGGTAATAGCCCCACCGTGGGCAGCAAGACTCATGGCCAGGGGCGGGATAAACACGCGAAAACCAGCGGCGGCACTGAGGCCCAGTCCTAAGCAGAGGGCCACCAAAAATGCAGCGATATCCATGGGGAACGATTAACCTCGACAGTCTCCTCCCTATATATAGCGCTGGCCACTTTGCTTAAGACACCTAGAATCGCTCTGATCCTTAGCAAATCAGCAAAGTGGCTCGCAGTCTTGTCCTAACCGAACTGGCGACTGCTATAGCTCACCAGTGCCCACCAGCGGCATAGGACATAAAAAAACGGGTACGCATTGGGCACCCGGTTTGTAAGGTTTTGGTTATGGCACTGAGAGAGCAACGGAAAAAATGGATCGGCCTAAGCCGCGATCGAGAACGCGGGTAGTGGGCAAGACAACGGCATTTCTGGAATGGGGCAGGAGCTAACCGGGATAGGCACGGTTTTCACCACGGTTTTCACCACCGGCGCTTCATAAAACGTGCAGCCTTCACAGGGGCCACAGGGGTTAAAGGCGCAGCGCAGATAGGGCGATCGCGCGTTCATCTGACAACTGGCATCCCCCACGATGTACCCCAACCCCTCGACGTAGTTGAGGTCGCGGGAGCGTTCTAACATCGCTCTGAATCCGCCCCCTGAGGCCGCTTCCCGCGCTAACCCAAGCCCTTCGGTCATCCGCTTGGAACGAAGGCTAAACCATACTGCCACCAAGGCAGGGAGCAAGCTGAGGCCAAAAATGAGTAGAACGATCAACATAGGGAAAAGTAGCGTAGAAAACAATTAGGACGCTAACGGTGATCGCCATCCTACCCTGCACTAGGGTGTGCCTCGCTCCAGGTGCCTATATTTGTAGTAATCCGTATGGATTGCCGTGGTTTTTCGTAATATTTCTTCTGGCTTTTGCCTAATCGCTCTCTGGTTTAGGCTTGGGTTTAAAGGTCGAGGCCACCTGCAACTCCTTGAGCTGCTTGGCATCTACCCCCGCTGGGGCATTGGTGAGCAGGCAGCGGGCTTGCTGAGTCTTGGGGAAGGCGATCGCATCGCGGATCGACTCTTCGCCGGTCATCAGCATCACCAGCCGGTCGAGACCGTAGGCAATGCCGCCATGGGGGGGGGTGCCGTATTCAAAGGCTTCCAGCAAGAAACCAAACTTGTCGTTGGCTTCCTCATCGGTGAGGCCGATGGTTTCAAAGACTTTGGCCTGGACATCGGGCTGATAGATCCGCAAACTGCCGCCGCCAATTTCGTAACCGTTAAAGACCAGGTCATAGGCCACGGCTCTTGCCGTAGTCAGGTCGGCAATGTCGTCTGGGTGGGGGGCGGTGAAGGGGTGGTGCAGGGCCTCGTAGCGCTTTTCGTCGCCATTCCACTCAAACATCGGGAATTCCGTCACCCATAGCAGATTCAGGGCATCGGCGGGGATCAGGTCCATTTCTTTGGCGATCGCCTGCCGCACCCGGTCGAGGGTGGCGTTCACGATGGCGGCGGGTCCGGCCCCAAACAGCAGCAGATGACCCTCCTGGGCACCGGTACGTTCTAGGATTTCCTGCTTTTGGGCGTCGCTGAGGTTGTCTTTGATCGCCCCAATCGTGTCGATGGTGCCGCCGTCGCGCACGCGGATGTAGGCGAGACCCCTGGCCCCCGCATCGGTGGCAATTTTGAACAGGTCGCCGCCGGGCTTGATGCGCACATTCGACACCGCATCATTGCCCCCTGGGATGGGCAAAATTTTGACCATGCCGCCGGATTTGACCGCCCCTGAAAAGACTTTGAAGCCGGAGTCGGCCACCAGATCAGACACCTCCACCAGCTCTAAGCCATAGCGGGTATCGGGCTTGTCGCTGCCGTAGCGATCCATGGCTTCGGCGTAGGTGAGCCGGGGGAAGGGGAGGGGCAGGTCAATGCCTTTGACGGCCTTGAAAATATGGGCCACCAGTTGCTCGTTCAATGCCAGGATTTCTGGCTCCGACAGGAAGCTCATCTCCATGTCGAGCTGGGTGAACTCGGGCTGGCGATCGGCCCGCAGGTCTTCGTCCCGGAAACAGCGGGCAATTTGGTAGTAGCGATCGACGCCGGACACCATCAGCAATTGCTTGAAGAGCTGGGGTGATTGGGGCAGGGCAAACCATTCGCTGGGGTTGACCCGTGATGGCACCAGATAGTCCCGCGCCCCTTCGGGGGTGGAGCGGGTCAGAATCGGGGTCTCGACTTCAATAAAATCAGCCTCATCTTCGAGGAAGCGGCGCATGGCTTTAACGATGCCGTGGCGCATTTGCAGGTTGCGGGCCATGCGCTCCCGGCGCAGATCCAGGTAGCGATACCGCAGCCGCAGCTCTTCGCGCACGGTGCTGGTCTCGGGCTCCCCCATGGAAACCTGAAAGGGCAGTTGCTTACGCACTGCGTTCAGCACCTCAATCTCGTCGGCGTACACCTCCACTTCCCCGGTAGGAAGTTTGGGGTTCACAGATCCCTCAAGACGCTGGCTCACCCGCCCGGTGATCTTCACCACATATTCATTCCGTAGCCCATCCGCCACCCCGTAGGAGGCGGGGGTGCGCTCGGGGTCGCTGACAATTTGGATGAGGCCGGTGCGATCGCGCAAATCCACAAAAATCACGCCCCCATGGTCGCGGCGACGATCGACCCAACCATAGAGGGTGACCGTAGCTTCGATATCGTCTGACCGCAGTTGGCCGCAGTAATGGGTACGCATGGATCCTGTGGTGTGCTTTTGGGGAGAGAAAGAATGCTGTTCGCAAAACCGTTCCATTATCTAGGATCATGCCTCCAGAATCACAACAGGATTGGGCGAGCTTTTAAAATCCCCTGGAAACGCCCCTTTTCGCCATCTCTAATCGCCGTCAGGAAAGCAGTCCAGAGAGGTTGAGCTCCCGTAGGGTGGGTCAAGGAACGCGACCCACCACCACCACCGTTGTCTCTGCTGGGTCTGCGATGCCTCGACCCAGCAGACAAGGCTCATTCCAATCGCCAGGGCCTGGGAGTCAAAGTACTTACTCAGCGACTCAGCAGCTTCCGCTCAGGTTTCTCAGGGAGCCATTAAGGGGCGCTTATTTTGCGGTCAGAAGCCCCTCAGAGACCACCGCGATAGTAGTACTCAAGATGATTGATTAACCAAACACATCACACCTAAGGAGTCCACAATTATGAAACGCTTTGCCATCGCTCTCACCGCTCTGACCATCGCTACGGTTGCCATTGCCCCCACCACCTACGCTGCAGTTGACTTCGACCAGTTGCGTCAAGAGAATCTCGATAAAGATGCCGTCAACTTTGATCAGCTCCGCCGCGAAAACTTAGACAAAGACGCTGTTGTCGAGTTGCAAGTCAAAGGCATCGACTTTGATCAACTGCGCCAGGAAAATCTGGACAAAGACGCCATTGACTTTGACCAACTGCGTCGTGAAAATCTGGACAAAGATGCCGTTGTCGAGCTGCAAGTCAAAGGGGTTGATTTTGACGAGTTGCGCCAAGCAAACTTGGATAAGGATGCCGTCAACTTCGACGAACTGCGGGAAGAGAACCTCAACAAAAGCGTTGATTTCGATGGGCTCCGCCGCGAGAACCTCGACAAAGACGCGGTTGATTTTGACGAGTTGCGCCGCGAGAATTTAGACAAAGACGCGATCGCATCCCACTAGAGAGCACGCTCCCCATGAATACCGCCCCTTGTCCCCTGACCCGCGTCCATAACCTGCTCGACCAGCTTCAGCTAGAGTTGTCCCCTGCTGCCCCTGGTGTTCCCCAAAGCGCCTCCCCATCGGGGCGTGAGGTAGCGTCTAACCAACCGTACTGGGCTGCCTGTGAGTCTGCTTAGCCCTAATTTAAAAGCCTCCCATGGTTTTCCCATGGGGGGCTTTTAGACAAACAACCCGATTAAACCATCCCCTCCTCGGGAGGGGTGGCCGTAGGCCGGGGTGGGTTACCCTTGCAGCACAGGGGTCTTGGCTGACTCCTGGGGCTCATGGAGGATGTCGGTGAGCAGAGAGCTGGGCTGGCGATCGTGGGGCCAAGCAAAGGCGTGGCGGAAAGCCGCTTCTTGGCAGGATCGCAGTTCGTCAAAGCCGATGACATCCTGGGTGAGCAGACTTTCGTATTCAAAGGGTAATCGGACATCGTGCAGCCCAGCATTATCGGTGCAAATGGCGATATCTACCCCGGCTTCAAAGCAGCGATCGAACACGACTTTGAGCTGGCCGATGTCCTCCAGGGTTCCGGTTTTAAAATAGGTGGTTGGGCAAATTTCCAAGCACTGGCCCCGTGCCGCCACCGCTGGCAACAGTTCCGGGTGCTTCAAAGGGATCTGGATGCCATGGCCGATGCGCATCAGGTAAGGCAACAGTTCTGGATAGCAACCGGCCTCAGTCTCAAACACATGGCCGGTGGTTTTAAGCCCCGCATTACGGGCGTGCTCGTATAGCCCCGTAAACTCCTCTAGCCGTTCCCCATATTGGGCATCGCCCCCCGCAATATCCACTGCACAGACGTATTGGGGATATTGAATCGCTAGATCCACAATGGCGCGGTTGACCTCATAGGGCAGCCGCGAATGCATGCAGAGAATTTGCCGGGTAATTACCGGATATTCTGTCTGCTGACTGGCCCGCCCCACAATCTCGACAATATTGGCCATGGCATCGATGCGCTCCAGCTGGGAGAGATGCTCGGGGGTGCGTAGATAGGGGGTGTAGCGCAGCTCTAAGTAAGCCAAGTTCTCGAAGATGTAAGCCCCTCGAATAAGACGATAGATGAAGTAGGGCAGGGCTTCTTCGGTTTGCACACTTTCGACGAGGGTATGCAGTTCGAGGTATTCCGCCAGGGTGTTGCGGGGACGCGTGTAGAAATCCTCAAACGCCGCGTAATCTGCAAAAGGAGCGGCAATATCAGGACAATTGCGCTGGAAATAACGCCATAGAATTCGGGGGACGACGGAACCCCCTAAATGACGATGGAGCTCAGCATAAAGACTCATAGGATTTCCTCAAATAATAAAGATGACGGTCAATCGATGCGGGGCGATGGGATCTGGAATTGTTGAAGCTTAAGAAAACTTAAAACCGAATTTTATTTATCTGTTGTACCGCAATCTTCAAAGTGACGGGGGGAAGGGTAGGGGTCCTTTCTGGGTTGGTGGTGGCTCGCGATCGCGCCGACCGCACCCTAGAGAGATTGTCCTGAAAGGATGCAAGTCCTAGGGTGGGTCACCTTGACAGAGAGAAGAATGCCTATAGATAATGATCATTTGTGTGAAAGCTAGGCTCAGAATCTCTTGGCAAACGTCGTTGTGATTGGTGCCCAATGGGGCGATGAAGGTAAAGGAAAAATTACAGATCTGCTGAGCAGATCTGCCCACGTGGTGGTTCGCTACCAAGGGGGCGTCAACGCGGGCCATACCGTTGTTGTCAAAGGCCAAACCTTTAAATTACACCTGATTCCCTCAGGCATTCTCTACGCTGATACCGAATGTGTGATTGGTAATGGCACCGTCATCGATCCCAAGGCGCTGATTGGCGAGCTAGATACCCTGGCAGAGCTGGGCATCTCCGCAGAGAACCTGTTTATTTCGAGTTCGGCCCACGTCACCATGCCCTATCACCGCATGATTGACCAGGCGGCAGAGGAGCGGCGCGGCAACAAAAAGATCGGCACCACCAAGCGAGGCATTGGCCCCACCTATGCCGACAAATCAGAACGGACTGGCATCCGCATCATTGATCTCATGGAGACAGAGATCCTGAAGGAGCAGATTGAGTGGACCGTCCAGTATAAAAATGTGGTGCTGGAAAACCTCTACGACCTGCCCCCCCTAGATGCCAAGGCGGTGATCGAAGAGTATATGGGCTACGCCGATCGCCTCCGGCCCCACGTGGTTGATAGCTCGTTACTCATCAACCAAGCGGTGCGCCAACGCAAGAATATTTTGTTTGAGGGAGCCCAAGGCACCCTGCTCGACCTCGACCACGGCACCTATCCCTATGTGACCTCATCCAACCCCGTCGCGGGGGGAGCCTGCATTGGCTCCGGGGTGGGACCCACCATGATTGATCGGGTGATTGGTGTGGCCAAGGCTTATACCACTCGGGTCGGTGAAGGGCCGTTTCCGACAGAACTCTGCGATGGCTTAGGGGAGCAGCTCTGCACCCTCGGGGCTGAGTTTGGCACCACCACCGGGCGGCAGCGGCGCTGCGGCTGGTTTGATGCCGTGATTGGTCGCTATGCGGTGCGCATCAATGGCATCGACTGTGTGGCGATCACCAAGCTTGATGTCTTGGATGAGATGGATGAAATTCAGGTGTGCGTCGCCTATGAAATTGATGGGGAAAGGCACGATGAGCTGCCCAGCAGCGCCCGTCAATTTGCCCGCTGCCAGCCCATCTACAAGTCCATGCCCGGTTGGAAGCAGTCTACGTCCCATTGCAAAACCCTGGAGGATTTGCCCCAAGAGGCCCTGAACTATCTCAAGTTTTTGGCGGAACTCATGGAAGTGCCGATCGCGATCGTCTCCCTTGGCGCAAGTCGCGATCAAACCATTATTGTGGAAGATCCCATCCACGGCCCGAAGCGGGCGCTGCTGTATGAAAACGGCGTCACCCCGCAGGTGGCCTAGACGGTGGCCCATTGGGCAATCCAACCCGCAGCGCAACAGTTTTGTTCAACTCTCGACTTTAGGTGTAACTCAAAATCCCATGTCAATTTCCATTGATTGCAGCAAGCGTGAAACCGGCAAGAACCCCAGAGCCCTGCGCCGTGAGGGACTCCTCCCAGCCGTCCTCTATGGCCACAATGGGACCGAATCGATCATGCTGTCGGTATCGGCCTATGATTTCGAGGCCCTACGGCGGAAGGTCAAGGGCAAAGCCCCCTTTACATTGAATGTGCCTGATCTGTCCTGGAATGGTGAAGTGGTGCTACAGGAAGTGCAAAAGCACCCCTGGAAGCAAGAGGTCTATCACGTTAGCTTCTTTGTCAAAAAGCCTGAGGTCGCTTAAGTCATTCGCTTAAGTGATAACAGTGACAACGTGGGCAATGCCCACCTGTTCTCATTCCAGCCATCGATTTTCACAAAAGGCCAAGGTCAGCGCTCCTTGGCCTTTTGCTTGACTGTCCTGCAAGCATCGGTCGGAGGCTGTGAGACCCCGACCCCGCGTTATTCAGTCATCCCGTTATTAATTAGAGGTTGTGCCTGCCATGGTGGATGCGATGCTGCCCCCCTTAATTCAACAAATGAGTCAGCCGGGGTTTTATCCGCACCCGGTCCAGGAGCCCATTCAACTGCTGCAAACCCATGTGTCCTATGTGTTCTTGACGGGGGACTACGCTTACAAGGTCAAAAAGCCCGTGAACTTCGGCTTTTTGGACTACAGTACCCTCGAAAAAAGACAGCATTTTTGCCAGGAAGAGTTACGGCTCAACCAACGGGGGGCCGCATCCCTTTATTTAGCGGTTGTCCCCATCTATCAGACCGGTGACACCTTTGCGCTCACCGCCCCAGGGGAACCGGCGGAATACGCCGTTAAGATGCAGCAGTTTCCCCAGGAGACCCTGCTGAGCCAGGTGTTTGAGCGGGGGGAACTCACCGAGGCCATGCTGCGGCAGTTGGCGGAGGCGATCGCCCAATTTCACCAGGCCGCCGAAACCAACGATGAGATCCTCAGCTTTGGCACCGTCGAGGCCGTGCGCCAATCGATTGATGAAAACTACGAGCAGACCCTAGGTTTCATCGGCGGTCCCCAGACCCAGGTGCAGTTCGATGGCACCCAAGCCTATACGGACCAATTTTTTGCCACCCAGGCCGATCTCTTGCAGCAACGCATCGATGGCGGCTGGATTCGGGCCTGCCATGGGGATCTGCACCTGAACAATATTTGCCATTGGCAAGACCAACTGCTGCTGTTTGACTGCATCGAGTTCAACAAGCCCTTCCGGTTTGTGGATGTGATGTATGACATTGCCTACATCGTCATGGACCTGACCGCCCAGGGGCGATCGGATCTCGCTGCGACCTTTATCAGCCACTATGTCGAGCAAACTGGCGACTGGGAAGGATTGCAGGTCTTGCCGTTGTACGTCAGCCGCCAAGCCTATGTGCGGGCCAAAGTCACCTCCTTTCTCCTTGGCGATCCCTCCATCCCTGAGGATGTAAAGCAGCAGGCCAGTGAAACCGCAACGAAGTATTACAGCCTGGCCCATGACTACGTGCAGCCCCGGCAGGGAAAACTGATCTTGATGGCAGGGCTGTCGGGTTCCGGTAAGAGTACGACGGCACGGTTTTTGGCCAACCAATTGGGGGCCGTGCAACTGCGTTCTGATGCGGTGCGGAAGCATTTGGCCGGGATTCCCTTGCAGCAGCGAGGGGATGACAGTGTGTATACACCGGCAATGAGTCAGAAGACCTACGATCGCCTGCTGTCCCTCGGCATTCTGCTAGCCCAGCAGGGCTATACCGTGATTTTGGATGCTAAGTACGATCGCGTCGCGTTCAGGGCAGAGGCGATCGCCCAAAGCCAAGCCCATCAGCTTTCTCTGCGCGTGGTTTATTGCACCGCCCCTGAAGCCGTTTTGAAGCAGCGGCTAGATGCACGACGCGGCGACATTGCTGACGCCACCCTAGCGGTACTGGCAAATCAGGTGATGGAACCTTTTGGCAGTGACGAGCCCATTCCTGTGACCAAGGTCGATACGACCCAACCCGTAGCGCCACAGTTACAGGCCCTCTTGGCCGCTGGGTAGCTTGCCTGCCATCAGCCCACCCATCAACAACGGATACAACAGTCTCGATAAATACCGCCGCCGCGCCGGGAGATCAGTTTGGGGACGCTCTGGTAGCTGGGCCTCCGGCCAGTGGCGCTGCACCTGAGCCTCGACCAGATCGTAGAGTTGTCGCTGCGATAGTACCTTGCCGGGGCCAAATCGCTGGGCCGCTAAGACCGGCATCAAGCCCGTAGTGACCGCCGTGGCCACCGCCTGCCAGGCCCAGTGGGTCGAGGAAATATCTTGCAGGGTCACACCGCTGGCTGGGGCCGTTGGGGCCGCCAGTCGCACTAATGCCGTCGCCGCCACTGCTCGGGTCACCGGCGTCTCGGGACGAAAGTGCAGATCCCGCTGACTCGTGGAGCGGACAACCCCCGCCGCTGCCAAAACCTGAATGGCTTCAAAATCTGGGTCGTTATGGTCTATATCGTCAAAGGCAAAGATCGGAATCCCATGGCGGGTGAGTTGCCCCTGCACCCGCCACCGCCAAAGGGGCTGCTGCACCAGGCTGCGAAAGCCATCGGGGGCCTGGGCCGATAGGGCGGCAATGTGACCGGCGGCTTCTCCCAAGGCCCACTGCACCGAGGGTTGCTGCCAGAGCGATTGCAGGGCGGGTACAATCCCCGGTTGGCTGACCCGCAAAAACCCATCGGTATGTTTGGGAATCAGCGATCGCAACGGTACCGTCAAGGGCAGTGATTTTTGGCCATTGGGGCTGCAATCTGCACCGGCTGCCACCACCCCAATGGTGTCGTCAAAGCAGGTGCCCCGCGCTTGGCTGCGACGGGAGGGATAGCGATCGGCCTCGGTCAACACCACCTGGGCCGCCCCTAAGGGCTGACCCGAGGCTTTTTCCAATAATCGTGATAGCCCCCCCTGGGCAGTCGCGTCTAAGGTCAACCCGCAGTGCACCTGAAAGCGCCGATCATCGCCGTGAAACACCACCTGATAAACCCGCCGCTGATGTTGGGCTTGGCTGCTTTGGGTCTGGCTATAAAGCACCTGCACCGGTATCGCCGCCGGAATCAGGACCAGTTGTTGATTACTTAAATAAGGGGCCAGCCCTTGGCGTAGCTTCTGGGTTTTCGTGACCCCTGAGGCGGGGGAGAACTGGGTCTCTCCCAACCGTTGCGCCGCCAGCCGCGCCGTACCCCATCGCTCCTGCTGCCACTCCTGCTGCCAAAACTGGTGCTGACTGCGGGACCACCGACAGGAATAGGGGAGCTGCAAGCGTCTCGGTACCCTCACCTCAGCCTGGGGCAACAGCGGACTGGGGCCAGTCAGGGCGACATCTTCATGACCGGGTTTAACCCAGCACACCTGCCCCCCCGCTTGCAAAATCGCCAGGGTTGCGGTGTAAGCCGCCAAGGTATCACCGACGACCAGGGTGTCGTAGAACAACGTTTCGTTCGCAGCGGGCCGGAAGGCACTGGCGGAGGAAGGAGACAAACTCACGGACACAGCACTGTTTCAAACAAGGGGAATAGAACCGTGGGGACGCTCTCAAGGGCGGCCCCATTTTTGAATGCTTAACCCTAACAAACCCCGCCCAAAGCAGGGCCATTGCCCGCAGATGCGTTTCAAAAAGGTACAGTTCGCAGCGCCCGATCGCACCACCCAGGGATTCGGGTGCTGTAGACATCTGGGAAAAACGTTTGGGGAGCGAAAAAAGACCGGCGACCTAAGCATTGAGGCCGAGAAAAACCCTAAGCATTTGTACTCAAGGGGATCAATGCCAGCGCAAAAGTCATGAATTCCTGGCTTTTTGAAAAGAATCAGGATCCATCTGTCATGAATTCATGACTTTTTGATCCCGATTTTGCCCGAAAACTCGCTAGATGCCCAACAATTGGTGATTTTGACCCCTTGATCCCCCATAGGTATTTCTGCCATATTGAGTCCAACTTGCGATCCCCGAGTGCGCAAAGATGATCCCCACAGGGATGTAATCGCAGTTTTGGATCGGTTGTTGCAGTTTTAGGAGTGTTGAATAAATGTCTGACGTTGGCCAGCCCCTTGAAGGAATGACCCTGCGGCAACTGCGCAAAGTTGCTAGCGACCTAGAGGTATCCCGTTACAGCCGGATGCGCAAAGACGAATTGCTTGAAGCGATTCAAGCTGCCCAATCGCGTCGCACCACCTCCATTCCGGCCCCCACTTCCGCTGTTGAAGGACAGGCTGAAGTGGAAGCAGCGAAGTACACCGCCCCCACTGAGCCCCTACCCGTGGAAGCGTTGGCTGCGGTAGATGAAGGTCTCGGGGAATTGCCCACCGGCTACGGTGAAAGTCGCATCGTGTTGATGCCCCGTGATCCCCAATGGGGCTATGCCTATTGGGATATTCCCAACGACCATAAAGAGGAACTGCGTCGCCAAGGGGGAACTCGCTTGGCCCTGCGCTTCTACGATGTCACCGACATGGACATCAACACCCAAGCCCCCCACAGCTTGCAGCAGTATGAATGTGACGAGATGGCGCGGGAATGGTACTTGCCGATTCCGGTGAGCGATCGCGACTACGTGGCTGAGATTGGCTACGTCTGCAACGATGGCCGCTGGTTGGTGTTGGCCCGCTCCGCCCCCGCCCACATTCCGCCGGTCTACCCCTCCGACTGGATCGAAGACAAGTTTGTCACCGTGCCTTGGGATCAAGATCTGCGCGGTCAAACCATCACTACCCTGACCCCTCCCGGCAAAGTCGCCGCCGCAGACAACCCCATCTACGAAGAAATCTTCGCCATGACCGAGTCGGTCGAGGCGCAGCGGGTGGCGGGCTCTCTGTTTGGCTCCATGCAGCAGGTGCCTGAGCAAGCGGTTAGCTCCTACGTCTTCCCTTCTGGGGTGGGCATGTGGGCCGTACCCACCGCGTCTGGTCTGAATATGTCTGGGGTGGGTATGGGTGCTTCCATGCCGCCCGAGCGCGCCCGCAAGTTCTGGCTGGTGGCGGATGCTGAGCTGATTGTTTACGGGGCCACTGAGCCCGATGCCACCGTGACCATTGGCGGCAGGCCCATTCAACTCAACTCCGATGGCACCTTCCGCTTCCAGATGTCCTTCCAGGAT
>CAYGVA010000057.1:0-20171 GCA_964353225.1 uncultured Leptolyngbya sp.
TGACCCACCTTCTAAAAGAGGCATGCCAGTGCACCCGTGATCCAAACCGTAGGGCGCAAACCCTTGTGCCCCCACATCAATGCCCTGGGGAGGCAAGATCATTGTGAATAGCATGTCCCTCGCCCAGTTGTGATCCAGCCCTAGACTCCAGCGGAACTTGTTCCCCAAACCATCGTCCTTAGGAACAATTGCGGAGGGCTTCGAGAGGGGCTGGTCGTTTGGCGATATCATAAGCAGTACCGATTGCTGTCTGTGATGTTAGGGGGTCTTCAATGCTCACACTGAAGATTGTCGTTTATATAACGGTTTTCTTTTTCGTCGGTTTGTTTGTTTTCGGATTCTTAAATGGTGATCCGTCCCGGAACCCCGGCAACCAAGATCTCGAATAGGGGTTTAGGGATCACCTGTGATCCCTGAGTGGTTCTTTCTAGACCATCCATAAGACTATTCAGAAGCCCGCTCGTCGGGCTTTACTTTTGACTGGTGCTGGTTTGTTTCTATGCCCTACCCTTTACCGCCTCCAGATCCTGCCGCAATAGTTGAGCTGGCCCGTCAGGAGCAGTTTGAACTCGCTGCCCCAGCAACAGTTATGGATGAGACGGCTATTCACCGGCAACTCCAGCTTTCTAATCCGTTTTTATCCCCACCGCCGGTAACGGCTCCAGACACAGAGGCGCTGCACCTCCTGCCGTTGTCGGCCCCTGTAGCCCCTGAATCCGCTGATAGTCTGACGGCCGCTACGGTCTCCGCCCAGGCATTGGGTAATCCGCTGGGGTTACATCCATCTCCGCCTGTTGCCACGCATACCCCCTCAATTTCTGCCTTGCCATCGACCTCGCCAGAGGGGCATAGCGCTACCGCCCCCCGCTTCAGCCCCCCCGCCAGGGGGATTTTGGCGCAAAGTGAGATCCGTGCTCAAGAGTCCCCTACGGCTGAGGGTGACAGTGATATCCCCGCTGCGATCTATCCCCCTGGGGCACAACCGGAACCGCTCTGGAGCAATGGTGGCTTGACCGGGGACGGGCAGTTGCTCAATCCCACCGCCCCCACATCGCGGCCTCCCATCCCCCTTGATCTCACCGCTGATTACCAAGAATTTGATCCCGTGCGGCAAGTGGTCACCGCCCGAGGGAATGTACTGCTGCGGGTTGGCAATGGTCTGCTTAGTGCCGATCGCCTATGGGTCAACCTCACCAATCGCTTTGTCTTAGCAGAGGGGAACGTTGCCCTGCTCCGGGGTGATCAGCTCATCCAAGGGGAGCGGGCCGAATATAACCTGCTGCAAGGGGAAGGGGTGATCTTTGGGGCCTATGGGGAGCTGTTTACCCCCACCACAGGGGAAGATTTTGCCAATATTTTGCCCGCCGATACCTCGGCTCGGGCCAATCAACCGATTAGCGATCGCCTCCGCGATCAGGGGCCGATTCGAGGTATTACCAGCCCTGGGGGAGCCCTATTAGCGACCGATGATGTCGGTGTAGCGGGCACGGAAGGGGGAGTTGTGCGTCGCCTTCGTTTTGAAGCCGAGGAAATTAGCTTTAATGCCGATGGCTGGACCACCGGTGCGATTCGCTTTACCAATGATCCGTTCTCTCCCCCAGAGCTGGAGTTCCGGGGAGATTCGGCTCAATTGGTAAGTCTGAATGAGAATGAGGATGAGCTGCAAATTGAGAATTTTCGACTGGTGTTTGATCAGGGGTTTACGATTCCTCTACTTCAGTCTCGAATCCGCTTGAGTCGCGGGACCCTGGATGATGAAGCCCTCAATCCCCTTCCCTCTGGCATTGGTATTGATGGGCGCGATCGCGATGGTTTATTTGTCGAGCGATCGTTTTCCGTCCCCGTCGTAGACCCTTGGAAGTTAACGGTTACCCCCCAGTTTTTTGTAGAGCGCTGGCTCGACAATTCAGAATTTGCCGACTTATCCAACTATGGGGTGGTCTTTGACCTGATCGGTGAACTGGGTCCTGCCACCTATGCCACCGCCACGGCCAGTATTGCCGGTTTAGATCTAGACAACATCGATAACCGGCTACGCTCCAGCATCCGGGTGCGGCAACAGTTGTCGTTTCACACCCTGAATTTAGAGGCCAGCTATCGCGATCGCCTATTCAATGGCTCCTTAGGATTTCGGGACGTGCAAAGTAGCATCGGCGCGGTGTTGGCTTCCCCCAATATCGTGCTGGGGGATACCGATATTAATTTGCGCTATCAGCTTTCTGGCCAAGTGGTAACGGCTGAAACGGATCGCATCAGTTTATTGCCCGCTAACCCGATCAATAATTTTCTCAGCCTAGCGAGGGTCCAGGGCAATATTATTCTCAGTCGCGTGTTTAGGATTTGGGAGGGACAGCCATTACCCGCCACCCGAGATGAGGGGTTGCGGTTCAGTCCAACCCCAGTTGTTCCTTACTTCGACTTTGTGCTGGGGGGGCAGGGCACCTTCACCTATTACTCCAGTAGTGACACCCAAGAAAACCTGACCGCCAGCGCCGGATTTCGAGGACAGGTGGGTCATTTCTCTGACGACTTTTTTGACTATACCCAATTCAACGTTACCTACTCCAAAGCCTTTGTCGGCGATGGCGAGTCCCCCTTTTTGTTTGATCGCGACATTGACCGCAATGTTTTATCCTTTGGCCTAATTCAGCAGATTTATGGCCCCATTCGAGCTGGTTTTCAAGCCTCAGTCAACCTAGATACGGGGGATTTTTTCAGCACCGACTATGTGCTGGAATATAGTCGCCGGGCCTATGGCTTTGTGATTCGCTTTAACCCTGAACAGTCCACGGGTTTCGTCGGTTTCCGCATCAGCGACTTTGACTGGTCTGGACGGGCGGCTTCCTTTGGGGGGGCTGAAATCCGTGGGGTTGAAGGTGGGGTGGTGCAGTAGGGGTCTGACTGCCCCCTTCTCCCGTTCTGGGAGAAGGGGAGAAGGGGGATGAGGGGCTTTGGTTTAACTGTGCCAACCTACTTACTGCTGGTTACTGCTGGGTTAAAAAGGCTGTCTTTGAGCCACCAGCAGATCGGCGATTCCCGCTTCTGCCAAATCCATCAGCTCATTCATTTGGGCTCTAGAAAAGCTGCCCTCCTCAGCCGTTCCCTGCACCTCAATAATGTCCAAAGCCTCGTTGAGAACCACGTTGAAATCGACAGCGGCAGCCACATCCTCTTCATATTTCAAATCTAATAGGGGCGTGCCCTCTACAAGGCCCACCGAAATGGCCGCCACCTGATGTTTGAGGGGGGAGGCCGACAATTCCCCTGAAGCAATCAGGGTGTTGATTGCCGCTTGGAGCGCCACATATCCCCCCGTAATGGAAGTGGTGCGCGTACCGGCATCGGCTTGCAGAACATCGGCATCCACCAGCAGGGTGCGTTCTCCCAATGCCTCAAAATCGATGGCAGATCGTAGACTCCGACCAATCAACCGCTGAATTTCTTGGGTCCGCCCTGACAACTTGAGGTGTTCCCGTCGGTGACGTTGGGGGGTGGCGCTGGGCAGCATGCGATATTCAGCGGTTAACCAACCCCGACCACTGCCCTCCAAGAAGCGAGGCACCCCTGGTTCTACGGAAACGGTGCAGAGCACTTGCGTCTGACCACACCGGGCCAAGACTGAGCCCGTAGCAAACCGGGTAAAGTTGGGTTCAAAGGTAATGGGACGGAGTTGATTTGCCTGTCGTCCGTCGGGGCGTTGCCATGCCATTGCGTTCTCCTTAACCCCGAACGGGGCCTGTAGCCTTACCCACAATACAGGGCTATCAAGGTAAGGCAACCCAGAAAGTGGCCCGAGGACGGATGCAGGCAATCAACTCAAATACAGGCATACTATATTCGGTATATGTAGGGTGTTTTTACGGTTTGGTGCCATCAGATGCGCTATATTTAGCCCATCAAAAATTGAACTGCCCCAGATATGGTTTCACAGGTCCGGGTTTCTCCATCACCATCGTCCCCCAGTCATTCGGCCCGTTTGTTGGCCCATCCGCTGTTGCATACCGTTGAAGGTACGGTGCAGGTATTTACCTCGGCCCATCGCACCTTTTTTACGAAGGTGATGGTGCAAGCCATGCGCCGTGCGGGGCAAGGGGATACGGTGCTGATTGTCCAATTTTTGAAGGGGGGGATTCGCCAAGGCATGGACCGGCCCATGCAATTTGGCCAAACCCTGGAATGGATTCGGGCGGATCTGTCCCGCTGTCTACATACCGCTGATGTGACCGCCGCTGAGCGGGAAGCGATCGCTCAACTTTGGGAAGAAACTCAAGCATGGGCCGCCAGTGGCCGATATGCCCTGATTGTTCTGGATGAGTTGAGCTTAGCGATTCAGTTTGGCCTGATTTCAGAAGCTGCGGCATTACACTTTTTGACGACGCGCCCGTCTCAGGTAGATGTGATTTTGACGGGGCCAGATATGCCGGAAACGCTGTTGGCGATCGCCGATCAAGTGACCGAATTTCGCCGTCATTGTCTCCCGTAGTACCTGACGCCGCTCGCCGTCAGGTTGTACTGGTGTTATTTAATTTGGGTAAACCCATGATCAAAAACGATGCCTGGATTCTGGCTAAGGCTACGGAGGGCATGATTCAACCCTTTGAGTCGAAACTGGTGCGCCATGTGGATACCGGGGTGACACAGCCACCCCACCCCGTCATTAGCTACGGTCTGTCCTCCTATGGCTACGATATTCGCCTGTCTCCAGCAGAGTTTCGGATTTTTCGTCATGTGCCAGGGACGGTGCTAGATCCCAAAAATTTCAACCCCGAAAACCTTGAACCCACCACCCTGCGCACCGACGAAAATGGCAGTTACTTTGTCCTACCCGCCCATTCCTATGGCTTGGGGGTTGCCCTAGAGCGCATTCAAGTACCCGACAACATCAGCGTGATTTGCATTGGCAAATCCACCTATGCCCGCTGCGGCATTATCGCCAACTTGACCCCCGCTGAGGCGGGTTGGCGGGGACACCTGACCCTAGAGTTCTCAAACTCTTCCAGCGCCGACTGCCGCATCTATGCCAGTGAGGGGGTGGTGCAATTGCTGTTTTTGGAAGGGGAGCCCTGTCAAGTCAGCTATGAGACCCGCCGGGGTAAGTATCAAGATCAACCGGAACAGGTGACCTTGGCCAAGGTTTAGCCGTGGGGCGCTAGGGAGAGGGAGGCGCTAGCGCGAACGCCGCCAGTTAAACCAGTTCTCGGCCCAGTCCCGTCGCCACTGACCGGGCTGCCAGCGCTCACACGCCCATTGCTCCGCCGTTTTACGCACCATGTCCGTCAGGCTCTCGGGCAGGGTGGGGAGTTGAGCCAGGTCTTGAAGGGTGAGGCGATGTTTGAGGGCGATCGCCATCACCTGGCCCCACTCACTGGCCCCAAGACCCACCATATGGCCGCCTAAAAGCTGCCCGCGCCGGTGGGTGACCAAACGGCAAAACCCCGTCGTATTTCCCAATGCTTGGGCCTTAGGATTACCGTCTAAAACCTCGTCGCATACCACAATGGCCTTTAGACCATAACGTTGCTGGGCTTGGGCAACCGTCATCCCGACGCGGCAGAATTCGGGTTCGGTCAACAGCGTGTGGGGCAAGTGGCCATAGCTGACTTGGCGATGATTCCAAAACAGGGCGTTATTCACCGCCACTGCCGCCTCATGGCGGGCAATAACCGGTAGGCCATATCCCCCCAGCACCTCCCCACAGGCATACACATGGGGGTGACGGGTTTGTAGATATTGGTTGACCCAGAGAGCATGATCTTTCAGCTTTAACCCCAATGCCGCAAGGTTAAGGCCCATGAGTTGCGGGCGGGGTGAGGTGCCGATCAGGAGGCGATCTGCGGTCCACCTTGCAGATTCCGCTTGGACACAGATACCCGTATTGGTGGCCATTACTTGAGTCGGCTGCACCCCGAGGTGAACCTTGACCCCTGCCGCTCTCAGTTCTGCGGCAATCCACTGGGAGACCATCGGTTCTTCTGAGGGCAATAATTGCAGGGACGGCGTGAGCACCGTCAGGGTTACCCCCCACCGGGCTAGGGCCTGAGCAATCTCTAGCGCCATCGGGCTACTACCCAAAATGACTAGGCTCTGGGGCAAGGTCTTGAGCTTGGCCAGACTGGCTGGGGTGACATAGGCGATGTCAGCTAAACCGGGCAGAACGGGGGGCAGCCACTCCCCCTCTAGGGCCAACAGCAGTTTTCGAGCCTTGAGGCAGCGATCTTGTACACAAACGCGATGGGACGAGACCAAAACAGGTTGGCCGCAGATCACATCTACCCCCGCTGCCATCAACTGCCTAGGGGTGTGAATGGCCGAATTTTCGGCTGCCATGGCAGCTTTTGGCTGGAGTGCAGACCACGCCTGATCTGCCGGAGACTGCCTGAAACTACCGGAGCGGCTAACCTCTGTATAAAACCATCGTAATGATTCGGTCGCGTCGGCAACCGGAGCTCGATGCTCAATCCCAGACTCAAGAATTAACGCCACCCTTGCCCCGCGTTGACTGGCAAGGGTGGCGGCTTCTCGCCCTGTGGGGGAACCGCCCAAAATAACCAAGTCGTAATCAGCCGCCATTCGTTATGCTCACGGGGGTGGCGATAGTACCGTTATTTAGCACTGAACAGGTGTCCCATCTATTCAGTGTTAATCGGTTCGGCAGAGTCATAGTACGGGTAGATATCAAGCGTCGAAGCGTCATGGGGCCGCTGAGCGAGTGGAGATATTGTATTGGCAATGGCCTTGAAAATAACCAAATTCGTCACTCGGATAAAGGAGCCTTAACCCTGCTTGACTGACAAAAGTTGTTCGCCCACCCTGCGGGAAGCGCACAGCTCTACATCCCCCAACCCCTAGGGTTGATTCTTTAAAGAAAGAAAAACAGGCTTTGTTCAAACTGGTTAGCTAAGGCGGAGATTTCGGTGAACCATGGGACGCTACGACCGGGGGCATTTGGATTGCCCCCAGACCCCCGCTACGCACGTCCTGCGGCCTACCACCAGGACGAAGCGCCGTCCTGGACCTCGCGCACAGTGTTACTGGCTGTGCCGTTGCAAGGATCGGTTCGTAGAGATTTCGTTATGGCCATTGCGCAGTGCCGCGATGTTTGAGGTGACCCATGGGCCATATTGGATTTTGTCTCTGCCAAATAAATCAACCCAACCCCCAACCCCTCTCCCAGGGGGCTGCCGCTTATACATAAGGCGATTTCGGGCCATGAACAGACTAGGGTTGGGCGCAGAAACCGCTCCCCTACGGGGGTTTCGTCAAGGTTAGGGGGCAGGTCTCCTGACCCCATGCAGGATTGGGATGGCAGGCTGTTTTGTCAGTCCATTCGCCCGACCGCCGGTATTTTAGTGCTCGGAAATCTCCTAACCTGTTGAGCTCGACTTTATCCATTTACGACGATGAAACCCAATACCCTTTCAATTCAAAGGGACTAGCCATTCATCACCCGTCAGGAAACCAGTGCCTAAATGACCTAACGATTCAGGTTTTGGCCGACAAGGGTAGCTAGCTCCGCCTGCCCCGCCTCAATTAATGCCTTGTCGCGAATTCGACAAGAATCACACAACCCACAGGGCTCCTGCCCCCCGTCATAACAAGACCACGTCTCTGAAATCGGCACCCCCAAGGCCAGGGCACGATGCACAATATCCACCTTCGAATCCATTATCAATGGTGCGATTAGCTGCGGCGCTTTACCCTCCAACCCCGCCTTTGATGACAAACCCGCCAATGTCTCAAACGCCGCCAAATAGTCAGGCCGACAATCGGGATAGCCGGAATAATCCACCGCGTTGACGCCCAGGTAAATCGCCGCCGCATTTTGGGCTTCGGCGAGGGAAAGGGCGATCGCAATAAATACCGTATTTCGCCCCGGCACATAGGTCGAGGGAATCTTATCCGCTGGGGTACCACCTTGGGGTAGTAATGCACCCAAATCAGTCAAAGACGAGCCCCCCCATTGGGCTAGGTCTATCGCCATCGTGTAATGCTGCTGAATGCCAAAATGAGCCGCTACCCTACGGGCGGCTTCTAGTTCCCGCCCATGGCGCTGACCATAATTAAACGAGAGGCCGATCGGACTATAGCCATCGGCGATCGCTTGGGCTGCCGACGTGGCAGAGTCCAACCCACCGGAGAGCAAGATAATGGCCTTGGGTTTGGGCATAGGGATCGCGATCGTACTGCTAGAGAGGAATGGACTTCAAGCATAAATCACTGATTACCACATCCCCATGGGTGCCAGAAAAGCCACACTTTCAAAAGTAATCGCTTCATATCGCTCAGGTTCAGCAAGAAAAGCTACCTAGGCGAATCAGTAAGCATTCTCATCTATGATGGCAGCCATTGGGGGTGTAGGCACCTGAAACAACCGCATACCGTAGGGACCACCGCCCTTCAAACCGTGCTTACCATACTCACCTTGACAAAGAATCTGGGTAGGTCACCATATTTCCAGAATTTTCTGGCATCGATATGATTCAGAACCCAATCCTTTCCGGAAAAGGATCTGGACGCAAGTGAAGTTATTGCCAAGAACAGTCCCAACCGCTGATCAAGATTACTTTTCTGGCCTTCACACCCCAGAATTCACGTAGCATATTGGTATCAAAAAACAAAAATTTCTCAGTAGATCAAAGGATCCCAATGCCGGACGATATACATATAGTTTACAGTATTAGCACGTAGAGGCTTTGGCTTTGGCAACAATATTCAAAATGCTATTTTTTCTTGATATTTGAATTTCATTGCTTGACAGCCTTGGCCAGACCCTAATTCGCACAAAACAAGCCATTCTATTCAGGTTTTTAAGGCCGCTTGAATAGGGGGTTTAACCCCCTCAAGTAGGGGTTAAACCCCTATTGTAAATTCAACTAGTGCACAAGAATTGCAAATTACTTTTTTCCACGGATGTGACTGAGTTGGGCTCAGATCTACGCTGGGCATATGCACATCAGGGAGAAAAAGCATGAAAGGTCTGACATTTAGCGAATATGTCCATCAAAATTTAGCTGAAAAAGACTATCAATATAGTCCTCATTCTCAGCCCAGTCGTAATAGTGATGATGCGAATGGAATTGGTCAAAAATTGATTTCAGATTATCGGCTACAAACCTACCAAATTGAGCAGCAAGCACGCACAATTCAGGCGCTTAGTGAAAAGGTTGCTGCCCTAGAATTACACCGCGCCACCCAGGTCGGCCAAGATAAGATCATTGGTTTTATGGTGGGGGCGATCGTTCTCTCATTACTCAGCTTGGCAACGTCTATCTTTTTTAAGCCGGTGCCAATGGACATTAGCATGATGGATGCTGAGCCGACCTATCCTGAAGTGGTCTTGCCAACTACATACAATAGCTAAATGACTGAACCGCAAGGCAGTCGCTCCTGTGGAACGCCAGCGAAGCAGTCTATTAGGTTAAGCGTCAGGGCTCCAGGTAAGATCACCCCCAGTGGTTCCATTCCATAGGTCATCCATGACGGTTCCATCGGATTTGACACCCGGCACCCTTTGGGAGCAATTGCAGCACCGCACCGCCACAGCCCTGGCCTGCGGTGCGCTCCAGTCCATCCCAACGGAATTTACGGTGCTAGAGGATGGGGGAATTCATTTCTTAGTAAGAATTGTCAAAAACCTAGCCCGCAAGGAAACCGCGACGGCACAGCAGCGGCAGGCAGCAAAGCAGGGGAAACCTGCTAATCCGTTTCTGCCCTATGAGGATGCTCTATTTGTGGGCAATCTTTCCCCCACGCACCTCTGCCTGCTGAATAAATTTAACGTGGTCGATCACCATCTGTTGGTGGTGACCCGCGCATATGCTTCCCAGGAAGACTGGCTGACCTTGGCCGACTTTACTGCCCTCGCTGCCACCCTTAAAGAGATCGATGGTTTGGGTTTTTATAACGGGGGGCGAGCGGCAGGGGCCAGCCAGCCCCATAAGCATTTGCAGGTGGTACCGTTTCCCTTTCATTCAGACGAGGCAACAGTACCGATCGCTGCGCTGATCCAAACCAATAGCTCCACAACTGCGGGGATAACTCAATTACCACTCCCCTTCCACCATGGGGTGCTGGCCTTAGATCTAGATTGGAGCCATGATGTGACGGCGATCTCGCCAATCCTGCGGGAGCACTATCGGCAGTTGATCGCTCATATTGGCATTGATTTAAAGGCGGAACGGCCCAACCGTTCCTATAACTTATTAGTGACCCGGCAGTGGATGCTGGTGGTACCGAGATCGCGCGAAGACTACCAAAACATCCCGGTTAATTCTCTGGGATATGCCGGCTCTCTGCTGGTGAAAACGGCGGCGGGACTAGAGCATTTAAAGGCAATTGGCCCTCTAAATCTCTTGGCCGCAGTGGGTTGCCCGATGTTGTAAAAGGGGTGTGATTGGTGGGAAGTCTCTAGATGATTGAAATACCCCAGGGGAAATCGTTAGGCCGCAATACCCGGAACTGGGCGCTGCTCTAACCAGTCAAAGATTTGCTCTAGCTCAGTGGTGTTAACCAAGCCGTACTGCCACAACACCATCGGCAATAGATTGGGGGTCTCAGCAGCCCGCTGCACACCGAGGGAGATCGCGTCATCGGGTATGTCTAGATCACGGCGGAGAAATTCAATAAGTTCAGGGAGTTGAGCAGTTGTCATCGATCAGAACACACATAGTGCAGATAGTTTAGTACACAGGCTCAATAATGGTGGGGGGTAAATTCACCCTATTTCGAGACCGGTTTACCCACACGCTATAGTGATGGCATTTCACGCCAGATCATTTGCACTAGCGATCGCCAAAACCTGCTCCGCGACCCTTGCCCCCAACCGCAGTATTCATGACCTCCCCCGTCACTGACCCCAGCGATTTGCGCCTCAATAAGCTCCAGCAGAGCGATCGCGCCTTCCATGACTGGTATCGGTTTGTGTTGTCTTATCCGCCTCATCTGGTGCGGGACTATATCGAGAGGTTTGATCTAGGCGACGACGCCGTATTGCTAGATCCGTTTTGCGGCACCGGCACCACCCTAGTAGAAGCCAAAAAGCAGGGCCTTGCCGCCGTTGGCGTCGAAGCGGTCCCGATGTCGCACTTTGCCTGTAGCACTAAAGTCCAGTGGGCTGTGGATGAAGACGCATTAGCCAGCATGCAAGCGCGAGTACAGGCGCGGGCAAGGGAGCAGGTAGACCAAGGGCCGCAGTTAGGGTTTACCCCAGAGCAGATTGCCATCACCCTAAAGAATGCGATTTCGGCACAGCCCTTGCATCAATGTTTGGTGTTGAAGCAGGCGATCTCGGCAGAGCCCGATGGACCCGAGCGCAATGTACTGAACTTAGCCCTGGCCACTGTCGCCGTCCAGGATGCCAGCAATCTCAAATTTGGCCCCGAAGTTGGAATTCGTCGCAAAAAGCGGGACACCGTGAACGTGTTAATCGCTTGGCAAGCCAAGGTAGAACAGATGCGAGCCGATCTATCGGTCGTCCAAGGCTTGGCACCGGTTGCGACCCGCTGCTATCGAGGGGATGCCCGTCAGATCGACACCTGGCTAGAGCCTGAGTCGATTGATGCAGTGATTACCTCACCCCCCTATCCCAATGAAAAAGACTACACCCGCACCACCCGACTAGAGTCAGTGCTGTTGGGCTTTTTGAACAATAAACAAGACCTGCGCCACTTCAAGCAATCGCTGATTCGCTCCAATACCCGCAACGTCTACAAAGTTGATGACGATGATCGGGTGCTGGCCAGCAACAGCCCCATCACCCAACTGGCCCAAACCATTGAAGCCAAACGGGTCGTCCTTAAAAAAACTTCGGGTTTTGAGCGACTCTACCACCGGGTCACCAGCTTATATTTCGGCGGTATGAAACGGCATTTGGCCCAATTGCGACCCGCGCTCAAGCCCGGTGCCCAATTGGCCTATGTAGTGGGGGATCAAGCATCTTTTTTTCAAGTGATGATCCGTACCGGTACCTTGTTAGCGGAGGTGGCGACGGAGGTGGGTTACGAGGTGGATGGGATTGATCTGTTTCGGACCCGGATTGCCACTGCAACGGGGGAGCAGTTACGCGAGGAAGTGGTGGTGTTGAAATGGCCGGAAACGCCCCGGCATCAACAGCATTTTTCGGTATCGTCAAAGGGCAGTCACGGAGTACAGCCTCCAGCCATGACCCATCGCCTCTGAGGGGGGCTGAGATTGGGGAACCGCTGAAAGGGATCTTCCCATTGAGAAGGATCGCCAGGTGTCAGGATGTAGCCTGACTGGGCACGAATGGTGTCAATGGGATGGGCCGAAATATTCATAAAACCCTGGAATTGCCTGGATTTCGCGACCCGGCTTTATTCTGTAAATAGAAAGCCTTCCTTTAAAGAGCCCTGATGCTGAACGCAGGCGTACTGACTTTTCAAGAATTTGCCATGGGAGAATCTTTGCCACTGGCCACAGTGCAAGCAGCGGTGTTTGAGTTTTTGCAAAACCGAGACGATGTGGTTGTTTTTGGCGCACAAGCTGTCAACGCCTGGGTTAGCGAACCCCGCATGACCCAAGACATCGACCTCATGGCCCTTAATGCCGCCGAACTGGCCGAAGCCATTCGTGACATGCTGTCCCAGCGGTTTCAGATTGCAGTGCGGGTGCGAACCGTGAAAGCAGGGCTGGGATATCGGGTTTATCAACTCCAGAAAACCGGAAACCGTCACTTGGTTGATATTCGCGCCATTGACCAACTGCCTGCCTATGAGCAAATTGAGCAGGTGCGCATCTTGGCTCCGACTGCCTTGATTGCCCAAAAAGTGATCGCGTTTTACCAACGGCGCGGCAAGCCCAAAGCGGGGACAGATTGGCGCGATATTGCCATGTTGCTGCTCACCTTCCCCCACCTCAAGCAAGACCCCGGTCCTGTTACCACTACCCTGTTGCAGGTCGGAGCTAGTGCTGAAGTGTTAGCCGTTTGGCGAGACTGGGTGCAGCAAGACCTGCAACCCATCGACGAAGACGAAGATTTTTAGCGGGTCGGATATCCGGTTAGAGCTGGCCGAAGCCCTTCTTCTTTTTGCCTTTTTTCTTTTTCTTGCCTGAGTTAAGTGACTCCGAAATCAGCCAATATGGGGCACAAATTTAGGGGAGACTGGCGAGGAGCGTTACGGCGACCACTAAGCCGCCACCCTCTCGGGATCGCAGGGTGATGTCGCCGCCATGCCGTTGAATCACCGTGCGGGCAACCGCCAGCCCCAGACCTGTACCGCCGGTGTCGCGGTTACGGGAGGGTTCCAGTCGAAAAAAGGGTTCAAAGACTTTTTCATGCATCTCCTCAGGGATGCCGGGGCCGCGATCGCCGATCTCTACCCTCACCTCTGGTATCACCGCTGTAATGGTGACCTCTGCCTCTTCGCCATATAGCGTGGCATTTTCAATCACATTGGTGAATGCCCGTCGCAGGGCGGTGGGTTGCCCCACGAAGTTAACCCGATCGGGTCCTTGATATTGAGCCACCCTACCCGCATCCACCAAATCATCACAGATGCTTTGCAACAAGCTAACCAGATCCAGCTGGGTTCTCGCTTCCGGTGTACTGTCGGCTTTGGCAAACGCCAGCGTTGATGTCAGCATGGCTTCCATCTGGGCTAGGTCTGCTTCGGCCTTTTGCTGCTGGGTGGCGTCTTCAATAAACTCGGTGCGGAGTCGCAGGCGGGTCAATACCGTGCGCAGGTCATGGGAAATTGCGGCCAACATAAAGGTGCGATCGCGAATCAGCCGCTGTACCCGTACCTGCATTTGGTTAAACGCCTGGGCCGCCTGACGTAATTCGCCAGAGCCGTTTTCGGGCAGGGGCGGTGCATTCACATCCATGCCGAGGCGATCGGCTGCCGCCGCAAAACTCAGCAAAGGGGCTGTGACCCGTCGAGCGGCCCAGGCTGACAACAACCACACCCCGCCACCAGTAAGAAACAACCCAAATAAGGGAGGCCGATCCGAACGGCGGCGTTTGAAGTCACGGGTATCTAGATCCCGCGTCTCTAAATCAAAAGGGGTGCTAAACACCCACCAGCCACCGGTTGGTTGTTCTAGGGCAATGACCAACTGCTGGCGGCTGGGCCAAAGCTGACCCGCATCGTCATCAGTGGGGGGCCGATGGCGATGCCCTGAGCAAAGCTGGACAATTGCTGGGGTCGTGAGGGTAGTGGTGAGTTGCGATCGCAGCGGCCCTAGCCGCCGATCCGCTACACAGCGGGAAGATGAACCGGGGAGCTGATCTAGGGATTGCACCTGCAAGAGCGCATTACTCAAGGTGTCGATCAATTGAGACTGCTGGCTCGGGGGAAGAGATTCGAGCAGAGTTGCGATCTCCACCACCCGTTCCCCAAACGCTGCCATCATGGCCTGGGGATTTTCCCAGCGCGGATGCCGCTGGTGGCGATGTTCAAATAGCCATCCCGTGGTGCCTTGGATGGCTAAGACACCCAGTGTAATAATCACCAGCAATCGTCCGCGAATGCCACGGGGCCAGAATCGACGGCCTTGTTGATGTCTGCGAGCGTGTTTTTTGTGGGGGTGGGGCCACAGAGGGGATTGATCGGTTGGCGTCGATGGGGGCATGGCTAAGGACCCAACCGATGAACCGTCGGGGTAAATAAATAGCCGCCCCCCCGCACCGTTTTAATCAATATCGGCTCCTTCGGATTGGGTTCAATCTTGCGCCGCAACCGACTGAGCTGCACATCAATGCTGCGATCAAATCCCACCGCCCCATAGCCCTTGGTTTGTTCCAACAGTTGATCACGGGTTAGCACCCGTTGAGGATGTTCCACAAAGGCCAACAACAAATCAAACTCCCCCGCTGTCAGGGACACCAACGTGCCCTGGTGGTCTGAATTGGGACCAGCCGCACGCAGTTCCCGCCTGCCCACATCTAAGATCCAACCTTCAAAGCCAAACTGGGCTCTCCCCAGCCCAGAAGCACTCGGGGATATTGCCGCAGATTGACCGTAATCGACCCGACGCAGCACGGCCTTAATTCGGGCCAGAAGTTCCCTGGGGTTAAAGGGTTTGGTGACATAGTCATCCGCTCCCATTTCTAGGCCAATGATCCGATCCATATCTTCGTCTACGGCGGTCAGCATAATGATCGGCAGGGTCGAGTTGGCCCGCAGTTGCCGACAAAGACTGAGGCCATCTTCCCCCGGCAGCATCACATCCAAAACCATCAGGTCATAGGTGTGAGCCGCGAGCTGATGATGCATCTCCACCCCATCGGCAGCAATGGTGACGGGGTAACCGTGCTTTTGCAAAAAGGTGGAAAGCAATTCACGGATTTCGAGATCGTCATCGACGATCAGAATGTGGGGAAAGTCTGCCATGGCTTGATCATAAGGGCCAACTCAGCCCATGGTTTGGCAGTTCTATTGCACTCAGTAACAGAGTATTTCAGAGCAGAGAACAACCGATACGCGATCGCAATTCTCTGACATTAGCCTGCAACCGTCGCTGCTTAGGGTATAAACATGAACCGTTTACACCGCTCATTCGGAAACCATTATGAATAGACATCGCATCGTTACCCTTGCCCTGATCGCTGGGGTGGGGATTGTCGGCCTCGGCGCAACCACCCACCAATTGGCCGCCGCCAATGACAGACATCACGGTCGCTATGGTGGGCTCGGCCCCATGGGTCATCTCTGTGAAGGCAATGCCAGCGACAAACTGGAGCGGGTTTCGGCCTATCTCTCATCGGAATTAGACCTCACCGTTGATCAAAGCCAAAAATGGGACGCCGTCACCCAAGTTGTCCAAACCAGTGATGTGTCGGCCCTCTGCTCAGCCGCCCCTGAGGTAGACGACAGCGCGATCGCCAAGCTCAACCAACTAGAAGCCACCTTGACCGTCAGCCTCAATACAGTGCAGCAGGTGAAACCCCCCTTTGAGACCTTCTATGGCTCCTTATCAGAATCCCAACAACAAACCCTCAATCAGTTAATGTCTCGCCGCCATCGAGGCCGTCATCAAGACCGCCATCAAGACCGTTAAACCCTGCCCCAGCTTTGAAATTGACACCGTAACTGACACTGCAATGGACACTGTTCAACGATGACCACAGTCACCACCCAAGTCCAGATCAACGCCAGCCCAGAGGTTGTCTGGAAAATGCTCAAAACCCTGCATGCCTTGCACGGCAAAGCAGAAAACCGCTCAGAACAACCCGCCCACAGACGACGAGGGCGAGGTCATCGCCATCATCGGGGGCGGCTGAGATCGCCCTGGCAAGACATCACCTGGCAACCTGAACAAGGTTTTGAGGTCACCCTAAGGGCACGGGGACCCATTCGTTCAGGCCAACTCCAGTTGACCTTGGCCCCGGAGGCCGCACAAACGATCGTCACCCAAACCCTGGACTACGAGCCCAAGCCCCATCCGATGTTGCGATTGCGAGGGCAATCATTGTCTGATCGCATCCAACGCCATCTAGCGGATCATTTGCAACAGCTCAAAACTGCCGCCGAGGTGTTCGTCAATCCAGCCAGTTAAGGGTTTCATGGCAACCGTACCTACCCCCTACCCTGGTAGGGGGCAAGATCAGAACCGTCAATGACTAAATTCAAGACCATAGATAGTCTGATCAAACCATCCTGAATCGCGCCATTTTTTCCGTAGTCTGATGTAATAATCTTTACAGACGGAATTCAGCATGGCTGTAGCTTTGTAGCCGACTCCTGTGACCCATCCCTGGGCATAATTACCACCAGGGAAAGTGGTGAGGATAACACCACAGCAACAGAATGCTCGTAGGCCAGAAGGAGTGGCATGTTCAAAGCTGCGGTTGGACATAGCGTAGATCTAGACTCATCCGACGCGATTTCTGAAGTCCTCGCGCAATGTCAAGCTACACTCGCGCAAAGCACCCCGATCGCCGGAATTTTGTTAGCCGCGATCGACTTTGACCATAAATTAATTTTGGATCAGGTTTTAGCAACCTATCCCGATCTAGCCTTGATCGGCGGCACCACCGATGGCGAAATTTCATCCGTGCTGGGGTTTGAGCAAGACTCCCTCACCCTGATGCTGTTTTGCTCCGACCAGGTTCACATCACAGCGGGCATTGGCACCAACGTTTCCGCAGATGTCGCAGCAGCCACCCAAAGCGCGATCGACCAGGCGAAAGTAACCCACTCAGACCCGATCCAGTTTTGTCTGACCCTGCCCGAGAGCCTGACCACCAGCGCCGTACAGATCGTCGAGAGCCTCAAGCACCAGCTCGGTCCCCAAGTCCCCATTTTTGGCGGACTAACCGCCGATCAATGGCGTTTCAAATACACCCATCAGTTTTGTCAAGACCAGGTTCATAGCGATGCCGCACCGGTCTTGTTATTTTCGGGTCCGGTGCTGTTTTCCCACGGTATTGCCAGTGGCTGGCAACCGATTGGTAAACGGGGACGCATTACCCGTACGGTCCAAAACGTAGTGTATGAAATCAACGATCAACCCGCCCTCGATTTCTATCGGTACTACCTAGGACCCTTACCACCCTCCTCGGAATACCCCCTAGCGGTCTATGAACCGAGCGGCGAATTGGCCTACATGCGGGCACCTAGCGGCATATACGATCCCGAAGCTGGCAGCATCACCTTTTTTGGTGATATCCCCGAAGGAGCTAGCATTCAAATTACTGAGACCAGCCGGGAGCAGATTTTGGCAGCGTCTCAAATCTCTATGCAGCAAGCTTTACAGAACTATCCAGGCGAGTTTCCCGCCGCTGCCTTATTCTTCTCCTGTGCTAGCCGCCGCCAAATTTTGGGCAGCCGCACGGGCGAAGAATATCAGCTGATCGAGGCCGGGGGCAACCACACCTTTCCGAGCTGCGGGTTTTACACCAATGGTGAAATTGCACCTCTAGAAAATAAGGGCTCGACCTATTTCCATAATGAAACCTTCATCACGGTCCTCCTAGGAGACACTTGAGCTGTGGTCGATAGCTTGCCCTCGAACAACATAAAGAGCGATCCAGCAACAGAAACACTGGCGAAAATTCGTGCCTTAGAAAAGGCCAATCGGGTTCTGCAAAAAAAGCTAGACCGCACCCAAACCGATCTGATCAAGCTGGAGGAAACCAACGAAAAAAAAGAATCTCTCCTGCGCAAGATTATTCAAGATCTGAACCAAACGGAACAGCAACTACAGAATCTAGTCGCTGGGACTGCCGCTACAACCGGCAAAGACTTTTTTCCCGCCCTAGTCTGCCACATCGCAGAAACCTTGGGTGTTGCCTATGCCGTCGTCACGGAGCAACTTGGCAACGAGCTGCATACGCTGGGATTCTGGGCCAATGGGGCGCTACAAACCTCCTTTGCTTACCAGGCGACCCAAACCCCCTGTGAACGGACGTTGCAGGAGGGGCAGTTTTATTGTGAACGCTCCGTTCAGCAGCAGTTTTATCCTGAGGATTTAGACCTAGCGGCGATGGGGGCAGAAAGCTATCTGGGCATTGCCTTACAAAATAATCAGGGTAAGGTACTTGGTAACCTGTGCATTCTTGACCAGAAACCGCTGCAAAATCCCCAGCGGGCCGAAGAAATTCTGCGGGTTTTTGCAGCCCGTGCCTCTGCCGAATTAGAGCGTCAACGAGCCAAAGTCTCCCTAGAACGACTCAACCATGATCTTGAGACCCAAGTCGAAGATCGTACGGCAGCGTTGCATACCAGTGAAGCTCAAATTCGCGCCATTATCGGAGCAATTCCCGACTTACTCTTGCGAGTAGCGCAAGATGGCACCTGTTTAGACTATTTGCAAACCCACTACCAATCAGAGGAATTTCTTCCCATTGGAACACACCTTTCGGAAGTGTTGCCTCCAGAGTTATTGGCTCAGCAACTCAAGAGAATTGAGCAAGCCATTACCACCAAGCAAATCCAAGTCTATGATCACGTCCTTCAGAAAAACAACCATGCGACCTATGAAGAAATTCGCATTAGTGCGCTGAATGACCATGAAGCCCTAGTAATGGTTCGAGATATTACACAGCGCAAACAATCTGAAAATGCCTTAAGGAAATCTCAGCTAGATTTACAAAACACTCAGTTGAAAATGGTTCAGAATGAAAAAATGGCCTCACTGGGTAATTTAGTGGCAGGGGTCGCCCATGAAATCAATAACCCCCTAGGCTTTCTGAATGGCAGTATAAATAATGCCCAAGACTACGTCAAAGACCTGTTCAGCCATATCAGTATCTATCAGCAGCAGCATCCGAATTCGCCTATTCCTGAGCAACATGCCAAGAAAATTGATCTTGATTTTGTCCAGGTAGATTTACCTAAGCTGCTAACATCGATGCAAGCGGCAACGGCTCGCATTAAGGGTATTAGTACGAGCCTACGCATTTTTTCCCGCGCTGACACTAGCCATAAAATCAGCATCGATTTACATGAAGGGATAGAGAGCACGTTATTGATTTTGAAATATCGCCTTAAGGCCAATACATGTCGCCCCGCCATTGAGGTCGTCCAAGATTATGGTGATTTGCCAGCCATCGAATGCTTTCCTGGACAGCTCAACCAAGTATTTATGAACATCCTTGCTAATGCGATTGATGTCTTTGATGAGAAGGCTCAGCAGGTATCTTTTGAAGAGCTAGAAAACCATCCCCAGAAAATTACGATTAAAACGAGCATTCTCAAGGGTAAAAACCTGGTCGAAATCTGTATTCGTGATAATGGTTCTGGGATTCCAGAAGCGGTGCAAGCTCAAATTTTCGACCAATTATTTACGACGAAGGGTATGGGTGAAGGTACCGGGTTAGGTCTCACAATCGCTCACCAAATTGTCACTCAAACCCATGGGGGCAGCTTAGAAGTACAGTCCGAAGTGGGGCTAGGCACTGAGTTCAAAATTCGCCTTCCCATCTCCAGCTGAGCCAGGGTCAGATTTGTGAACCAATCACCTATTCTTTCGGCACTGGTCTCTTAAGAGGTGATGATTAGCCGCAAGTCCTTATGAGGCAAGCTTTTCGAGTGGTTTCAAGTCTAATCGCTAGAACCCAGTCTCTATAAGCATTTCAGGCGACATCACCCGTTAGTAGACCAGTGCCATTCTTTCACAACCTTGAGTCACTAGCGGTTAATCAGTCAAGGTATTGCTCAATGAGAATTTGTAAGCGAGATAATTGAAAATGCCTCGCCAGTTGCAACACT
>CAYGVA010000058.1:0-19807 GCA_964353225.1 uncultured Leptolyngbya sp.
AGGTGTTTGGCGACACGTCTGAATGTGGGTTTGGGGCCTTTGCGGAATATGTCTGCGCCCCTGAAACGACGCTGGCCTTAAAACCCACCAACTTGACCTTTGAGGAAGCCGCCACCGTGCCCACCTCTGCCCTGGCGGCACTGCAAGCCCTGCGGGATATGGGGCAAGTTCAGCCGGGACATCAGGTTTTGGTGAATGGCGCGTCGGGTGGGGTGGGTTCTTTTGCGGTGCAGATTGCGAAGGCATTTGGGGCGGAGGTGACCGGGGTTTGCAGAACCAGCAAAGTCGAGATGGTGCAGTCCCTAGGTGCCGACCACGTGATCGACTACACCCAAACCGACATCAGCCAAATGGGGCAGCGGTATGACCTGATCATCGATGCAGCCGCCTACCGCTCCGTCGCTGATTTTTTGCCCGCTTTAACCCCTGAGGGCACCTATGCCATGGTGGGGGGCTCGACGTTGCGATTTTTCCAGGCAATGCTGTTGGGCGGTTGGCTGACCAGAAAGACGGCGCAGTCTGTGAAATCTCTCGCGTCAAAGCCTAATCAAGCTGATCTGATCGCGCTGAAAGAGCTGATTGAGGCGGGTCAAATTGCCCCGGTGATCGATCGCACCTATCCCCTCGAAGAGGTTCCCGATGCGATTCGTTATATGGAGGCGCGGCAGGTTAAAGGCAAGGTGGCGATTCGGATCTAGCCGTAACGATGTCAATAGCTGCATCCCCATAGTCTGCGATGTTAACGCTTTCAAGACCCATAGATGAGCACAAATGCTACGAGACCGTACGTCGTTTGCGCTGGCCTAAGGGCGTTTGCTGTGTCGAGTGCGGGTCTGCATCAGTTACCAAAAGAGGTAAACATCAGACACATCCGGCGCGGCAACGCTATGCCTGTCTTTACCTGATGGGCCTCAATCTCTCCAATCAACAGATTGCTCAAGAGCTGAGCTTGCACAAAGATGACGTGCATCAGATGACGAGTGAGCTGCGCCAAGCCGTGGCGGATAAACGGCCAGAAGTCCAGCTATCAGGCACGGTTGAGTTCGATGAGGTCTATGTCACCACGGGTCACAAAGGCCAACCTGAGTCGATCAAAAAAAAGGCCGACAAGGGCGGCGGCGTAAGCTCAAAGGGTTACCCTTCGGGAAGCAAGCTACGGGGTAGGGGGACGCTCGAAAAAGAGAAACCACCGATCTTCGGCATGATTCAGCGCGGCGGTGAAGTCGTGATTAGAATGCTAGCCAATGTTCAGCAAAAGACCATCCAGCCGATTATTCAGGCAACGGTGAGCGCTGGAACGCTTATCTACACTGACGAGTACGACATTTATGCCCGCCTGGAGACCTGGGGCTACACCCATAAAAGTGTCTGTCACAGCGCTGGAGAATACGCTCGTGACGAAGACAGCGATGGCTTTTGCGAAGTCCATGTCAATACAATGGAAGAGTTTTGGTCATTGTTGCGCTCTTGGCTCAGACCCCATCGTGGCATCTCGCAAGAGAAGCTGCTGCTCTATCTAGGTTTCTTTGAGTTCGTTCATAATGCGAGGAAAAGAGGTAAAGCCTTGCTGGATAGTCTATTGAACACGCTACTTGGCTAGCTCCTTGAAACCCCGATTGAGCCATGATGGATTTAGGACTGCAACCCTTCTTGACGGCAGCCCCCTATGAAGGGGAGAGCCTGAGCCATTTTCTAGGGCGAATTCGACGTGTTAACCACTTGACCCCGAATGGCTTAGGAAAGCTGGCTGGGATTGGAGCGGTGGTTGCCCGATGGGAGCGATTTCATTTGAATCCGTATCCGACGCATGCGCAGTTTGAGAAGCTGGGGCAGTTATTGGGGATTGAATCTAAACGATTATGGGCGATGCTGCCAGCCCAAGGAGAGGCCATGCAGTTTGAGCCGATCCGGCTCTGTGGTGCGTGTTACGGAGAAAGCCCCTGTTATCGAATTGAGTGGCAGTACCAGTCGGTTTGGAAGTGTGATCGCCACCAGCTCAAATTGCTCTCAACGTGTCCGAAATGTGGGGCGAAGTTCAAGAGTCCAGCATCGTGGGAAGAAGGGCGATGTTCGCGCTGTCACAGTGACTTTGAGATGCTGGCAGGATTTCAGAAACTGACATAACGTCGCGATCACTGAACTTGTCAGCCCCTGAGCAGCGAACTGAATGCGCTACCAGGTCAAATATCGGTTTGCTTTTCTGGATTCTTGATGAGAATATTTCTGGTTAGACGAGTGAGTTCTTCAAGTGTCAGCCATTGCTTTATCAAGGCTTAAAACGCCATCTCTGATACTACTAATAGGAATCATTCTAGGATTCGCTTTGCTGTTAGTGTGCTTTGTCGCAAGCATTGCCCTGGGGGCTGCTGATATTAGCCCAGAGGAAGTGTTCCGGGCCTTAACTGCGCCCAATGGCTCTACAGAGCATTTAATTATCCGCACGGTGCGTTTTCCAAGATCGCTCGCGGCACTCTTCGTGGGCGCTTCAGTAGCAATGGCCGGAGCCATTATGCAAGGGTTAACTCGAAACCCTCTAGCCGATCCTGGCATCCTTGGCATTAATGCTGGGGCAGTGTTGGCGGTAGTGGCAGCTATTTTTTGGCTAGATGTCGCCTCCCTTGGCCTATATGCTGGATTCGCCTTGGTCGGTGCAGCAATTGCAGCGGTTGCTGTTTATGGCTTGGGCTCCCTGGGGCGCGGGGGAATGACCCCCTTGAACTTAACGTTAGCTGGGGCAGCACTCACAGCTTTAGTCTCTTCCTTAACCTCAGGGTTCTTGATCCTGAGTCAGCGCACCATGGAAGAGATCCGGTTTTGGATGGTCGGGTCTTTGGCTGGGCGGGATATGGAATTAATTATGCAGGTGCTGCCCTACCTGGCTATTGGTCTGTTGCTTGGGTTAACTCTGGGAAAACAGTTGACAACCCTGAGTTTAGGGGAAGCGATCGCTCAGGGGTTGGGTCAAAAAACAGCCTGGGTCAAAGGGGTTGGGGCCATAAGTGTGGTGCTGTTGGCCGGTGGCTCAGTGGCGATCGCAGGACCCATCGGCTTTTTAGGATTGATCATTCCCCACATGGTTCGATTCTGGACTGGCGCTGACTATCGGTGGATTTTGCCCTACTCGGCCCTAGCTGGAGCAATTTTTCTGCTTCTGGCAGATGTCGTCGCCCGGCTGATTTTGCAGCCATTGGAACTTCCCGTAGGGCTGATCATGCCGCTACTGGGGGCACCTTTCTTTGTCTACCTCATTCGCTCTCGAATTAAGCGCTGACATGGCTTTTGATTTCAAGTCTTCAGGACAACCTCAATGGTTGGTGTTTCGAACCCAGCAACTATCCCTGCGGCTCAGTCGGCGGGTTCCCAGAGTGCTACTTATCCTCACTCTAATAACGCTGATCGCCATGGTTTGGAGCGTGAGCCAAGGCGAGTATCCGGTGCCACCGCTAGACGTGATCCGCACCATTTTTGGCCTGCCAACAGATAACACCGATTACAGCTTTATCGTTAATACGCTGCGACTCCCCCGCACCTTAGTTGCCTTTGGGGTGGGCATGGCGCTGGGGATTGCGGGCTCGATTACCCAAGGCATTACCCGTAACCCCCTAGCGGCCCCTGGCATTGTTGGGGTGAATGCAGGCGCGGCTCTGGCTGCTGTCACTCTGATTGTTTTATTTCCCAGTGCGCCAGTAGCAGCACTGCCCTTGGCGGCTTTCGGAGGGGCGCTAACGGTGGCCCTGCTCATTTACCTGTTGGCTTGGAAAGGGGGGAGTGCTCCCTTACGTCTGATTCTGGTGGGCGTTGGATTCACCTTAGTAACCGGTGCCATTCAGCAAGTCCTAATCACCTTTGGCAATATCAACGATGTGAGTCAGGCCCTGGTTTGGTTGGCGGGCAGTGTCTACGGTCGCAGTTGGTCTCAGGTGATTGCCTTTACCCCTTGGCTACTTGTGTTTGGGTTAATGGCGTTACTGCTGAGCCGTGAACTCAACGCCCTACAGCTTGGGGATGACGTCGCCCGTAGCATTGGTAGCCGCCTAGAGTGGCAGCGCGGTTGGCTATTACTCAGTAGCGTGGCCTTAGTAGGCGCTGCCATCGCTACCGCTGGAAACGTCGGTTTTGTGGGGCTAATGGCCCCCCATATTGCCCGTCAATTGGTCGGTCCTTCCCATGGGGGACTACTACCAGTAGCAGCCGTTGCGGGCGGGATGGTAGTGGTCCTAGCCGATCTGATCGGCCGCCTACTGTTTGCCCCGATTGAGCTTCCTTGTGGCCTAATTACCGCAATTCTAGGAGCGCCCTATTTTCTCTATCTTTTAATTCGCTCCAATCGCCGCTAGCGCTGTACTTACTCCTCAGCAGCCGGTTCAGGAGCTGGCGGCGGTGCTGCGGGTACCGGTTCGGGTTCGGGAGCTGGCGGTGCGGCGGCGGGTTCAGGTGCTGGCGGTGGCGCGGGCTCAGATGCCGCTGGGGCCGGTTCAGTTGCAGGAGCCTCGTTTGTATTGCCCTCATCTTCGTCATCTGCGGCGGGTGCTGCAGCCTCGCCAGTAGGTGCTTCAGCCGTTTCGGCGGATGCTTCTGGGTCATCACCAAAGGAATCACCAGAATCAGGGGGGCCTTCAGTTCCTCTCCCAGCAGATACTCCGTCGCTGCCGCCACCCGCAGCTGGCTGGTTGTCCTCGCTATTTCTCGACGTATTTGACCCTGTATTTCCACCACTTGCCGTGGAGTCAGCATTTGGCACAGTTACGGTTTCGCGATCGCCCTGTTCTCGGGCCTCGCGGTGGCGATCGCTGCCCTCAATCACAAAGGGAATCTCGACAGAAACGGATCCCCCTTGACCGGCGGTATTAAATTGCCAGTCTTGGGCGGCATTCAGGGCGGCGCGATCAAGCGCAGCATTTCCACTGGACTGCTCTAGGGTGACGCTAACTACATTGCCATTGGTATCAAATTGCACGCTCACCTTAGGTTCGCCTTCAATGCCTGAATCCAGGGCTGAATCGGGATATTCAGGACGACTACAGCGACTACAGCTAATCGTGGTCGGTCCGCCGTTGCCGTTGCCCGAGGTATTTCCGATGCCGCTGCCATTGGTATCTGAACCGGTTCCCCTGGCAATGCCATCATTATCGACGACATCATCGCCATTGGTATCTTCATCGCCGTAGAAGGCCGTGCCGCCTGGGGCAACATCAGCGCTGGTGGCCACACCCCCGGTGGTTTCGCCGTCACCAGGTTCTTTAGCAATTTGCTCAGGCTTACCGGAAGATTCCGGTGCTTCGGCGTCTTCTGTTTCCTCAACCTCCCCGAGTTCGGCCCCCTCCGCCAACTCCGCTTCTTCTTCGACCTCGGCCTTTTCCTCCAGCGTCTCTTCCGGCTCAGGTTCCTCCTCAGGAGTTTCCTCTGGCTCAGGTTCCTCTTCTTCTAAAGGCGGTGGAGTTTCTTGCTCAGGTAAAGGCGACTGCTCTGGCGGTTGAGGTGTCTCGGCCGCTGGCTCTGGCTCAATATCTGTAGAGGTGACGACAATCTGAATCGGCTCATCCTCAGGCCGCAAAGCCAAGGGATCCGGCAACCAGCCCAAGAGCGGCAATAAAGCTAAATGTAAGCCAGTTGCGCCCACCAGCCCAAAAGCAGTCCACCGCTGGTTGAGTGCAGCCTCTCGGCGGTGTTGCTCAAGGCAGTCATGGGAGAGAGCCATGGTAAAGACCTAATACATGGTAAATGAGGAGAATTGTCATTAAAGATGACTTATTTTCTCGTTAAGTTATAAGCCTAACATCCCTGACGATTCAACAGGTAGCGCTCTGTAGCTCTGTATAACTAATCTTCAAGGAAATCATCTTTACTCCCATTAAGCCTAAGTTTCTTGCATATCAAATAGCTCAATAAAATCGATCTACTTGACATAAACTCGCAAGAAGCTTAGGTTCAACTGTTATGGAGTGACCCTCTACTGTGGTCTTTGGACCTGGGTATGGTCTGACTTACTTGCTTCCCCAATGAGACCTATGCCATGTCCATTACTGAGATTTCCAGGGCTGGGGGCATCGTCATGGTGCCACTGCTGCTGTTCTCGATTGTTGCGATCGCACTGTCGGTCGAGCGGGTCATTTTTGGGTCGCGGATTAGTCGCCAGCAGCGCCCCCTAGTGAAAGGGATCCTGCAGTCCTATCGTTGTGATCCTTCCGCTGCAATTAATACCCTTAAGGGCAACTTGCGGTTACCGATCGCTCGCATCTTTTTAGAGGGCTTAGAACTGGATGGGGCTTCTCCAAGCCAGTTCCGCCTCGCCTTAGAAGGAGCCACCCAACTCGAAATTCTGTATGAGTGGCACCATCAGGCCACGAGTTCAGTGCAATCTGTAGGGGATTCATCAACGGAGCAAACCTATGCGCGTGTGGGATAACGAACCAGAAGAGCCCTTAGAAGTCAACATCCTGCCAATGATTGACGTCATTTTCGCGATCTTGGCGTTCTTCATTATTTCAACGTTGTTCCTAACTCGCACCGAAGGGTTGCCCGTCAACTTACCCGATGCAGAAAGCGCTGAACCTCAGCAGCAGGCTGATTTTAGTGTCACGGTGAAACCGGATGGGCAGATTACCCTCAACCAGCAAATTGTGACGTTAGAGCAGTTACAAAATCTGGTCAACAGCGCCATGGGCGGTGCCAAAACAGCGCTGGTTACAGTTCATGCCGATGAGCAGGTTTATCACGGTCAGGTGATTGCCGTCATAGATGAGTTGCGGCTGATTGAAGGTGTGCAATTGGGGATTGCCACAGAACCGGAAGAAGCTGCCCAGGGAGCTGACTCACCTGAGGCCCCTTAAGATCATGACCCTCAACTTTGATACGCCAGTCGCCTTAAACACCCGCAAGCTGACCCTGGCCTACGACGGCACGGTCATCATCAACGACCTTGATTTAGCGATTCCGGCAGGCAAAATCACCGCGCTGGTCGGTCCTAATGGTTGCGGCAAATCTACCCTACTGAAAGGGTTGGGACGATTACTCAAGCCGCAAAGTGGGGTTGTCTATTTAGACGGGGCATCCATTGCAAAACTGCCCACGAAGAGGATTGCCCAGCAAATGGGGCTATTGCCCCAGGGGCCTGTTGCCCCAGAAGGGTTAACGGTACGCGATCTGGTTGCCCAGGGGCGATATCCCTACCAGAGCTGGCTACAGCAATGGAGCTTGGAAGATGAGCAGCAAGTCGAATCAGCAATCGCCATCACGGAGTTAGAGACGCTGGCGACCCGACCCATCGATAGCCTCTCGGGTGGGCAACGGCAGCGGGCTTGGATTGCCATGACCTTGGCCCAAAACACCAAGACTCTGCTATTAGATGAACCCACGACATTTCTAGATCTGGCCCATCAGATCGAAGTTTTAGATTTACTCTACGACCTGAATCAAAAGGAAGGTCGCACCATTGTCATGGTGCTGCATGAGTTGAATCAGGCTTGTCGCTATGGTGACCACCTGATTGCGATGAAATCAGGCCAGGTATATGCCCAAGGACATCCACAGCGGGTCATGACAGAGGACTTAGTCCGAGAGGTATTTGGCCTAGATTGCCGTGTGGTGAGCGATCCAGTCGCTGGCACCCCTTTGTGCATTCCGATGGGGCGAAAGGTGGCTGCAGAACATCAGGTGCCCGTTGCCTAATCCGTCTTGGTTAAACAGAAAAAACAATTGGTGCCTAAAAAATGCGTTTCGGGCTCAAAATACCTAGCTAGCCCAGATCACCTCCGCCTACTCTGAACAACGTTTATCTGACGCTGCACGTTGTCTGAGGACCGCCCTGTTCGCAGTCTTGTCCTAACCGGCCTGGCGACTGCCATAAGGCCCCATTCAGTTCAGATCTTGCTCACTCGCCTGGAGAATCACCCATGATTACGCAGGATACGCTGACCGACTGTCGATGGTGCTCTCAAGTCTCGAAAGCCAATGGTGAAGACCCGATCGGCACGGCCCGCACGGCCAGTCACTGGCTCGTGATCGAATGGGCCTTGCCCTGGACCGAAGCAATGTTCCATGACGATCCTCGCATTGCATCCTTCCTCAAGCTTTTCAAGCAACTGTTTATGCAGCATGGGGTGATGCTATCCCCGACCCTGATTGTGCCTGATCCAGACTATTCTCAACCGGATCAAACGCGAGTGATCTATTACCACCGCCCGCAGCCACAGTTTGCTCGGTTTGAGAAGCAGGAGTTCATCGTGCCAGAAGAACGATCTGCTGATTTGATCACGGCACTGATCAAGCGACTAATGAAAAAACCGAACCAACTGGACCAATTTCAGACGTATCAACGAGATACCAGCCATATTCGCGAAATTCTGGTGTGTACCCATGGCAATGTGGATGCGGCTTGCGCCCGCTTTGGGTTTCCCATTTATAAGCAGTTGAAGGAAGACTATGCGGCGCATTCTGATGGTCAGCTCAGGGTCTGGCGCTGTAGTCACTTTGGCGGTCACAAATTTGCGCCGACTCTGATTGATCTGCCCCAGGGGCAATATTGGGGCCATCTAGAATCGGACAGCCTGGACCTGCTTGTACATCGGCAGGGGGATGTGGCTGGGCTGAGGCCGTTTTATCGGGGCTGGTCGGGGCTGAGTAAATTCGAGCAAATGGCGGAGCGAGAAGCCTGGATGCAAGAGGGCTGGGATTGGCTGGCTTATCAAAAGTCGGGGCGCGCTCTACGCAAGGGGCTGACGGGCATTAAGCGCTATCTCTATCCACTGTTGCGCTGGATCCCACTCAAGCGAGTTCAGTTCTTTTTAGAGCAATGGACTCAAGATGCGACGTGGGCTGATGTGCAGATTCAGTTTGTCAGTGCAGATCGCGCCACCTCGGGTCACTATCGGGCTCGGGTTGAAAAGAATGGTGTGGTCACAACGGCAGCCCAATCGCCTAAAGCTGGGGAGGCGATCGCGCTCAAGACTGTGCCTCAATACCAGGTTGAGCAGTTGGTACGAGAGGCCATGTGAGTTTTGTTCTATTGTCGGAGCTCGGTTGACCAGACTGGGTTTATTTGGCCTGGGTAACGGTTGTAAAGGGGACGAGCACGATGGGGCAGGTATCAATGGAGGCTAGATCGCCTGATGTCAAACCTCACCCCCATGCCCTGCTGTCGGCTAAAAACATCGGTCGCCGTCTTCAGGACCGTTGGATTTGGCAAAACATCCGCTGGAATAGCCTGCTGTCGATTCTGGCCGCCAGCGCCTTTGTCACTGGCCTGCTGACAGAAGGGATTATTCGTATCCACCCTTGGTACGCCCCCCAATAGGTGATTCCCCTATTGGGCATGGTGCTGGGCAATGCCCTGACCGGCACCTCCCTGGCCTGCATCGCCATCATCTTGCTAGCCTTTCGCGTCTTGTTTAGTTCTTCGCATCAGTTGCGGTTAGATGTAACCGTCCCACACATTACGCTGGCTGAGCGGAGTCGTTCGTGAAACGTCTCCCGGAGGGAGAAAGCCAGATCTCCCGAAAAAGTCCCCTTCGACTCCGCTCAGGGGACGGTTACGGTTAGATCGTCTGCACAAGGTCAAGTCTTGAAAGAAATGCATTTTTCATCTCATCACCAACAGACCTTCGGTAACTGTGGGATTATTAATGAGAATAATGTTTATTAAAAAGCGCTGGACTGTGCCAGCCCAGGATGGGTCTCATCGTGTCGGCAACCTACAAAATCAACACATTCCGCGACTTTTACCTGCCGGGGAGTCCCAACGACTCGCGACTACTGCATTCTGATGCCTCTGACAAGGTTTTTGTCCATCCCAGTCATCTCTGCCAAGGGTACGAGCAGAGCATTTTTCTGGAGGATGACATGACCCTGATCTTGATTGATCAAACCATCACCCAAGCGGTGATGGTGGATGCACAGGATTATGGCAACTCCATTGAATTTGAATTTCAGTTGGCAGGGCTTGGGGCTGGATATTGTTCCTTCATGCCCCACCTTTGCCACAGGCATTTGTCTTGTCTAAAACCTGCCAAACGGACGTTTAAGGTGGAGGTTTTTTTTAAACAGCCCGCCCTACGCACTCAGCTACAAAACTTTGTCAACAATCTATCGCCCCGCCAACAGGCGATCGCTGAGCGCTTTTTTCGGGCGATGCACCGTTACTACAACGGGGGCGGCCGGGACTTTGATTCATCCAGAATCATTAATCGGCTGTTTGCTCGCAACGTCAATCTCTCCACCTATCTCACTTTTGAGCAAGCCGTACCCAAAAACCTCTACTCAGACATAGGGGCGATCGCCCGTGAGTCCTGCGGCAAGATTACACCCGCGATGGAACGGCTGCTGGGGCAGATTCTCAGTTGCCCTTACTCAGGCACCACCCGCCGGATTTATCTCAAACAAAAAGCACTCCATCTGGTGACCCTATATTTAGAAGCCCTCTTGCAACCGCCATTGAGCGCCCCCGAGCTGGACTGCATTTACCAGGCGGAGGCGATTTTGAGAACGAATACCGCCAACCCGCCCCCATTAGAGACCCTGGCTCGACAGGTGGGCACCAACCGCCGCAAGCTCAATGAGGGGTTTCATCAGGTCTACGGCACGACTCCCTTCGGCTATTTGCGGGATTGCCGCTTGTTCCAAGCCCGTTGGCTCTTGAGTAACTCAGAGCAGTCCGTTGAGGAGATTGCGGCCACGGTGGGCTATACCAGCCGCAGCCGCTTTGCCAGTGCCTTTCGGCAGCATCTGGGTATCAACCCCAAAACCTTTCAGATGCAGGCTTGGCAGTACGCCAGTTAAGCCTTTGCCGAGAACGTGCACCCAAAAAGTGCATTTAGGGCGCAAAATCTCTAGAACCCTCCCGCACTCGCCCCCTATGGTAATTGCAATTCATTTGCTTTAAGCCCTCTGGATAGCTCTGGCGCGATCGCTGAGCCTTCCCATGGGCGTCAGCGTGCTGTGTGTGAGGACTGATCATGAAACAGGCGTTATCCGGGCTAAATCTGGCCCTACTGACTGTAATAGGCGGGCCGTTGCTGGTGGCAGAGATCGCTCTGGCCGAACCGCAGAGCGAAACAGCGCCCCTAGAGCCCATCCCAGAACTGACCGATCAGGGGGACGCAACCGTTAATGAGATCGGTGAGGATGGGGAATCAGCCCCACCCACTGCAATTTCAGCCGTCTCGGAGCCACCACCCGCTACCACTGTGGCGGAATGGCAGGCCCAAATTGAAGCTGCCCTAGTGCAGATTACAGGGATCCGATTGGAGGCTACCGAGGCGGGATTGCAGGTAGTGATCGAGGCTGATGGAAATCTGGTAACGCCAACCCAATCAGTTTCAGGCAACGCCCTGGTACTGGAGATTCCCAACGCTGTCTTAGTAGAACCCGTGCAGGAATTCGAACCCGCTGAGGGGATTGCTCTGGTGCAGGCCAGTGCCTTGCCAGGAGATATCGTGCAGGTGGCGATCACCGGTAGCGATGCAGTACCGGTGGTGAATATCACGGCTGAAGCAGCTGGCTTAGTCCTGGGAATAACGCCAGGGGTCGCCCAAGTCGGTGCCGACAATGACGCCATTCAATTGGTAGTCACTGGGGAAGAAGACGGCTACGTGGTGCCTAATGCCACCACCGCCACCCGTACCGATACGCCCTTGCGAGATATTCCCCAGTCGATTCAGGTGATTCCGCAGGAAGTCTTAGAAGATCAGCAGGTGATTCGCCTTAACGATGCCCTGCGTAATGTCAGTGGAGTGGTATCTAGCGCTGCAGATCCAAGGGGGCAGCGGTTCATTGTGCGCGGATTTGACGGTGCCACGGTTTTGCGGAATGGGATTCAACTCACCCCTGGTGGCGGCAATTTTGGCTTCCAAGAGCTGTCGAATATCGAGCGGATTGAAGTCCTGAAAGGACCCGCCTCCATTCTCTTTGGCAACGTTCAGCCCGGTGGGGCGATTAACCTAGTCACCGAACAGCCCCTATCAGAGCCGTTTTATGAGGTGAACTTCCGGACAGGCAATCGCAACTTGTTTGAAGGGGGGATTGATCTGTCTGGTCCCTTAAGCGAGGACGGCAAGCTACTGTATCGGCTCAATGCCCTCTATCGCACCGAAGCGTATCACCGCGACTTTGATGTGCCGATCGAACGCTTTTTTATCACCCCGGTAATTAGCTGGGCCATCACCGATAACACTGACCTAACTGTCAGCTTGGAATATGACGATAGTCGTCGGCCTGCGGACTTTGGCGGGTTACCTGCGATCGGCGATCGCATCGCCGAGGTACCCTTTAATCGCATTACCGGAGAATCCGGAGATGAGGCCACCAATGAAACCCTCCGTATCGGCTACGACTTTGAGCATCGCTTTAGCGACAACTGGCGCATCCGCAATACCTTTAGCTATTACCGCTTTGAACCGGTTTTTACCGCAAACGTAGCGGCCCAGGCCATTGGCAATCCCGCCGACGGAAACTTCGCCCGAGTTTACTTTAAAACCAGGCAACTTTCCCAAACTACGGCTCTGCAAACCAGTGTGGTGGGAGAATTCTCAACCGGCTCCATCGAGCACACGCTTTTAGCTGGGGTCGATCTGGGCTGGCGGAGATTTGAGCAGTCTGGCCTGCAAGGCACACCGCAGTTTCCCTTTTTCAATATCTTCAATCCGGTATATGGGGTACCACAACCGGCCAGCTTCAGCGGTCCACTAACCCCAACCAATGATAGTTACGAGGAGTTCTACGGGGCCTACGTCCAGGACCAAATCCAGCTCGCAGAGAATTTGCACCTGTTGGCAGGGCTGCGCTACGACATTGTCACTAACGAAACAAGAGTCTTGACCGCAGGGACCACTACGGCCCGTCGAGACACCGCCTTTAGCCCCCGGCTAGGGGTGGTTTACCAGCCGATCGAACCCCTTTCTCTCTATGCCAGCTACAGCCGCTCATTTGCCCCTAATGGGGGGACCACTGCGACCGGTGAGTTTCTAGAACCGGAGCGAGGCCAGCAGTTTGAAGTGGGAGCCCGAGCCGAACTGTTGGGAGGTCGATTGGTGGCCAACTTGGCTCTATTTGATATCACCAAGCAAAATGTGGCGACCGCTGATCCTAACCCGCTCAACGTTGGCGCGTCTGTCGCGGCGGGCGAGCAGCGCAGTCGCGGCATTGAGCTGGATGTGATTGGCGAAATCCTGCCTGGTTGGAATGTCGTCGCCAACTATGCCTATACCGACGCCACGATCACAGAAAGTAACGACACCGTTAACCCAGAGGGCAATCGCCTGTTTGGCGTGCCGGAGCATAATGTTAACCTCTGGACCACCTACGAAATTCAGGAAGGGGATCTGGCTGGTCTGGGGTTTGGTCTAGGCGTCAACTACGTGGGCGATCGCTTTGGCGACAACGCCAACAGCTTTGTTCTAGAGGACTACTTCCTCACCAATGCCGCCATTTTTTACGAACGCAACGACTGGAATTTTGCCCTCAATATCCGCAACCTGTTTAACGTGCAATACATCGGTAGCTCTGAAGGCAGCCGACTCATTGAAAATCGCCCCGGTGAAGGATTCACTATCATTGGCAGCGTTTCTGTCGAGTTTTGAGGCCAGCGACCCTGATCAGGGTTATGGGGCGACTGAGTTTAAGGGCGATCGCTACGGCCTGCGGCTGAATGCGGGCCAGTCTTTGCCCATTAAATGCGTTTGAGGATCAAAATTCCTAGAACGCACCTTTATACTCCCCTAAGCTATTGAGAATGATTATTTCTAATTAGGTGGTGGAAGCATGGCGGCGTGGCAGCGAATTATGGGTTGGTGGGGACTGGTTCTGTTTGCCGCTGCAACAACCGTTAGCTGTGGTCTAGTCAACCCCCAGCCAACAACCATAATTGCCCCAGCAGTTGCAGCGGACTGTCGTCAGGTTAGCCATGACTGGGGTGAAACCGAAATTTGTGGCCAGCCGCAAAAAATAGCGGTTTTTGGGTTCCATAATCTCGGGTTGCTGCTGTCTCTGGGGATGCAGCCCGCAGGCTTTGCCATGGAAGCCGATCTGCTCGGGGAAGAGATTTTCGACGATCCGGCCCGCCAGATTCCTTATCTAGGCGATCGCCTCACCACTCAACCGCTTAATCTAGGCGGCAGTGGTCGCCCCTCCTTAGAGAAGCTCACCATCATGGCTCCCGATCTAATCTTGGGCCATGCAGGCAATGCTCAAAGCTACGATCTACTCACGCAGATTGCGCCCACCTTACTGGTCAGCTCCCCAGGATTTAGGGATCAATGGCAAGACAATCTGCGGGTGATCGCCCGAGCCTTAGGTAGAGAGGAACAAGCTGAGGCGTTGATTGCCGAACGGGCAGAACAGGTAGAAACAGCTCGTGCCAACTTAACGGATGCGGTTAAAGCCCATCCTAAGCTGCTGCTGATCGGGGGCACGCGTTTGGAAGACAGGATTTTTGCCCTGGGTCATGACAGCTATCTAGGCAAACTTTTGGAATCCGTCGGGTTTGAGCTGGTTTTCCCCGCTGCCCCCTTTAGTACCGTGGGGACGCCTATTTCTCTGGAAATTCTGCCAGAGCTAGACGAAGCCGACAGCATTATTATGCTCGGATTCAACCGAGACTTAAAGGCGTTGGCTGAGGCCAGCCAGGACAATTTTGCTAATCAATCCCCCGCCGATTGGCTCGAAACTCACCAGATCCGCCCCATTCAGGCCAGTTGGAAAGAGAATCCGATTGCCCAGACCCTGACCGCCAGCCAAGAAAATCGGGTGTACTTTACCACCTATGCCCGCTGGGGCCTACTCAACAACCCGATAGGTACTGAGTTGGTTTTGTCGCAGCTACAGCAATTTTTCTTGGAAAACTGAACTTCAGCTAGACCTTCGAGCTGCCTAAGTAACGTAAGCGTCCCTGGTACTACGCTGGCTGAGCGAAGTCGTTCGCAACGCGTCTCCCAAAGGGAGAAAGCCAAAACCTATGCAAGATGTCCCCTTCGACTCCGCTCAGGGGACGGTTACTAGCCCTTCTGCCCCCTATCATCCGCAATCGTGCTGGAACTGATGCTATCAGATACTCGTTTGCATGGGTAAAGCTAGAACGCGGATTATCTGTATGAAAAGGCGCAACCCAACCTTAGGGGTAACTGTCCCAACAACTACGCTGGCTGAGCGAAGTCGAAGCCAAAACCCAATCAGAATGCCCCCTTCGACTCCGCTCAGGGGACGGTTACACCTTAGGGGCTGTTTGAAAAGCATTTCACCGTTGATTTAGCCACAGAGATTATCCAGAAAAAGCAATGGCAACATTGGGGATCTAGCCTTTGTACTGACGGCCTAGGGTCGTATCTAATACTGGCCTACCCCCTTTTCAAACAGCCCCTTAATCTGACGCAGCCAACCCGAGTGTCTTGATAGAAGATAGATTACAAATTGATGTGAGAGATCCATTCTGAAGGAACGGATACTTTAACGACATATGTGTTGTTTATATTGCTATTCTCTACGTATTTTGTGACGGCTTTATGACGCGAAATAGAACATGGTCTTAATTATTGAATAATATTGAGAAATAGACCATCAATCATATCAAGCTGGGCAGTCTAATGTCAGTTAGCATTCTGCCAGAAGTATATAGACATGCAACAATTTGAATGGAGTGACAAGTTAAGTGTTGGTGTCCCCATGATCGACATCCAACACAAAGAGTTGATTGCTGCGTTTAATGATCTATCGACTGCGATTGAACAAGGAACCGGGACCGGTGCCATTAAAAAGCTACTGACTTTTTTGAAGTATTACTCTGAGTGGCACTTCGAGCAGGAAGAAAGCTGTGCAGCCAAAAATCAATGTCCGATTGCTGAGAGTAACCATCAGGCCCATACCCAGTTCCTCAATATTTTCAGCAATCTCCAGACTCAATACCGAGACAGTGGTGCGAGTGAAGCGATCGCCCGCCAGGCCCATACCCAACTAGCAAATTGGTTAGTGAACCACATCATGAAGATTGACACCCAAATTGGCCACTGCATCAGCCATCGCGCCAGTGTCGGATAATCCCAGCAGTTATACGCACAATTGAATTCACTCTTAGAACCCTCGATGTATTTATTCGGGGGTTTCTTGTGTTTTTTGTTAGACAGTCAAGTCTATAGATACCTAGAAATAGTGATTTTCCTGCAAACCTCCATAAACATTATCCCTGAATTTACTTAGATATTTTGCAAACACAAGCAAACTCAGAAAAACCTTCTATGTATACAGTATAGCGATTTGAATGGCTGGACATGGGGCGATAGATTCAGTCACTGACATGAACTATCCAGCATTAATTGAATCATACATTAGCCTAAGTTTTTACTACTGTAGCACCATAAATCCCCAGGGATTTTAAAGCCTGCTAAAGCTTTGCCAAACAAGCCTTGCAGGGCTTGGCGCAAGGCAATTAAATCCCAAAACGTTGCGTAACAAGATTGCGGCATAGTCATAACCAGATAAACTTGACTCGAAAATTAACATACCAATACATTTGCAAATAACCAACAATCCCATTGTTTAAGCCCCAACCCTTTCTTTAGCGGACGCTTTGACCTACTCGTATTTTTGATGATGTGTGGATCACCTGATGGCTGAAATTCGACATATTCAGCAGCGCGAGAAAGGATGCCACTCTGTCTAAATTGGTGAATTTGTGAAGTTTTGTCTTTGTGTTGATTGAAATGACTGAAAAGATTTTTCTGTGGGCATACAAAAAACAGGGATGGCTTTTTGGTTGATTCAGTATTCAGTATTCAGTATTCAGTGTTCAGTATTTATACCGTGGTCAATTGGTGCTATGAGTCAGCTAATTTGACTGTCGGGTTGATTGGATTGGTCTTGTAAATTCTAGATTGGAGCTGACTTGAAAATGGCTTTTGATCCTAAAGATTTCATGGATTTGATGGCAAAGCGAACAGGTTTTTCTGAAGCGTATCGCACCACCTTGAAGGACAGCGCCGCTTGGGGAAACTCGATTGCTTCTGATATGGCCGACATCTTTTATGGTTATCTCGGTGACGATGAAGAAATGAGTGCCATTCTCAATGAATCCGAAGGACGGATTCATCGACTTAGGGAAACTTTTGTCGAATGGTTTAACGAGATGTTTACAGGGATGGATGAGTGGGGTCCCGACTATGCCAACCGCCGTTGGCGCATCGGCTTAGTACATGTGCGGATTGGGATTGGGCCACAGCATGTCGTGCCAGCAATGGCCACGGTCGTGAGTAAGGTGGGCCATCGATTACGGGAAGAGGGCAAATCGAGTGAATTGCAGGATGCACTTGCCTGTATTTGCATGATTGATTTGGCCTTTATTGAGCAGGCTTACCTAGAGGTTTCTTCGGCCGCCGTTCTCAAAGAGACTGGTTGGACAGAGCGTTTATTTAAGCGGATGGTCGCAACTGGTGCATCTGCGATGTAGCTCAGTATGGATGCTGACCAGCGTGATCACTGCAATTGTTTGTGTTGAATTATTCAGTTTTTTGGAAAGGTATTAGTCATGGCTATTGATATCGGCAAAATGAAGGTCATTTTGCAAAACTTTGTATCTGGAACCAATGATGTGCAAGGCGCAGCACTGGTTACGCCAGACGGTTTGCCTTTAGCGGCGACCCTGCCCGGTGGGATGGATGAAGAACGGGTATCGGCAATGTCGGCAGCCATGTTGTCCCTCGGGGAACGCATTGGGGGAGAACTGGCTCGTGGTGAAATTGACCGTATTTTTGTAGAAGGGAATACGGGCTACGGGATTTTAACCAGTTGCAGTGAGGATGCGGTGTTTTTGGTGCTGGCAAGTCAGCAGGCCAAGCAAGGATTGTTGATGTTGGAAATCAAGCGAGCCGTTTCCGAGTTGAAAGCTCTGCTGGCGTAAGTCTGGGATAGGGAATGGGTCGTCTCGTTCCCCTTTGGAACCCCCGCCATCACCACAAACCTAACGTACGAGAAGCAATGGAAATCATGCGCCTGGTCGTCACTGGACCTGTAGGAGCGGGAAAGTCTACGTTTATCCGAACGATCAGTGAAATTGAGGTGGTCGATACTGATCGCCAAGCGACCGATGAAACCGCCGAGATGAAACAGAAGACAACAGTTGCCTTTGACTTTGGCCGCTTACAATTTGGCCCGAACACAGCGCTGCATTTATATGGCACCCCTGGGCAGTCACGGTTTGACTTTATGTGGGAAATTTTGATCCGTAAGGCCCATGCTTACATCATCCTGGTGGCGGGGCACCGTCCCCATGAATTTCGTTATGCCCGGTGTGTGCTCCACTTTATGCAAATGAGATCACGGGCACCCATGATTATTGGGTTAACCCATATGGATATGCCCGGAGCATGGGAGCAAAACGATATTTTACTGGCCCTGGGTTATGTCAAAAATAAAAGTGTTCCCCCCGTCGTGATTGTTAACGCGAATGAGCGATCGTCAGTCGCTCATTCGGTTCTCACCCTGGTGAAATACTACATCCACAGAAATCAACACAACCGCGCCCAAGTGTCGTAATTGGGTTGTCATTTTGGGCTCGGCGACGTTGTGATACTGACCATTCAACAAAACGTATTCTCAGAATACGAATGACCTATGGCAATCACCGGACATCTCGCAGAATTTTCAATGCCGGAAATCTTTCAATTTTTAGAGCAGGGCCAAAAAACGGGTCTGCTGACAATTACGCCTCTTCCGGAGCCTGAGGATGCTAAAACGGCACGATCCTATTACATTTGGTTTCAAGAAGGACGCATTGTGGCTGCCGCTAATCGTTCGGATCAGCGGGGGCTAGCAGCACTCATTAGCCGTCGGGGATGGATAGGGGATCGCGCGGCTGCACGGCTGGTGCAAAGTTGCGACCTGACCATGCCAGCGGGACTCTGTTTGAAGTCCCAAGGTTTACTGCAGGCAGACCAGTTGAAACTTCTGTTTTATGTGCAGGTGATGCAGCAGGTGTGTGCCCTGTTTACCCATGCAGATGGCTGGTTTCACTTCGATAGCCGCCAGCACGCGCCGAGTGCAGAATTAACTGGGCTGAGTGCACCAGCGGTGGAGGTGACCATGGCCGGGTTACGGGCCTTGAAAAACTGGACGGTGTTGCAGGCAAAACTGCCCCGTCCTGAGTCCAGTTTGGTCTCAATAGTGTCAGGCCAGCCGCCCCTCAAACTGAAGCAGGCCGAATGGCAGGTTTGGGAATTTACGAATGGCCAGGTCCCGATCAAAGAAATTGCCCACCACCTGCGCCTGCCTCTGGAAAAGGTACAACAAATCGGCTTTCGCCTGATTGTGGTGAATATGGTCGAAGAAATGCCGATTGTGAGTGCGCCGATAGTTAAACCCGCTGAAGTCGATACGTCTTGGGATGATGTGCAGGCAACGCCGGTAGGTGACGTTGGCACTAGCCCATTAGATAAGTCCCTAAGTTCCGGATTTTTGAATAATCTGGTTGGTTTTCTCAAGGGGCAGTCCTAGGAACCGGGTATCCGCTATGTATCTCCTGAGGCTAAGACCAATGTGCATTCTCAAACTAGTGCTGTGGAGTTTGGAATTTATCGAGTTTTGCCTGTCACCCCTAGGTCTCACAACACAACTCGTTGCATCGTGGTACACGTATTTCCTCCTGGGCAATGGGCCTGCGACTCTGATCGGTCTAACCTTTTTGGTATGGGTTTTGCTGTGGGATAAGACATATCTGGAGGATTGGGGATAACCCCTTAGGTCGCAGCCTGAGATTTTGTATGGGTGTTTAGTGTTGGATGGTAACCGTCCCCTGAGCGGAGTCGAAGGGGACATCTTGCATAGGTTTTGGCTT
>CAYGVA010000059.1:0-19708 GCA_964353225.1 uncultured Leptolyngbya sp.
AGGCAAAAAAATATTCCTACTAGCTTATCAAAGCCCTGAAAGATAGGAGCGAGCTGGCGCACTGATGGCCACAAACTGCCGAGCCCGATCAAATAGGGCGGTGCCCACGGTCACTGCACGATCGCTATGGGTCTGGATATAGGCAGCGGTGCGGCTATCGATCCGCGCTGCTAAGGCAGGGTAGATGTGCTCGACCCATTGGCTGGCTGGTTCAGCATCGAGCTGTCGCAAGTGGGTGAGTCCGGCTTCGACGGTGGGGGCATTAAGCAGGGTTATGACATCAGTTTGAGGTAACCCCTGGGTGGCCGCGATCGCCGCCAAAATTTCTTGCCGACCATCGGCTACATGGTGATGGGTATGGAAGATCCCGCCCGCTAGCTTGATTAGCTTGCCGTGGTAGCCCACCAATAGGATGGATTTCACCCCACAGAGGGCCGCTTCGACTAAGAGCGGTCCCAGCCAATTGGCGGTCTTGACCCGACGGTCGGGATCGATGCCTAGGCTCGGGGCGAGATCGAGGCCATTTTCCCCCACGCAAAACACCAGGTCATCATATTGGGCGGCTTTTTCCCGCAGGGTTTGGCGAAACTGCTCCAACTGCCCTGGGGCGCTGAGGGGTTGGGCGATGCCGCCAGTGCCCAGTAGCGACAAACCATCCACGATCCCAAAGGCAGCATTTGAGGTGCGCTGGGCCAAGGCTCGCCCCTCGGGCAAAACCACCGTAACCCGAATGGCCCGTCCCTCCGGGAGCAAGGGGGCGAGATTGGCCTGCAAGAGCTGCTGGGCGTACTGGTAAATGGCGGGGCGATCGCCCGCTTCGACATTGCGTCCGATCCCTTCCCCCCCTTCTACAACCACGGGTTCCTTTTGTTCAGGGCGACCCCAGGTGACCACCGCCCAAATCGGGGTGTCACGGGTGAGGTCAAGGTTGTCCCCTGGGTCGCTGCGGCTAATGGCCAGGGCCGAACCATCAGGCAACAGCGCCCCTTGCTCGATGGGAATTTCGACGGTTTGAACCGGGTTGATCAGATGGACCGATACGGCAGATGGGCAGGAGGTCTCCCCCAGCAATTGATTGAGGGCGGCGATCGCGCTGGCACAGGCAAACACGGGCAAAGTGTAGCCCGCACGGGGCAGCAACGGTGGGGAAGAAACCGGCTGGGGAAAAGAGGCTGTCATACTTTGACAATGTAACGGTTGCTAAAGTAAATCCAGGGGCAGACGCCTACAGTGTATGCACCCCGACTACCCTTTCCTGTGCCTCTCCCCATGAATGCGATTGACTACCTGCGGATTAGCCTGATTGATCGCTGCAATTTCCGTTGCCAATATTGCATGCCCGAGGGGGCGGAGCTGGCCTATGTGCAGCAGCAGGATTGGCTGACCCGCCCTGAAATCCTGACCCTGTTGCGGGAAGTGTTTATCCCCCTGGGGTTTACCCGGTTTCGGCTGACGGGGGGAGAACCCTTGTTGCGGCCCGACCTAGCCGATATCGTCGGTGATATCGTCAGCCTGCCGGAGACCCAGGATGTCGCCTTGACCACCAATGCCTTTTTGCTCTCCAGCCAGGCTCAACCCCTGTGGGATGCGGGCCTCAGACGCATCAACATTAGTCTCGATTCCCTCGATCCCGAGACCTTTCAAGCGATTATTGGCCGACCGGGTAAATCCCGCTGGCACGAGGTGTGGGCGGGGATTTTGGCGGCCCACCGGGTGGGCTTTTCGCCGCTGAAGCTAAATGTGGTGGTGATCCCAGGGGTGAATGATCATGAGGTGCTGGCGTTGGCTGAGTTGACCCTAAAACGGCAGTGGCATGTGCGCTTTATTGAATTTATGCCGATTGGTAATGATGCCCTGTTTGGGGAGCGGGGCTGGGTGCCGTCGGAGGAGATTCGGCAAAAAATTCGCGATCGCTGGGGGCTAACCGAGGGCACAGTGCGAGGCAATGGCCCGGCGGATGTGTTCCAAATTCCAGGGGCGCTCGGCACCCTGGGGTTTATTAGCCAGATGTCGGAATGTTTTTGCGATCGCTGCAACCGCATGCGCCTCTCTGCCGATGGCTGGCTACGGCCCTGTCTTTTAAATGAAACGGGGCAGGTCAATTTGCGGGCACAGTTACGCGCTGGACACCCCTTGCCAGAAATCCGCGCCCAAGTCGCTGAGTTGTTGGCGGCTAAGCCAGAGATTAACTTCAAAATGCGAGAGTCAGGCACCACGGGATCCTATGGGCGCACCATGTCCCAAATTGGCGGCTGAGCCGCCGCTGCCGAATTTAAGGGCAGTCTTGGTGGCCCTTGACCCGTAACCCACTACAGCGACAAGGCAAAATGCTTAAACGCCGTATCCTCTTGGTACCCCAAAGATTGGTATAGGGATTGGGCCGCACTGTTTGTGATTTCGGTAGAGAGGGCGAGGCGAATGGCCCCCGTCTCCCGGCCATAGTCCGCCGCCCGCTGCATTAACCGCTGGGCAATGCCTTGACGGCGGTGGGATGGGGCCACAAACAAATCATTCAAAATCCAAATCGGCCCCATCGAAACCGATGAAAAGCTGGGATAAAGCTGGGTAAAGCCCACCGCCACCCCCTTATCCATCGCCAGAAACAGGGTCGAGTCTTGGTTCTGCAAGCGTTCTGCCAGAAACCGCTGGGCTGCCGCTAGGTTGGCAGACTGCCCATAAAACACCCGATACTGATCAAACAACCGGGCTGCATCATCAATGTGGTCTGTCGTTGCCAGAAGGATATCCATGGGATTTTCGAGGGGTGTACGGCTTCAACGATGGCAGCTAGGGGATCACGGCAATGGCCTTGCCGCCCGCCCGCGCCCATGTGTCTGGGGAGATATCGGGCAGGATGTTGAGGAGTTCATCCCACCGAGAGCCCCCCTGCAAAACAGTTAGCACCCTGGGGAGTGGATCGGCAAAGATCTGAGGGAAGTCTACTTCTCCAGGCCGTTGCGGCAGATAAGCCAACTGCGCTTGGGGCGGGGTGAACTGGGTATTAACAGTAGCGTTGTTACCCCTGGCGTCTATCCGGTACCAGCCACCGGGCTCTAGGTACACCCCATTCAACCCGTGCAGGCAATAGGGTGCGCCCTGGTCATCTACAGTCAAGCGCTGGTAGCAGAAGCCGGTGGGAATGTGATTAGCCCGCAACAATGCTGCCAGCAGGTGGCTTTTGGCGTAACAGTAGCCGGTTCTATAGTGCAGGACCTCGGAGGCTTTGCAGGTGACCGGGTTCATTTGGTAATCCACGCTGTGGCAGATGCGATCGCGCACCCACTCGAAACAAGCCTTGGTAATGGCGATCGGTTCCGAATGCCCTTGCCCTAACTGCTGAGCCTGGGCCAATACAGCGGGGTGGTGCCAATCGATGATGTCGGTATGTCGTAAATATGCCTGCACCACGTCGAGGCCTCCCCACAGCGGCAATCCGTCACGGCGGACCTGTTCCTATCCATGCAGAACGTATTGAAACTAAAAAGGGGGCCAGTCAATCGGTTTAGCTGACTGAACCCCTCATTTAGATGTTCGATTGAGCAACGAGCATGAAGGGATTCGAACCCCCGACCCTCAGAACCGGAATCTGGATCTCAGTTAATTATAGCGTATACATGTCAATGGTTTCAGCTTGGTCTGATTATTTGTAGACCAGAATAGACCAATAATAGACCATGAATTTACGGTTCGATTCAGCATAGATTCACTGATGTCAGACCGAAATTGACTTGAGTCGCAAGCCACGGGCTAGGGTTCTTTCTCTAGTCGCCTGAACAAGTTAAACTTCATAGTTAAACTTAAAAAAGTAACTAAGTGAAGCGACGATGATGCCAGAGTTTCAGCCACCATTAAGCGACGATGAAAAAACAAGGCTGGCGCTGGATAAGGCTATTCAAGCGGTGAGACATCAGACTAAAGTCATTAAGCAGCAACGTAAAGATATCGATGACTTGGTGAGCGTGGTACGCAGGCTCAAGAAGACGAATGCAAGCCTGACCCGTTCGTGCTTGACTCTGTTCGCAATACTGATGATCCTTTCTACCCTCGTTAGCCTTTTGGCTATGTCTCGATAGGGATTGAAAGTCAAGGGCTAGGGATTGAAAGTATGCGCACACCACTAGATCAGTTGCTAGTCAGGGATAGAAGTTAAACTCTATAGTTAAACTTCTGAAAGTAACTGAGTGACTGCCTTAGCGGGTGGTTGGCCCATGAGCGTCAAAACCTGCGCATAGGGTCCCACTGTCAAGGGTGGAACGTAGTGGAAAGCTGTAAGCGTCCCTTTACGGTGGGATGCGTAGGTTAGCGTTTTCAGCAGCGAATCATACGCGCAAGGCATTCACTCAAAGCTAAAATCAGCTCTGAATCTCGAAATGAGTATCTAACCCTCGCCTTAATTGATGGGGGTTTTTATTTTGGGGTGATCGCCTAAAGGGGGAATTGAGTAAGATATAAGCGAATTAATTATTCAATCTCTGAATTAAATAATGAACTTCCCTAAGAATTCAGGAAAAGTCGCTCTTGAGATATTTGGCATCGTCGGTGTTCTAGCAACTCTATATAGCTTATTTTTTATAAAAACTAGGCAACCCGTTTTTTATGTCAATCAGAGAGACTGGGTAACGTTGATTGATAGAGATCAGGTTGATCAAGCTTCAATTAAAGTTCTAGACAAAAATGATGAGGTTACTACCGGGAATATCGTAGCTGCACGCTTTTACTTCTGGAACGATGGAAAAGAATCTATCAAGTTTGAGGAAAATGTTCTCGCTTATGGAGATGATCGAAAACAAGAAATAACGATTCAATTAGAAGGTGATCCGAATGTGAGGATTCTTGATTTCTCCTGTCCTGCAATTCCTAGGCAAGAAGTCATCAATTTTCGTTTAACATCAGAAGGGGAACAAGCACTAAAATTAAATTTCGACATCCTTGAGCATAAAGATGGGGCGGCATGTCAAATCATCTTCGAGAGTTCAGAAGAAGTGAATTTAGCTATTTATGGTGCGATAGAAGGAAAGAAGGGGTTCCTGGAGAAAGGGAACTGGAGACTAATATCGCTAAGCTGGAGAGCAATAGCAGTACTTTCATCGACACTTCTACTTTTAATATGCTTATACATAGATGAGAAAATTAAGGGTGATAAAACCGATGAAAATAGTTTCATCAGAGCTGTAGAACCCTACTCATTTTATTTAATATGTTCCTCATTAGTTTTACTATTCATTTTTGCCGCCGTTATTCCGCCTAAGGATGCAACAGGAATTCCACAAGAAATAATTGAACTTGAGCAACAAGAGAGATTGGGTGAATGAACCCCTAAGCGAATTTAATCCTCGTTAGGCTCGGTTTCGTTGGATTACTTGCTTCTACTCAAGAAAGCTAAAATCGAATCTTGAGCGAACTTGATTCTTTCTTCAATATTAGGATCGAGTTCACCAAGCAAAATAATCGCTGCAAACACAATCGCACCAGCCATAGCGTAACCGTGAATCTGTTCGTTGAATCCTGGTAAGAATCTATCGGCTAGCAGAATAATCACAAAAGGAATAACAGCTCTGATGATCAGATTTGAATAGCGCTTAACGTAAAAAATAGCGGTAGCTCTAGGTTTAAGTACTTCCTCAGGTTCAGAGTAATTCACTAATAAAGCATCTATATCTCCAGTAGCGACAACTCGAACGTATTCAAGTAAGCGTTTCTGTAGATATTCATCCGTATCAGCTTTAGGAGTGTATATCCAGCGCTTAAGACTTTTGAAGTCTTTAATGATGTGATCTTGGATGTGTTGGTAGTAAATCGACTCTCTGGGATCTTTGTTTATGTTAGAAATGCATTTCCTTAATATTGGAGCTAAATCCTCTATATAAGAAGCAAGTCTTTTCCTGCCTATGTGTGTCTTAGTTGTTTGATTCAATAATATTCCGGATATTTTTCTACTAGACGAACCAAAAGATTGATCAAGATTCATTGAAATCGATATTAATCGATCAATAAAATAATTCTCTGGAAAAATTAACTGAAGGACAAAGGATGATGCCACTAAAAAAATTGGGATTGAAACCAGCAAAAAAGAAAACACAACAAAGAGCATGCCAAAGGTTGTCACGGAATTTAAATGTCCAATAAAATTGCTGTCGCTATCAATAAGCTGCCCATAATAGAAAAGTGAGCCAAAAAGAAAAGCAGTTACGGTGGCTAGTATGAGTGCACTTGCTTGTATTAGAGCAGATCGACGATCCAAATCATGAAAATCGCCTTTGTTTTGTTGATTTAATAATTCAGTAAGATCGACATCAAAGTGATTTTTTAAAATTCCAGAAATCATATCCTGACATAGGAAAATTAAAAATACCACCATCGATAGCACCATGAAAACAAAAGTTGCGTTCCTGAGACCTAAAAAAGATGGCGTTGATTCAATCGGCTTGCCGAGAAAATTTCCATATAAAAAATCCCAAAAAAAAGAACTTATAAACGATAGGCTTCCTACTGCAAATGTAAATATGCACATAAATATAGAAACATACAAATAAAATGCTCTTTCCTGAGCTTTAAAACATGCAAGCATTTTCTGAACAATCAGTTGCTTATGAAAATTTGTCAATTGCAAGAACTCTTTTCTTTTAAAAAGCCATTCTATTTTTGGAGAAGTCTCTAACCTTAATAAATTTGCATCATAGAAATGTCGTTCTTGAATTAGTTCAATACAGGCATCAACGATTAATTTCTTAAATAAATTCATATATAAATTCGACTTTTTCAGGCTACTGCTTCCACTACCACCCAATTCTAATTAAATCCTCTCCAAACCGCATCCATTCACAATCCCCCTTCTCATTCAGTACGTTTGTACTTAAAGCGATACTCAATGCCAATCGAATAAAATTAAGGAACGCATTTATCTATCGCTGGAATTGAGTCATGTCACATGGTGGACCCCGTGAAAACTCAGGGAGGAAGGCTAAATTTACTGACGAAGATGGAAACCCAATAAAGTCAGGCCCGCGAACTGTCCCTGAAGTGATTACAGATCAAGAGTTACAGGAGCTTGCACGACAAAAGCTGAAACAGCAACAACAACAACAAAAAGAGACAGTAAATAAGTAAGGCTTATACGAAATCGACTTATAGATAACCAGTCGAGATCATTCTTCTCTTGGTTTCCTACGAATCCAAGCTATATTGAATCCATCAAGCGGAAAACGAAAGGGTGATGCAACCCGGAAACCGCTTTATTTAAAATTTGATTTCGTAGGAAACCAAGATCGCAATCAAAATCTCCCCTCTCAATCGAGGCTCAGATCACGCTGTTCATTCATTCACTAAACCTATGAGCGACTTAAACAGAAATTACGACGGCAACACCCCATTGCTTTACGTCGTGGACGAAGGAAAACGAACAGGAGCAATCACAACTTTTGACGGCACTTATAACAGATACGCCTTTTACATGTTCGTTGGGCCAGGAACAGTTTTCAAGGATTCCGAGAGATGCCTATCTAAGCTACTCGCCGGACTAGAAGAAAAGGGTCTTACTTTCGCTCCAATCATCAAATAGGCACTACGTCATGAAGTACGCATTAATCCACTTTGAAGGCAAAAAGTCTCTAGCGCTCTCAATAATCACCCTTAACTGATCGTTTATAGGAACTTCTCTGTATCCCTGGGTTTTCAATCCTTTCCTGGGTTCGCTACCCATCCCTGTTACCAGCGCTTTATCGAATCTCAGCTTGTCGCTACCCACTCGTTTCCACCTCAAACCTAGCGCTTCAGAAGGTCTACAGCCCGTGAAAAACAGGAACTCAATCATGGGTGAGTAGTGACTGTAGTATCTATTTTGCTTAAACCACTCAATGATTGCGCCCCTTTCCGCTTTGGTGAATGGCTTTAAGTCGAGTTCATCGTCATCTTGAGACTTGGGAATCTTCACGGTCTTGGCCGCACCCTCGAACGGGTTATCAGCGATGACCTCAAACTCTACTGCCCACCTGCCCATGGCTGATAGCTGGGTTAACAGTCGCTTGGCTCCATTAGGGGTCTTGTCTCTGATGATTCGGTTTTTTATCTTGATGTGATCGCAAAAATACCGAAAGGGTATTGAGTTCAAGTAGTTGGTCATGGGGCCAAACTGCTTTTTCATTGTTGACGCTTCCACACTTTTGGAGCGATAGGCTAAGTATTCAGCCCATACAGATTGCAGGGTCTCACCCTTGCTTGTCGCGTCTATAGCAGGCTTGAGCCTTGAGTCAGTCTTGTACTTAGCCAGGGTCGTATCAAAATTGCCTGAGAGTATATCAAGCTCTACCTGGCTAGCTAGTGCCTCGGCAGCCTTCCAGCCTTCGGTGGTGTTCTTTAATTTGTTGGTGAGGGTAAAGCACTTCCCTGAGACGGTAAACCTGAGCTTTAGAGCGTCACCACGGTTAACGGATATTTTCGGTTTCATCGTTGGTCTAGTTGGTTTGAGTAGACCAGAAGTAGACCGGTTTGATAGACCAGTAGACCAAAAAAGAGAACAGCCACTTAACGCTAAATGGCTGAAACCCTTGGTATATCTACCTTATGCAACGAGCATGAAGGGATTCGAACCCCCGACCCTCAGAACCGGAATCTGATGCTCTATCCAGCTGAGCTACATGCCCTCAATGCCTAGGTATTGTAACACCCGTTGCCCAAGACCGCGCTACCATTGGAAGGTTTTCTTAAGGCGCAGAGGGCATGGCAGCTGAGACCCAAGATTTAGACCAGCTCGCGACACAACTGGACACCGATGCGACCCAAGGCGGCTTGAGCAGTGACCAGTACAAAGCTAAAATGGCCCGCCGCAAGGAAGTTCAGGAGCAGCGGCTGGCCGATCGCAGTCAACAAAAGGGATTGATTATTGTCAATACCGGCAACGGTAAGGGCAAAACCACTGCGGCCCTGGGGATGGTGATGCGCTCCCTCGGCCATGGCTTCAACGTTGCCATTATCCAGTTCATCAAAGGGGCCTGGGAACCCGCAGAAAAGGCGGTTCTGGCCCAATGGGAAGAACAGCTCAGCTTCCATGCCATGGGGGAAGGCTTTACCTGGGAAACCCAGGACCGCGATCGCGACATCCACATGGCCCAAACCGCTTGGGAAAAAGCCCTCACCTACCTGCAAAATCCGGACTATCGGCTGGTGTTGCTGGATGAAGTGAATATTGCCCTGAAGTTAGGCTACCTGACCCCGGAACAGGTTCTAGCTGGGCTGGGTCAAAAACCCGCCGACACCCACGTCATTTTGACTGGACGCGGTGCTCCCCCGGCCTTGGTCGAGCGTGCCGACTTGGTCACCGAGATGAAGTTGGTCAAGCATCCTTTTCGGGAACAGGGGGTCAAAGCCCAGGCTGGGATTGAGTTCTAGGATCAAGGTTCTGATCAGCCATTGGGGACGGCGTCAATTTACGGATCACGGTGCAATTGCGGCGAGATCCACCCAAAGGTTTCATGGCCAATCCCTCTCCCTTCTCCCTGCGCCCAGGTCGATTATCGACTCGGGCAATCACGCGCTCTGTCAATCAGGTCGCCTTTAAAGAGTCTCTTAAAAACGAGACCAAATTTGCCTATGTGCGATCGCTGATGCTGCTGATTTCTAGCAGCCTCGACGTGCTGGTGTTCTTTTTTCCCCAGACGCTCATGGGGCAACCCTCGGTCCCCCCCACCATTGCGCTGGTCAGCCTCACCGCTTGCTTGATTGCATCTCTTTTTTTGATCGCCCTGCTCCATCCCCAGGCATGGCGGTGGTTAGGAGCCTTGCAACTGGCGATTCCCCTGTTTGACAGTGCCCTCATTGCCCTGTTTACCACCAATATTTGGTCCGCCCTGGGGGCAACTAAGCCAGAGATCATCACCAATATCGCCGCCCTCTGCTGCCTACTCGCGGTGTCGGGGGGGATTCGCATCCAAAAGCAGGCCTCAATGCTGACCACAGTGCTGGCTCTGTTCAATTTTGGCTATGCTGCCCACCTCTTTCAGTTGGATATGGCGGTCAGTGTGTTCGTGCTGCTGACGGTGCTGGGGACCGGCCTCCTGGGGATGGCGATCGCCGGGATTGTACAGCGGCAGGGCAAAAATGAAGCGGGACGACTGCTGATGAATCAATTTCTGCCCGCCAATGTCGTCGACGCTGCCTTTGATGCCCCCAACCGCCTGCTAGATGAACCCCGCACCTGCGATGTCACCATCGTCGTCACTGATTTGCGGGGGTTTACCCATTACTCAGAGCAGATGCCCCCTGAAGCTGTGCTGGCCTTTTTGAATGAACTCCAGGGCTTACTCTCTAGCCTGGTCGAACAGCATGGCGGCTGGGTCGATAAATTTATGGGGGATGGCATGTTGGCGGTGTTTGGTGCCCCCCGCGCCCTAGACAACCACGCGGATCATGCGGTAGAAGCGGCCCAAGCCATGGTGAAAGCGATTAAAACCATGAGTCCACTACCCATTGGCGTCGGCATCCATTCCGGCCCCGTGGTGGCAGGCTGCTTGGGGATGAATGGTCACCTAGAGTTCACGGTGATTGGGGATACGGTGAATGTGGCGGCGCGGCTAGAGGCCTTGACCAAGGAGGTGGGTCACCCGATGTTGGTGAGTGTGGCTACCCAGCAGCGGCTGCGATCGCCCTCCCTGCGATCGCTCGGACCGCTCCCCATTCGGGGCCGCGAAGAGTCCCTAGAGGTGTTTGTTCCGATAGTGGGAGAATAAACTCTATACATTGGTGAGGGAGAATTGCTGCAATTTGTGACAAAAAAGATATGGGGTTTGGTTGATCTAAATGTCGACTTACCCTTACTTGACATTTAGGGACAATCTTAAACAATACTAAAAAGCATTAATTGCCAGAGTATTTGCCGTTGACGGCGGTAGGGCTTCAGAATTGCTTTCCTCAAAGCGATCTCAAGCCTTAACTACGACGGGGTTATTGCTGGCCATCTACGGATACGACAGTGTCTTTCTCTCTTTAGATGCATATTGCCTGGCTTGGTAAAAAATCCCCTTTCTGCGGAAATGTCACCTACAGCCGAGAAATTACTCAAGCCTTACAAGAGCGCGGCTATCAGGTCTCATTTCTCCACTTTGATCACGAGCGCGATCTAGACGGCTCCGAGCCCCTAGCCGAGCGTGAGGTTTCGCTACCGTACCTGTTTAAGTCTCAAATTACGACCATTCCCTCCCCCAGCTCTCGCCGCTGCCTGGTGGAAGCTTTAGAGAGTCTACGGCCCGACATCGTCCATGCATCCCTCAGCCTATCCCCCCTGGATCTGAGTCTGCCGGATATCTGTCAAGATCTGAATCTGCCGTTGGTGGTTACCTTTCACCCCGCCTTCGATCGCAAACTCACCACCCTCAGTGCCCGGACCCAGCACTTGACCTATCAGGTCTATGCCCCGTCCTTAGCCCGCTGCGATCGCGTCATCGTGTTTTCAAATTTGCAGCGAGATGTATTTGTGCGGTTGGGGGTGCCCGCCGAAAAGGTCATCGTTGTCCCTAACGGGGTAGATGTCAGCAAATATTCCCCCGGACCGTCAGGCATCAAATCTAGCTTGGGAGCCCGGCAGCTCTTTGTGTATCAAGGGCGGCTCTCCCCTGAAAAAAATGTTGATGCCCTCCTCAAAGCCTGGAAATCCATCCCGGCTCGGCCCGACTGTGTTTTAGCCATCGTCGGCAATGGCCCCCTAGAGCAGTCCCTACGCTTGTTTTACGGCGGTGACACCACCATTCAGTGGCTCGGATTTGTGGAAGAAGAACAGCGGCGCATTGATATCTTGCGGGGAGCCGACGTCTTCATTTTGCCGTCCCTCGTGGAGGGGTTATCACTCTCTTTGTTAGAGGCGATGGCCTGCGGCACCGCCTGCATTGCTACGGATGCGGGAGCCGATGGAGAAGTCCTCGACCAAGGGGCAGGTATTGTCCTAGATACCCAACGGGTGAGCCATCAATTAGAGACCATTTTGCCCCTGGTGCAGACCCACCCAGACATGGTGCGATCCCTGGGCCAAAAGGCCCGACAACGCGTGCTAGAGCGCTACACCATCAGCACTAATGTGTCTCACTTAGAGCAGATTTATCATTCCCTGGCTGGGTACACCGCGCCGTTGTATGTAGGGAGTGGGGTGTAGAGACCAAGGCACTGGCTTCCTAACGGGTAGATGCATGGCTAAGCGCCCTCATTTTGTATGCGTTAATCGCCCGTGGGCAAAATTCTGCTGAGCGCGGACTGAGCGCGATCAGGATTGGGTTGGGTTGGAGCATCGCGAGTCGGGACCCAAGGCTAGACTTGAGACATGCCAAGGGGCAACCGTTCGATCGTGTTCCGGCAGGTCTAGGGAGACAACGCCATGTCATTTCTGAAAAAAAGTGCCGGGGTTATTGCTGCACTGATCATCTTGGTGATTGGGGCTGGATTCTTGCTGCCCAGCACCGTCCATGTGGAGCGGGGTATCACCATCAATGCCTCTCCCGAAGCGGTGTATGCCCTGGTCGGCAACTTTAAACAATGGGAAGGTTGGTCTCCCTGGGCCAAGCTCGATCCCGATACCGAAATGACCATCACCGGTTCTGGCTTAGGGCAGACCATGACTTGGTCAAGCGAAGACCCTCAGGTGGGGCAGGGCTCCCAAGAAATTGTTGATCTGGAGCCGCCTTATTGGGTCAAAACCCACCTGGAGTTTGGGGGGGCAAGGCATCGCTGATGCCGCCTTTGACCTCACCCCCGCAGACGCAGGCACCCATGTGGTGTGGTCCCTCGACAGCGACATGCGCGAGGGGGTGCCCTTGCTGATGCAGCCGATTAGCACTTACTTCGGCTTTTTGATGGACGGCATGATTGGCCCAGACTATGAAACCGGTTTGCAAAACCTGAAGGCTCTAGCTGAATCCTGAGCAGCGGACAAGCACTGGAGCCGATTCCAGCTTTAGCGCTCTTCTAAAAGAACTGCCTGTTACATCGAATAGAGCGATCGTAGATCCCCCTGTAGACACGGTTTTGACTGAGAGGGGTCAAGCAATCAAAACCGTATCTACGGCTAATTGAGATAAATACAGACGCCATAGTCATTCAGACCAAGGGCGCAGGGATCTGCACCCTTGGATAGATGCCTTCTACTCAAACCCGGCAACCATTTGCCGACCGACGGCCACATAGCCCGGTTCAACATGGGCAAAATGCTCACGCAATTGCCCATGGGCCTTGGGGAGCGCATGGAAGGGAATAGAAGGATAGAGATGGTGCTCGGTATGATAGGGCATATTCCACATCAAGAACCGTAGGGGCCATAGCGTCAATGTTGTGCGTGTATTGGTGAGGGGGTTGTCGTCATGGGTGCAGCCTTGGTGCTCGGCAAACAGCACGAAGCGCAGTAGGGGCTGTCCCATGGCTAATGGCAATAGCCAATACTTTGCCAAAAACCAAGGCTGGTCGAAGGTCATGGACGCCAGCACGATTACGCCGTAAAGGGCTAACTGTAGCTGTGTCGAGCGAATCACCTTGGCGTGACTGCTTTCTGGCAAGTAGAAACAGCCTTCTAGCTGCCCCAGGGCCACTTTGCCGTGGCCTTTAAACTTCCCCAGCCACCAAGGAATCCCGCTGAGTTGCCAGAGGTAATTGCTTAGGGTCGTCGGCTTGGGATCGCCCAATTCTGGATCCTTGCCCGGAATCTGGGTGTAGCGGTGGTGCCACTTGTGATAGAGCCGATAGAAGGTGCTGTTATAGAAGGATAGAAACCCCGCCAACCAGGCCATACTGTCATTGAGCCACGGACGTTCAAAAGCGGTGCGGTGGGCACATTCATGCATGGCACAAAACATCAGCGCTAGGGTCGCGCCATACACCAGCAGCGCTGGCAGCGCCAGCCACCCTGGCCCAGTGCCCCACAGGTAACCACTCAGCCCCATCACCGTCAGATGCCCCGCCAATCGCAGGCCGCCAGCGAGGTTCGATCGCTGATTTAATGGTCCTAGGGCATCAGCAGATAGGATTTGACGCGGATTAACGGGGGACTGGGGAGAACGGTCCAAGGGCTCTGCCACCGCACCAGAAGAATTGAGGGTATCTGAGAACATGTTGTCAGCCGATAAAGTCAAGTTTGCCAACAAGCTGGCAAAGAACGTTCGCCAACAACTTGTTATAACAAGTTCAGGCTAACATTCTCCATCCTGTTATTACAAGACTGTACGGGCTGTTTTGGTGGTGCTCGGCCAGGATCTCTCCGCTGCTTTTCAGGTTAATGCGCTATGGCCATTCCGCTGCACATCACGATTTCAGAGCAACTCCGCCGTGAAATTGAATCTGGCGACTATCAGCCGGGCGAAAAGTTGCCCAGTGAGCACCAACTGATGGATGCCTTTAGCGTGAGTCGGATTACGGTGCGGCAGGCGATCGCTAACCTGGTCAACCAAGGGCTGGCCAAGGCCCATCGCGGTCGAGGGGTTTTTGTGACGCCCCAACAAAAGGTGGACTATTCCCTGTCTAGCCCGTTAGTCTTTTTGGCCGAAGATCTAGCCAATAAAGGAATTACGTTGACCTTCAAAAACCTGACCTTCCGTAAGGTTGCACCGCCGCAGGCGGTGCAGGCAAGTTTGCAACTGGATAGCCAATCCAGGGTTTATTTTCAAAAGAAATTGCTGATGATGGACGGGGCCGCAGGGGCGATAGACATGAGCTACATCTTGCTTGAGTTGGGTCAGCAATATGCCCCCCAACTCAAGCAGAACATGACCTTTCCCACCCTGGAGGCCAACGGGATTGGGATCAATTACATCGACGCGGTGATCGAATGTACCCACGCAGACTATGAAATGGCGGGGCAGTTGGAAGTGCCCTTGGGTCAGCCGTTAATTGTGTATCGATATACGGCCTATGTCGATCAGAACCAGCCGATCTTGCAGGGCCAGACGATCTCCCGCGCCGATCGCTTTTGCTACTCCCTGAGCACCCAGCGCTAACCTCAAAATTCTGGGGCGCGATCGCAGGGCATTTCCGCTTGACGGCCCCTTCCTTAACTGACTAAAATAAAGCCATAACGACTACGCATTAATCCCTGGCGCAAATGACCCTCGCCATCAAAGTTGCGGCCCAGCCCTAGCCCATCAACCGTCGTTTAAAAGGAAGTATCCCCATGGTGAAGATTGTTGGTATTGCCGGTAGTCTACGTCCCGCCTCCTATAGCCAACTCACCCTGAAACTGGCCGGTGATCGCCTTGCCGCCCTTGGGGCCGAGGTCACCCTCCTCGATCTGCGCGAAATGGACCTGCCCCTCTGTCATGGCGGCAAAGACTACCCCGATCACCCCGACGTCGATCGCCTCCGCCAGGTCTTCCTCGATGCCGACGGCTTTTTGCTCGTCACCCCCGAATACCACGGCAGCGTCAGTGGCGTGCTCAAAAATGCCCTAGACCTGATGAGCTTTGACCAGCTCGACGGTAAGGTTGCCGCCATGATCAGCATCCTCGGTGGCCAGACCAACAACAACGCCCTCAACGACCTGCGGACCATCATGCGTTGGGTCCATGCCTGGGTGATTCCTGAGCAGGTGGCGATCGGCCAAGCCTGGAAAGCCTTTGACGACCAGGGCAAGATCGTGGACGAAAAGCTTTCCCAACGGCTGGACGGTCTCGCCCAAAGCCTCTACGACAACACCCGCAAGCTGCGGGGGATAAACTAGACCTCTTGCATCGCCGATCTAGCGCTGGTGCCTCTAGTAATAATGTATTTGACAGAGTTTTTGATCATTGCAGCCTGTCGTCCGTAAAAGTGGGCAGGTTGCTGAAGATCAATGAGGCTTGCCCCCAAAGAACTTGCCAGTGGATCACACGCAAAAGGTAAGGATTGCGGGAATAAGGATGAGCCCTGCCGCGCGGAGCTCATCCTTAACGTATTGAGGACTACCTGTCCAGTGGATGCTTTAAGGCCTGACTCAAGCGCCATTAGGTTAGCCTGAATCTGCCTCGATAGATCTGTCTAGAAATTCCTGATTCAGCCTGTCTGCCAGTCATACTGAGCCACCCTCTATCTGAAAATTGCACTGAAATAAAAATGCCAAATCTTTTGCTCCATGTCTGGTCAAAGCCCAGTAAAATCGCGATCGCCGGTCTAGCACTAGTGCCTCTCGTGATCAGTTGTGCGGCTACAGATCAGCCCGATCCGTCTGCTGATACCGCCGCTAGCAGCGCCCCTGAGGAAACTGTGGTGGTGGCAGACCCCGTCGCCAGCAGCCCGCAGCCCGCCCCGGTGGCTGAGAACCGGCTGATCGATTTAGAGGCCGGCATGCAGTACGCCGATGCTCGCGCTCGGTTACTTCAGCAGGGTTGGATTCCCGCAGAATCGACGGATCCGCCTGCTTCCGGTGTGGAGCAGATGGCTTATGAGGCGGGCTTTACAGAAGTAGCGGGCTGCGCCGGTACCGGCGCAGGTCAGTGCCGATTTGACTTTTCCCATCCCGATGAACAGCAAGCGCTGGCGGTGATCACCTACGGGGGCGCACAGTTAGAAGTTGGGGATTGGAACGTGCAACCCGCGGCCGCATCGGCAGCTGCAACGCCAGACGATAGCAGCGTGCAAAATGTAATTCCAATGCAGTTCCAGGGTCTCTGGGACAGTGGCTTAGAGATCTGCAGCAGCCCGCTCAGTGATGGGCGATTGCTTATCGGGCTGGACCGCCTCGACTTTTATGAATCGTCGGCCTCCGTGGTGGTGGTCGTGACCAGAGGGGAGTTGGAGATGACGGTGACGGCTGAGTATTCTGGCGAGGGCTCAGTCTGGACCGAATCGCGGAATTTCCAGTTGTCAAGCGATCTGTCAACCTTAACCAATCTCGACAACAACACTGTTAAATATCGTTGCCCTAACTAGCCTGTCACTGTAACCGTCCCAAACATTACGCTGGCTGAGCGGAGTCGTTCGTGAAACGTCTCCCGGAGGGAGAAAGCCAGATCTCCCGAAAAAGTCCCCTATTCCCTGCGGGAAGGCAAAGCCCACGACTCCGCTCAGGGGACGGTTACTAACACCCTATATCCATAGAGTTAACCATCAGATCGGCTGGATAACCCCCTGAAATCGTGGAGTTATCCAGTAAATTTCCCATGCTTAGATGTTATCCGTCAGATCTGTAGTGTAGCTACGGGCAATTCGGGTGTTCCATAGCAAATCAGACGTTGAATATCTAGATGGATGCTATGGCTTAGTAACGGAAGACGACCCTGATCGCCCAACGGCTGATGGCAACCTGCTATCGGGTTTGCGCCAGCCCCGACTATTTGCGGCGTCAGGGGTACCCTGCCCTGCCCAGGGATATTTAGCAGCATCCTTGCCTGTTGTTTCCGCTAGCGGGGTTTCGGTCCCGATGGCTTTTTAAAGACAAGGCAGGGCAACTCAACGAGGTGCCCGTACAGGGGCAAACCCTGATTTCCAATGCTGTGGCCCTCAAGGACTGCGCGATCGCTGGCATGGGGCTGGCCCTATTACCCAATTGGCTGGTTGATCCCGCCCTCGACGCTGGGACGCTGGTGGATGTCTTTTCGGATTATGCCGTCACCGCCACCGATTTCAATACCGCTGCCTGGCTGGTGTATCCCTCCAGAACCTATATTCCACGTAAAGTTCAAGCCTTCATCGACTGTGTGAAGTCCCTCTATCAGCGGTAGCAGAATTTGTAGGATGTAAACGCGAAACGGCTGCTCTTCAAGGTGGCCAGCATCGGTTTAATCCCATCCTTGGAGCTAAGGTTGTTGTTGAACGCCTAGTAAACAACGCTAATTCACCATGCCTGAAGGCCCTGAAATCAAACGGGCAGCCGACCAAATTGCCAAAGCCATTGCCCACCAGCCCATAACGGAGATTTTTTTCGCCTTCGATCGCCTTAAACGCTTTGAAGAAACCCTCGCCGCCGCCACGGTGATTGCCGTCGAGCCTCGGGGCAAGGCCCTCCTCACCCGATTCGACAACCACCTCAATATCTACAGCCATAACCAGCTCTATGGTTTGTGGATGGTGCGCAAGGCCCAGGCTTACCCCACCACTAACCGACAACTGCGACTGGCCATTCACACCGCCAAAAAATCAGCGCTGCTCTACAGCGCCTCCGATATCGAGGTGATGTGGGATGACGAATGTGACTACCATCCCTTTCTCAGCCGCATCGGCCCGGATGTGCTAAGCCCTGAAACCACGGTGCAACAGGTGGCTCAACGGCTGATGGAAAAGGCTTTTTATCGCCGTCGCCTCACGACGCTGCTGCTCGACCAACAGTTTTTGTCGGGATTGGGCAACTATTTGCGTAGCGAAATTCTATTCGCAGCGGGGGTGCATCCATCCCAACGGCCCGTGGATTGCACCCCAGCGCAAATTCAGCGATTGGCCGAACAGGCGATCGCCCTGCCGCGCCAATCCTATGAAACCGGGGGCATCACCAATGACCTAGAGCGGGTGACCGAACTTAAGGCCCAGGGGCTGACCCGGTCAAAATACCGGTTTTATGTCTTTAGCCGTGCGTCAAAACCCTGCTACCAATGCGGTACGTCCATCATCAAAGATCAGATTGGGGGGCGACGCTGCTACTACTGCCCCACCTGCCAGCCCCAGCCCGAAAGCTGACAAAACGAACCCCCCAGACGTTCTGTCGTCTGGGGGGCTTTTGAGGAGGGGATGAGGGGCCGAATGGAAACGGTGTCACCCCCTAGTCAAACATTGTTTTAGGTCGCCGCGATCGCCGCCACTGTGGTCATGAAACCCACCATTGCAACGCGTCCAGTCCATAGCTCAACCTGCCTCGAAGGGGTGAGGGGTTGCAGTTCAGCATCTTCGGTGAGTTCTGAAGTGGGGTCAGATGGCATTGAGTTGAACTCAAAAGTGTTTTCAGATGGGTTTTCCATTACCGTTCTCCATTAAGTGTTGTTATCTGATTGTGTCGTTTTTATCTCAAAACACAAAGAAAGTTACTACTAGCATAGCGACTGTTGGCGTTAGCACCAAGTTGCCGCGATCGCAGCCTTCAGCGCACCCGCCCCTTCGCAACCGATTCAGCGCAATTTTCTGCCCATAAACGGCCCAAGAGGGGCGTTGAGCCTTGGCCTATAGGTTGTTAGTAATGGGTGAGCCCAGTATCAAGCGCGAATCACGGTAATGGTTCGGTTGCCAGGGGATTGAGACAGCTCGGTCGTTGTCCGATCCGCTGTGTCAACCTGTTCTGGACGTCGATCAAAAATGACTAGCCAGCCGCTATCTAAGCCCAAACCCTTCAGGTAATCATCCAACTGCGCTAACCCCTGCGCTAGGGGATCGGGCCGTCCCTCTCGCCAAACCTTGAGTTCGATCCCCAGGGTCACCGCTCCGTAGCGCAGGCAGAGGTCCATGCGCCGACTGCCGATCGCATATTCCCGCTCTAGGCTGCCGCCGCCATTAATGACCCGGTGCAAAAAGGCCATCATCACCAAATGGGGGGCAATCTCGTGATAGGGCGTACTGCCCAATAGGGGCTGGCCATGCTGTCGCCAAAAGCTCAGAAATGCCTGCAACAGCTGATCTGGATCAAGCTGTCCTGACGCCGTCAACCAGCTGGGGGCAATCTGTGGCAGCGAGGCTTCCGGTGTGCGGCTGAGCATACGGGGCAGCACCTCCCGATAAATCGGATTGGCAATCACCAATCCCCCCTGGGCTCCCATGCGGCATAGACCTAAATCGAGCAGGAACTGAATAT
>CAYGVA010000060.1:0-19666 GCA_964353225.1 uncultured Leptolyngbya sp.
GATCGCCTGCTGCGCCTGGTCAAAGGTGTCAAATACCCCCCGAAAGCCATTGGAGATGCGCGGGAACCAGACATAGCCGTATCCATCTCGAATACCGGGTAGAGCCAGGAATTGCCCTAACAGTTGCCGCATCTTGAGCTTGGCTGTGGAGCGGATGGCAATAGAGGTCATGACACAGCTCCGACTTGCAGATATTTACCGGGGCGATCGGGGTCGGGAATATACCAAGCTGGGTTGCCCTGGGGATCTTTGCCCAGGCGGGCACCGGGTTGGGGAGGGCGGTTGCGATCGCCCTGAATGGCCGTTCCTTGGCTTGGGTTTGCCCCTCGTCCAGTTCCACTGAGGAAGCCCGCCATTTGCAGCTCCGCCACACTGTCCTTAAAGGCGCGGATGACAAACTCGATATCGGCCTCCGTATGGGCCAGGGTGAAGAAGCAGGGCCGGTGCTCCCAGACATGTACCCCCTTCTCCCGCAGCAGATAGAACAGCAGACCGCCATAGGATTGACTGTCGTCATATGTCACGTAGAAAAGGGATGTGAAATGGGTGATTTTGACCGGGGCTTCTACCCGCTTGAAATGATCATTGAGGTGGGTGGCGAAACGGGTGACCTTGTTCGCGAGCGATCGCTGGGCCTCTGGCCCCAACTCCCGCAGTTTTGTCAGCACGGCCTCCGCCGCCGCCAAGGCCATCGGGTGACGAACGAAAGTGCCCGCAAAGAAGGTAACACCCACCTCAGGGATAGAATTATCGCCAAACTGCCAGAACCCACCATCCAGAGCATCCATATACGCCGATTTGCCCGCGACGATACCGATGGGTAAACCGCCGCCAACCACCTTGCCATAGGTGGCTAAGTCCGCCTGAATATTGAAATAGGCTTGGGCTCCCCCTGGATGCACCCGAAAGCCCGTCACCACTTCATCAAAGATGAAGGCCGTCTCTGATGCCTCCGTCAGACGCCGTAGGTCCTGCAAAAATGCTTGGGGCTGCAGATCAGGGCGACGACTCTGAACCGGCTCCACCAAAATGGCGGCGAGATCATCCACCTGATCGCGCAGCACCGCTAGGGATTCGGGGGTGCCATAGTCCAGCATCAGCACGTTCTCGACTGCGGAGCCCATAATGCCGGGAGCCGCTGGGAACGGGCGATGCTTGGGGCCACCCCGAACAATCACCTCATCAAAGGTGCCGTGGTAGCCCCCCTTGAACAGGGCAACCCGATTCCGCCCGGTGACGGTGCGGGCCAATCGCAGGGCAGCCATCACCGCTTCTGACCCCGTGTTGCAGAAGGCGACTCGCTCCATGCCCGTAAACTCGCTCACCATCTGGGCCACCCGCCCCGCCAACGGCGTTTGGGGGCCGATTTCAATGCCCTTGTCCATTTGCGCGATCACCGCCTGCTTCACAAAGTCGGGTGACCAGCCAAAGAAGTTGAGACCGAAACCATTGGTGAGATCGACGTACTCATTGCCATCCACATCCCAGAGCTTGGCACCGGCAGAACGTTCGGTAGCGATGGGGTACACCATTTCTTTGAGCAAGGGGCTGAATCCTGAGACGGTGCGGGGATCAGCTAAGGAACGGCGGTGCTCTTGGGCCTGACGTTTCGAGAGTTGGGTGCGGGTGGTGTAACGGGCGATGAAGCAATCCAGGGCTGCCCGTTGTTCGGCGGATAAATCGCTATTCTTGCTCTTTTCGATGCGGGCACCGGGGCCATGGATCTTTTTTGGGGCCACGGACGGGTCAGCGGCCAGGGTGGGTGACACGTTGGCGGTACCGTTGCCGTTGCTGGCACTCGTCGCAGCGGCTGTGCCGTGGGTCGTAGAGACAGCTGTTGGCACTGCGATTGGTGCGGCCATTGCCCCTTGCCCCAACAGGGCCAGTTGCTGCTGCATAAGTTGCAACTGCTGGGCGACGAGGGACTGCACAGCCGCTAATGGTGCTGGTGCTGTGACGGGCAGCAGTGGCCCATGTTCATGGGGGTTGTGGCCGTTGCCATTTTGCCCCCATGGGTGGGCGGGCGGGGCAATCTCCTCCCCTGGGGTCACGGTCGCTGGAGCCGCTGTTGGTGTGGCAAAGGCGTCCGCTGGTAACACCTCATCCAGATGCGCCCCGAGGGCATCAAGGGTGGGATAGTCTTCCAAAAGCTGACGGAAGGTAATCTTGATGCCAACGGCTTTCTTAAGAGCAATACCCACCTGGGTTAAGGAGAGGGAATCGAGCCCGATATCTAGAAACGTTAGGGTTGGATCGACCGCCGCCAGGTCCAAACCGGAACAGTCTTCTAACACCGTTTGGATGGCAGCAAGGAGTTGGGGTTTGCGGCTATGGGTCATGGTGGGTGGGGTTGCAGAATCGATGGATAGATGGGTAGAGGCCAGGTGATGGGGCCGGGGTAGATCGCTGCTATGGCTAGCCACGGCAATGGGATCAGCCATTGCGGGCACGGCGGGCAGCGGATCGATCCAATAGCGCTTGCGCTCGAAGGGGTAGGTGGGGAGAGGCACGCGATGGCGGTACTCGTGGCGGTATAGCTGCGTCCAGTCGATCTCGACCCCCACCGCCCACAGTCGGCCAATCGCCGCCCACAGCGCCCGCCATTCCGCCCCATCATCAGCCGTGGTCCCTAGGGAGGCTACGGCTAACTGCTGTGAATCCTGAATTTGGCGGCGGGCCAGGGTGGTTGCGGTAATGCGGGGGCCGACCTCTAACAAGACTCGATCGGGCTGTTGCCAGAGGGTGGCAACGCCATCGGCAAAGCGCACCGTTGCGAGGGCGTGATCAGCCCAGTAGGCTGGACTCGTGGCCTGCTCGGGGGTCAGCCACTCCCCCGTGACTGTCGAAACAATTGGAATTTGCGGGGCTGCCAAGGGGATCCCTTGCAATAACGCCAATAAAGGCTCTCGCACCGGGGCCATCATGGGGGAGTGGAAGGCATGGGAGGTATGCAACAGGCGGCAGGGAATGTCTGCGGATTCCAATTGCTTTTGACAAATGGCAATGGCGGCATGGGAACCGGAAACCACACAGAGCCCCGGTGCATTAATGGCAGCGATCGCCACCGCCTCAGTCAAGTAAGGTTCCATCGCCGCCGCCGAAGCCCGCACCGATAGCATCGCCCCCGTGGGCAGCGCGTCCATCAATTGTCCCCGCAGGGCGACAAACTGTAGCGCTGTTTCAAGGGAAAAAACCCCCGCAATACAGGCCGCCACACATTCCCCAATGCTGTGGCCGATGAGGGCTTCGGGTTGCACCCCCCAGCTTTGCCACAGGCGCGCTAGCGCATATTCCACCGCAAATAGAGCCGGTTGGGTCCAGCGGGTCTGCTGCAACTGTTGGGCAGCGGCGGCCTCATTTTCTTCGGGATCAATCACCCTGCGAATGTCTTGATGTAACAGGGGCAGCAGCAGCGCCGCACAGGTGTCCATCGCCGCTTGAAACACCGGTTCATGGCTGTAAAGATTGGCCCCCATGTGGAGGTATTGGGAGCCCTGGCCGGGGAACATAAACACCACCTCCGGTTGGCGTCGTTCGGTATATTGGCTGCCGCTGTGGTGCGGGTCGGGGTTTTCTAGGGCGGCGATCGCCCCAGCGTCATTGACCACCCACCAACGCCGATGGTTATAAGCCAACCGACCCTGCTGCAAGGTATAGGCCACATCCGCCAGGGGTAGATCGGGATGTTGGGCGACATGGGCCGTCAAGTTCTGAGTCGCTTGTTCTACGGCCGTTGGGGTTTTAGCCGACAGCAACAGTAATTGATAGGGCCGAGACGGGCTGCTGGGGGTCGGGGTCGGGGCTTCTTCTAGCACCACATGGGCGTTGGTACCCCCCACCCCAAAGGAACTCACCCCAGCCCGCCGGGGTTGCGCCCCCGCTGGCCAAGGGGTCTGGGTGGCCTGCACGTAAAACGGACTGTTGGCAAAGTCAATGTGGGGGTTAGGCGATTGAAAGTGCAGGCTCGCAGGCAGTTGGCGATGGTATAGGGCGAGGGCCGTTTTAATCAGCCCCGCCACCCCTGCTGCCGCCACTAAATGGCCCACATTACTTTTGACGGAGCCGATCGCGCAGAAGTGTTTGGCTTGGGTCTGGAGCCGAAAGGCTTGGGTCAGGGCTTCGATTTCGATGGGATCCCCGAGAGGGGTCGCAGTGCCATGGGTTTCGACATAGCTAATGGTTTCCGGGGCAAAGCCTGCCTCCCCTTGGGCGGCGGCGATCGCCTTGGCCTGCCCCATCACACTCGGAGCGGTAAAGCTAACCTTGTCGCCCCCATCGTTATTGAGGCCCGTACCATGGATGACGGCGTAGATGCGATCGCCATCCCGCTGGGCATCGGATAACCGTTTTAAGGCCACCACCGCCGCCCCATCGTTGAACAGAGTGCCCTGGGCATCGGCATCAAAGGGGCGACAGTGGCCGTCGCCGGAGAGCATACTGCCCTCCTGATAGAGGTGGCCGCTGGCCTGGGGGGTAGTGATGGAAATTCCCCCTGCGAGGGCAAGATCGCACTGATGGCTCCGCAATCCTTGAAAGGCCTGAATCACCGCCACCAAAGAGGTGGAACAGGCCGTATTCACGCTCACCACCGGACCTTGTAAGTTCAGCTTGTAGGCTGCTCGCGTCGCCACAAAATCCTTTTCGTTGGCCAGCATCACCTGGAACTCGCCGATGCGATTCACCACCTCTGGCCGACCACAAAGGTGTCGTGCGAAGTAGGTGTTGTGTCCCGAGCCGCCATAGAGTCCGATCGTCGTGTTTAGGGTCTCTGGGCTGTACCCCGCATTTTCCAGGGCCTCGTACACCACCTCTAAAAAGAGGCGCGCTTGGGGATCCATCACCTCCGCTTCGCGAGGGGAGATGCCGAAGAAGGCCGCGTCAAACTGGTCAACGTTTTCCACAATGCCCCGCACGGGTACGTAGTTGGGGTCCTGGCGCAGCTCGGCGGGGATGCTGGGGTCAAGCTGGTCGAGGCTAAAGACCGTATGGGACTCAACCCCATTGCAGAGGTTTTGCCAGAACTGATTGACGGAATTTGCACCGGGGAATCGGCCCGCCATGCCCACAATGGCGATGCTCTCCAGCGCTTGATCAGCTTGGGTTGACGGCACTGCCAGGGTGGGGCCGCTGGCGGTGTCTGAGGCGGCGTCATCCAGATAATGGGCTAAAGCGGCGATCGTCGGATACTCGTACAGTTTGACCGCCCGGAACGCCGATTGAATCTGCTGCTGAATGCGAATGGTGACTCGCATCCCCAAGAGGGAGGTGCCACCCATCTCAAAAAAGTTGTCATGGGTGCTAACGGTGGGTATCGCCAGCACCTCTGCCCACAACACCGCCAGTTGCTTTTCCGTGGTCGTTTTTGGGGCAATGAATTGAGCCCCGGTGGGGGTGAGCGGAGGGGGCGGTAGTGCCCGCCGATCGGCTTTACCGTTCGGGGTTAGGGGGATGCGATCGAGGAGAACGATGGCCTCCGGCACCATGTAGCTGGCAAGGCGATCGCGCAACCCACTTTGCAACGCTAGGGGATTCAGAGGCGCTGTATCGTGAGTGGCCACAACATAAGCCACTAAACGCTTTCGACCTGGGGTATCTTCCCGCACCACGGCCAGAGCCATTTGGACTTGATCGTGGGCCATCAGCGCCGCTTCAATTTCCCCCAATTCAATGCGATACCCACGCAACTTGACCTGGTTATCTTGACGACCAACAAATTCAATCGCACCATCGGACCGACATTGCACCACATCCCCCGTTCGGTACAAGCGGGCGGCTGGATCCGTAATAAAGGGGTGAGGAACAAACTTTTCTGTGGTTTGATCCGGCAGATTCAAATAACCCTGGGCCAGTCCCTCACCCCCGATATAAAGCTCTCCCACAGCACCGGTTGGCACCGGCTGTTGCTGCTCATCCAGAATGTAAACCTGGGTGTTGTTGATGGGATAGCCGATCGGGATATTGGTGCAGTCTGGGGGCAGTGGTCGGGGAATCCGGTAGCAACAGGTAAAGGTCGTATTCTCTGTGGGGCCGTAGCCGTTAATCAGTTGAGTGTGGGGCAGCAGTTCTTGAGCCCGGCGAATGTGGGGTACTGATAGGGCCTCTCCTCCGGTGAGCAGTTCTTGCACAGGGGCGAGCACCTCGGGGGCCTCGGTGATCAGCGTGTTAAATAAACTTGCTGTCAGCCACAGGGTCGTCACCCCATAGTCACGTATGACCGCACCCAGTTCCTGGGGATCGGGCAACCCCGTGTTGGGGTACAACACACAACGACCGCCATTGAGCAAGGCTCCCCAAACTTCTAACGTGGCCGCATCAAAGGAAATTGGTGCCAGTTGCAAGAGGGTGCGATCGCCATCCAAAGGCGTATAGTCAGCCCCCAGCACCAGCCGCAGCACCCCTTGATGGGGCACGGCCACCCCCTTAGGACGGCCCGTCGAGCCGGACGTGTAATTTATATAGGCCAGACCTGTTGCAGGCACCGGCACAGAAGCAAGATTGCCCTCCCCACCGGCATCTGGCTCCCAACCAGACTCCAAATAAATCATCTTGGCTGAGTTGGAAGGTAGCCTCGACGCTAGGGAAAGCTGGGTTAAAACAACCGCAGCTTGCACGTCCTCCAACATCAACGCCAATCGGTCTTCAGGGTAGGCCGGGTCCAAGGGCACATAGACCGCACCAGCCTTGAGAATCCCCAAAATAGCAACGATCATTTCTAGGGAACGATCCAGGCAGAAGGCAACAAAGCTACCTGGCTGAACACCTTTCTCCTTAAGGTGAAATGCTAGCTTGCTGCTCCGAATGTCCAGCTCTTGGTAGGTTAACGAACAGCTCTGGCGTCCACCCTTGCCTGACATCGTAACGGCAATACGCTCGGGCACTTTTCGGGCCTGATATTCAAATTGTTGATGAATACAAGTACTTGCCTGTCCTCCAAAATGATTTTTTCTGCCATCAAAATAAAGATTCATCTTATCTGATTCCAATAAACATCTCACCCTCCCAGACCTGGATGAGAGAATGTTTCAAATGAAATAAAAATAGCCGCAAAAACGATTCATTCCAAGCTTTAATATCCGCCTAGCAGTCCCAAATCAAGAGATTAATCAGTTTATTTCTTGCTTGAGCTAAATAATGATCATTGGTAAGCGTCCCTGGTACTACGCTGGCTGAGCGAAGCCAAAACCTATGCAAGATGTCCCCTTCGACTCCGCTCAGGGGACGGTTACTGATCATTGTGTATGATTTTATTTTTGATAATTGAATCGCGGAATTTAATTGACGATCAAATTCTAGTCTTTGCAAAAAAGCGTAGACAAGTAATTTCCCTGAGATTCATCTAGACTTCATATTCTGGCTCCATATATTTACCAAAAACTTACAAGTATTCTGCGCAATGAATCTGCAAGTTAATTTCATTGCAAAAAGAATTTTCTGAGTCTGTAATGGGTGAGGTGAAATGCCCATTGAGACAATGATTTATTCACTGCCAACAAAAAAATAAGTACCATTTTCTGTCATCAGGCAGTCATCAAAGATATGTTGATCAGTCATGAAGAAATCGGGCTTGTGACTGTTAACGACGCCAGCACTAGCGCAGCCACGCCCGAAGGGCTATTGCAAATGGCGTTGATTGAGCGGCTATTGACGATTGCTGAGAGGTGCTATGCAAAGGGTTGTCATCCTTCACGCCTTAACAAGACAGTGCCAAGTTCGCTGGGGCCTCCACCGTTGTACCTGACCCACCACAATTTCTTCGAATTATGATGTTTATCCGCAATCCTACGGACTAGCGACCCATACGATGGTGAGCAGCCACGTTCGCGAATAACCCAATGCATCCTGCACAACCCAAACCAGCCACGGCAAGGGGCGCATCCCCAGCACTTGGGCCTGGGGCGCGGTGAAAGACCAGCCGATGCCCACCGCGAACAAGAAGTCTAGCCAAATCTGATGCCCCCACCAGCGATCGCCGGCAAAACCGACGTGAATATCATCAGTGGACGGCTAAGTGGCTTGATGGGTTTGATCTGCCGCTGTCGCTTAATTCAGAAATGTGTATCAGCGACAGCAGCATGGAAGAGGGCCATTGCGGATCTTACTGAGTTCGCATTCCTAAGAGGGTATACACAACCCTCAACAGTCTTGAACGGAGAGGGTGGGATTCGAACCCACGGTCCTTTTGGGACATCCGATTTCAAGTCGGACGCATTCGACCACTCTGCCACCTCTCCAGAGGCGTCCCCATTCTAAGGCATATCTTGTTGTCGATAAAGAACGGTCCGGCAATGCCGTCCCAGTCGATTGGGGTTTGGTTTCTCTCACTGGCCGTCTCTACTAACCCAGGGCTAGCTCCGCCGCCAAGAAGTCGATGAACTGTCGGGCCGATCGCCCCGATCGCCCATTATGCCGGGTGGCCCACTGCAAGGCCCGTTGCACCAGTTCCGTTTCGGGTAGGGTGATCTCGGCTTGGGTGGCTAAATGCTTGACGATGTCTAGATAGGTGGGCTGATCCGCCGGTTCAAAGGTGAGGGTGAGGCCAAAGCGATCGCTGAAGGACAGCTTTTCTTGAAGGGTGTCCCAGGCCTGAATCTCGTCTTGGTCACTGGGGCGGGGGCGCTCCGAGAAATATTCCCGGACCAAATGACGGCGGTTAGAGGTGGCGTAGACCACTACATTTTGGGGGCGGGCGGTGATGTTGCCCTCTAGAACCACCTTGAGCGCTTTAAAGGCATCGTCATCCTCCTCAAAAGACAAATCATCCACAAAAATGATGAACTTTTGCGGCAAGGTGCGCACCTGCTCCACAATTGCCGGGAGCTGGGTGAGTTCTCCTTTGCCCACTTCAATCAACCGCAGGCCGCGATCTCGGTATTCATTCAGCAGGGCCTTGACTAACGAAGACTTGCCCGACCCCCGACTGCCATAGAGCAACACGTGGAGGGCGGCGTACCCCGCCAACAAAAATTCGGTATTTTTCAGCAACTGCTGACGGGGGTAATCATAGGCGGCTAATTGGCTCAGCCGAATCGGATCTGGGGTGGCAATGCCCTGCAACTGGCCCCCCAGCCAACCAAAGGCGGCATAGCGACTAAAGATGCCGACCCCATGGTGACGGTAATAATGGGCCAACTCCGCCAGCCCCGTTTGCCAATCGGGCAAGGTGGGAAACGACACGGGCAATTCCCCTGGCTCAAGGCTCCAAACCACAGGAGTCTCGGCAATTTGGCACACGGTCTGAACCCATTGACTGAGTTGGGTTCCTTGGCACCCATGGAGGAGCTGTAGCCGTTGTAAGTCATGGCCCGCAGCCGTGACCAAGGCGTCAGGCAGTTCGGGGAGGGGATGGCGCTGGGCCTGTTGGGAAAAGGGATTGTCAGACAGCAGAATTTGCTGCAGCAAATGGGTTTGCCAGGTTTGTTGGGCATCTGCCTGGGCGCGAAACCAGACCCCATAGGCAGTTCGGCATTGGGTCGAGTCTTCGCGGCAGAGGGCGTCCAGCAGGGCCAAAAGGGATTGGCTGATCGGGGTTTCTAAGACCGACTGGTATAGCAGAAGAGACGCTGCCTGTTGTCGATAGCGCTGCACCGCCGCGATCGCCTTTGCTGCCAGTCCACCCATCGTCATTAACCCCGTGATTGGCCCCAGCGGAGCCCCAATAAACCCCAACAAAAAGGAGGTGCCATAGACACCTCCTTAAATGTAACCAGGAGAACCGTGTATTGATATTGCTGACACAGGATTGTAAGGCAGATTACTCACCCTTCTAGGCAGACTGGATCACCGCAGGGCGGTATTCAGAGGGCTTGATTTGATACTTCACCAAGTTGGCCAATTCCTGGAGTTGACTAATGGCTTCTGCGCCTTCCAGCTTCATGAGCTCGCGATCGTCACGCATTTCGGTCCAGGTGATGCCATAGTCAGAGACCAAAAATCGAATCAGGTGGTCATCAGCCAGGCTCACCATAAAGGAAGCACTATTCATTTGACCGCCACAGGTGTAGCAAGAGGCTAGGTATCCACGCTTTTCTAGCACCGCCGCTAGGGCCTGGAGGTTCATGACCAAGTCTTGGACAAATTGCTTATGTTGCTCTGCCAATCGGACAAACATACCCCAGTCTCCTATGCACAATGAATCCGCTATAAGAATCTATTTTATTTTTTATTAATGTTACCCCTAGAAAGACAACATAAGCAAATCTGACGGGTAACCAGCGCTGATCTATCTACTTAACAGTAAACAGGCTTTTCTCGCAGAAGGCTGTTTTTAGCTGCTATGTCTTAATTCTTCCCCAGGTTAGCTGGGGGGCGTAAGATGGCACAGTATCGTTTGTGACAGTCTCCATTGCCGTCAACTTTGCTTTGAGAAAGCATTTCTGTCAGGGGCGTCGATAGTTTGAGGAGAGGCTCGGCAACCCCACAGGGGCTAGAGGACGTCCCACCATCCAAAACCAGGGCCAATGAAACGGACGGTGACCCAAAGCACAATCATTCCCCCAATGCCGAGCCATGCCCCTGTGGTGGTCCATTGCACAAATTGTTCACCTTGGCGTTTGGTGATCGGTAACCAGGGCAGAATCGGGGATTCCTTGCCGTAGTCGTCTCCCAGTTTTTCCTGGCGGCGCTTAGAGTCTCCCATGGGCTGAAGGTAGGTTACAGCTAATAAAACGGTTCGCGGGCTAACCCTCGATTGCGATCATCATATCTTGGTCAGTGGCGACTGCGGCGGCCCATTATTGGAAATGTCGCGAGTCTAGCCAAGGGGCTTCTAGATGGTGAAGGCGGGCAAAGGGGCTCAGGGCATCTAAGATCTGGCGGCCATAGCTCCGGGAGTGGACGCGGCTGTCGAGTAGCGCCACCGTGCCTTGGCAATGGCGGACCGGGGCGATCGCCCGTTGCAGTTCGTTGAGGGCCGTGGGCAATAAATAGAGGCGAAACCAATCCTGACGGTTGCGTTTGTACCCCGCCACCCGACCCGCCACCGTCGGATCTTCGAGGGAAGGGATGGGCAGAGTCGCAATAATCAGGAGGCGGGGCCGGGGTAACTGACGCTGCTGCTCGCGCCAAAACCGCCAGCCACTCACGAGAATGCCATTATCGGCCACTGCCGTAGACTCCACCTGCACGCGGGACCCGAATTGCGCCGCCAAGGTCGAGGCCACCTGGCCCTTGAGGGGGAGATCCCCCACTAAAATCACCACTGGCCCCTGTTGGGCGAGGGGGTGGATCAGCAATTGCACCAACTCACGACCCAGCAACCCTTGAAATTGAGGATTATTGGGCGGGGGGATGCGATCGGGTAAATAAAGCTGAATGCCCTCGGCCCGCAAATCAGGACCAAATTTGACGCAAGTCAGATCAGATAGCCCGAGTCGTTGTTGATAGAGGGGGGCCTCGGCGGTGGTATCAAGGCTGCCGCCGATGATCACAAGGGGATGCTGCGCCCACAGTTGTTGGGCGATCGCCGCGATCTGGGCAGGGGCACTGTGCAGCGACCATTGCCCCTGGTCGCGGTTGACTACGGTCCACAAGAGCTGCTGGGCGGGGGTATCCCACACGGCTTTGAGCTGTCGCCAGGGGCTCGGCAACGGAGCCACCCGATCGCCCTCAGCCACCAGCCCCGTTAATAGCGCCCGAACTTGGGCCTGTTCGTCAGGATCTACCAAGTGACAGTGGTAAGGGTTGGGGGGATGCTGAAACACTTGATGGGTCAGCTGAATTCGCACCTCACGAATGGCGTCGCGATGGTGGGGATAGGCTTGCATCAGCGCCTCCCAGGCTTGGGCTCCCACGCTCAGGGTCAAGCATTGGCGAATCCAATCTTCTAAGTCATCGCTGCCGTCAATTACGACTGGCAGGCCCTGGGGAAATCCCCCTTGGTTGTAGATCTGGTCCCGCAACCAGGCTTGGGGGGAGGTCAGCAGCAACCCTTGAAAGTCAGGATCAGGCCAAGTATCCCCACAATGGACGGGCTTACTGATGGGTAACCATTGCTGTAGGCGGGGAATATCGATCAACTGTACAGTCTGCTGCAACGACTCTGGCAGTATCAAAATGGCGGGCTCAGGCCACATCAGCAGCGACATCAGATAGCTGAGGCGATAGTTGCCGTCATAGACCGCCGAACTGCCCACTTGCATGAGGGTGCTGCGCCCCAATCTCAACGCCCGAGCTACTAAGCGGGCCATGGTGAGGTGATGGGGCCAGGTTATGGCAGCCTGCTGTCTCAGGAAGGCCCTAAGTTGCTGATGTACCCTGGCTTCGAGCACGAGTCGATCTCAATCAATGTGGTGAAGTTGTCTTTCATTGTGACACAGGATTAGGTTGCCCTTAGATCGGCCTAAACCCTTGACATTGCGCCGCTTGCACCCTGCCAATCTGGTTGGCTATGCCCCTGGGAAATGATGCATCCGCCACCGCCCCATGGGCCATAAAAAAGCCCTGATGGTGACATCAGGGCGACGTTCTTTGTGGGTGAACATTGGCCGCAGCGGCCCCTGGATGGGGGCACAAAATCGTAGGCTGCGGCAAAAGGTTCAAGCTTCGATGGCACGGGGCAGGAGCTGGATCTGGTAGTTGTCTTTGATTTGCTTCAGGGGGAACTGCACAAATGTCGCCACTTCGAGGCATTGCCAGTCGAAACGATGGAGTAGGTGAATCGCTAGTATTTTCATCAGGGTTGTCGCCAACTGTGCCCCCAAGCAAGCATGGACGCCCCCGCCAAAGGGAATGTATTCGTAGGGGCCACCTTCATTGCGATCGGGCAAAAAGCGATCGGGGTCAAACTGATTTGGGTTGGCAAAATGGGCCGCCATGGCATGGGCAATGCGGGGTTCGGCAATCAGGCTCCAGCCCTTTTGATACAACACCCCATCCAACACCACGGATTTCGTCAAGCGGCGGTTGGCCGTTGAGGTGGGCGGCAACACCCGCAGGGTTTCTTTGATGGTGGCATCGAGGTAGGTCAGTTGCTTCAGGGTTGCCGGGGTGATGTCGTCAAAGCCCTGATTGGCGTTTAAGACGGCGGCTTGTTCAGCCCGCAGCCGCTGCAAAACCTCGGGGTGCTGCCCCACCTGATAGATCCAGGAGGCGGCGAGGCCGGTGACCTCGTAATGGGAGGCCCACAGTTGCAGTAGGCATTGGTTTTCGATGAGGTCATTGCTAAAGACGCCCTCGGGGTTGTCCTGCTGTTGGGCCAGCATCATGGCCAAAAAATCAGTTGGGGATGCCGTGGGCGCGGCCCGTCGCTGCTGGATCACGGCCCGCATAAACGCAATCAGGGCTTCCCGCGCCTGGTAGCCGCGCCCAAAGGCGGTGAGGGGCGATCGCCATTTCAGCAAGCCATAAAAGCCATCGAAAAAGGTTTTGTAGCAGCGTTTCAGGTCGGCCTTGGTGGCGATCGGCAGTCCGGCCAAGGCTGCATCCCCTTGATCGACGGGGATGCCCAGCAACAGCGGGGCCAACACGTCAAAGCTGACTTTTTCCACCGAGGGGACCAAGGGCAGGGACGTATCACCGGGCCAGGTTTGTAGATGCTGGGCAACCACCCGCTGCATGTGGGGGATGTAAGCGGCCAGCATGGAGCCGGTAAAGCCGGGTCTCAGCGCTGTTTTGCGCTGGCGGTGTAGGTCGGGCCGCTGGAACAGGCTGTACTCCCCAAACATGGCCATGGTGGTGGGTGGCAGGCCAATTTCGGTATAGTCGCCGTCGCCGTTAAAGGCCATTTGAATGGCGCGGGGTGAGCCCACAAAGACGGTGGTGCCGCCAAACACGCGGGTCTGAAAAATCGGACCATGGCGAGCTAGGTTTTGACGGCAAAACTGATCGGGATCAGCAATGTAGGTCAGGGTGTCTGACCAGCGGGGACGGCGAGGGGGAGTGGCTGGGGCGATCGCCGGGGCTTCGCCCTCACTCAAAACCAAAACGTCACTGGGAGTATCCATGGCGGCGATAGATCAGGGCTGATAGCGGTTTCGTCTATCGCTACTGTAGGCGCATTCTTTTCGCACTGACTGGCGGGGTTGCAAGGCTTACGCTCGTTCTCTGTAGGCTTCGGCAAAACGGCTACGTTTTACCGAAGCGCTGACCTGGAGTTAGCTTTTGAGCGCTAGCGATAACAGCCGCTAAGACAACTGATCAATCACGGTGGCCATGTCAAAGTCTTGGACGGTGAGGCCACCGGCATCGTGGGTGCTGAGGGTTATGGTGACGCGGTTATAGGAGATGGCGAGATCGGGGTGATGGCCTGCGGCTTCGGCGGGGTCAACCAGGGCGTTGACGAAGGCGATCGCGCTGGGAAAACCATCGAAGGTTTTGGTTTGCTCGATGGTTTTGCCTTTGAGGGTCCAGTTGGGATGTTGAGCGAGCTGGGCTTGAATCTCGCGATCGTTAAGTAATGTCGCCATTGCACCTTTCCAAATAGGGCTCATGTTGGCATCTTAAAACTTGGATAGCCCAGTCGTTGGTGCAATATCCACGAATTGAGGTTCGGTAAACCTGTCCTAATAAAAAGTTCTCTGGTGAAGTTGAGGCTGATGAAACCTACATGGGGCAGAAAGCTGAGAACATGCACGCCAGCGAACGCGCAAAAAAGATCCAAGTGTAGAGGGCCTGTCGGCAAGACCATCGTCTTAGGTGCTCTACAGAGCGGCACAGAAAGTGAGTGTATTCAGGTAACCGGCAAGGTCAGCAGCATGTATAGCGCCATGCTCAAAAAAGTCAAGGAGTCTGTAGAGAAGGGCTCAACCCTCTACACCAACACAAAACACCATAAAGGTTTTTTAGTACAATTGATCTATCCTGTTGTTTCCTATGCTTGTTGACGCATATTTGCGGTAGGGTTGGAGATTAATTTCGAGTATGGTGTATTTGATTGAGCGCGAGGTGTCGTGGTGGCTTCTGTTCATGACGTAGCTGTATACATACTTGGTGCCTTGGGATCGATTCCCGCGATGAAGCTCCAGAAGCTTGCTTACTACTCTCAGGCTTGGTCTTTGGTGTGGGATGAAGCGCCTTTATTCGAGGAGCGTATTGAAGCATGGGCTAATGGACCTGTAGCGCCAGAGCTTTACGCAAATCACCGCCTTCAGTACATGATCGAAAAACTGCCAGCAGGGGATCCTGCGGTGTTGACCTCAGATCAGGTCGAGACTATTGATGCGATTCTGGATTATTACGGCGACAAAGACTCACAATGGCTTAGCGACCTGACTCACATGGAACGCCCTTGGTTGGATGCAAGAGGGAAGCTCGCTCCAGGAGAGAGGGGCAACAAAGTTATAACGCACGCTGCAATGGCTGAATATTACGGCAGTCTCTATGAGCAAACGCCCCAAGAAGGTTCCCAGGTCCCTTCAGCCCTCAGCGTCGAGTAAAAACGCCAAGTCAGCCAAAGATCCAACTTCCTACAACTCCAGGAGAGCATCTTGGAAGGTGGGCTTACTGGACATGGGTGGTCCTTTCGGGTGGGACAAATTGCCGCCAAACCTCTGGCTATATGTCCAGGCAAAGCTTTCTGACTTTGAGTCAATGACTTGGAATCAAATTTTGATTGAGAGCAAGAAGCAGCATCATTCGAGTGAGGTTTATAAGCTGTCTAAAGAGGCTCGAAAGAGACTTGCCGAAATTCAGCAGGATGACGTAGATAGTCTTGTTTCACTAAGCCTTGCGGGCAAAGAAAGAGTCTGGGGGATTCTTGAAGAAGGTGCCTTGAAGATACTTTGGTGGGATCCGAACCATAAGGTTTATCCATCCAAAAAGAAACACACTTAAACGCTTAGCCAAACCCCATACCCAACAAATTGAGTTTCAGACATCATGATGCGTCAAGTGCATTAATGCCAAAGCTTACTGGTCCGTTTGTAGCTGCCCCTTCAGAACCGTGACCGCCTGACCGCTGATAAACACCCGATCGCCCTCACCACTCACCTTCAACACCCCACCCCTAGCCGAGATCTGATGGGCCAACAGATCCGTTTTGCCCAGCTTGCCCTGCCAATAGGGCGTCAGCGCACAGTGGGCCGAGCCCGTCACCGGATCCTCATCCACCCCAGCGGACGGCACAAAATAGCGAGAGACAAAATCCACCGTCGGATCATCGGCGCGGCTGGTGACAATCACCCCCATCTCCGGCAGCGTCTTCATCAGGGCAAAATCGGGTTGGAGCGATCGCACCTGTTCCTCCGAGGCCAGCTCCACCAGATAGTTGGGATTCGGGGCACCGAGATTTTGACCCACAAACACCGGCTCAACCCCTCCCAAACAATCGATCAACACCGGATCGGCCAGGGTGGCGGTCACGGTTTCTGCTGGAAAGTTAAGGGTGATCCAATCACCTTGTTGGGTGGCGGTGAGGGAGCCCCCCCGAGATTGAAACCGCGCCGTTTGGTCGAGGGCAAGCTGCCCTTCGCTCCAGAGCACATGGGCGGTGGCGAGGGTGGCGTGGCCGCACAGATTCACTTCAACGGTGGGGCTAAACCAGCGCAGGTGATAGGTGCCGGGATCATCTATTAGGGGATACAAAAAGGCGGTTTCCGACAGATTCATCTCGGCGGCTACCGCCTGCATCCAGTCGGCATCGGCGGATTCGGGTAACACACAGACGGCGGCGGGGTTGCCCCCAAACGGCTTGTTGGTAAAGGCATCGACCTGCCAGAGGGCTAGAGACTGGGAGAGGCGCATGGGGCTTTGAACCAAAATTCGATTTCTTGGGTGTCGGTGTCGAAGCGGGCGGCATGGATGACCCCAGGGGGGATGTGATACCACTCCCCTGCCGAAAACTGCTGGTCGGGTTTTCCCTGTAGGGTCAGAATCAGCGTGCCTTGGGTAATGATGCCGTAGTTATCGGTGTCGTGGTTGTGGGGGGAAATATCGGTCCCAGCGGGGTAACGGGCAAAATAGATCTCACAATCTTGGGCGGCTAGATGGAAGGCATCAAAGGGGCCATCGAAGGCCGGTAACTGTTGAATGCGATCAGGGAAGGAATGGAGCATGGGTGATGGAATAGGGGGTTGCCTTCCATTGATTAAAGCGCTGGAAGGCAACAGGATGAATCGAGGTTAGCGGTAGTAGCGACCTTCTAGCCACTGGCGGACCTCGGTTTCGTCGCTAAAAGTTTGGCGATCGCCGTTAACGGGATCCCAGACGTGCCATTTGGCGTTGCCCTTACGATCAATTTGGCAGCGCACCTGGGGCTGATCGCTACCGGCCAGTCGCGTCATCCATTGCCCCAAGACGGTTTTGATGCGGTTTTGGGCAGAGGGGGCGGAGCGCACCGCAGGGCTGTTGAGAGGGGCGCTGTTGTAAGGCGTTAAAGGTTGGGACTGCATGGGGAACCTCCATTGGCTCGATAGCTCTACTCTGCCAATCGCAACCTAGAGCCGGAAGGTACACCTGAGGCGACTTTTACTAGTACAGTTCCATTATTTAGAACTGTTCTAGCAAAAGTTGGTGAAACTGTACCAGCCCATTGCCAATCAAATCGCCTACAGTGCGGACAGGGCTGACGGCGCTGACTGAGCGAGTGCCGAAGGGCCATACACGCTGCCGTGGTGTACCCATGAAAATTGCCGTTGATCGTCAAGCGACAGAGCCGGTTTATCTGCAAATCCGCGATCGCATCAGCTATCTCATCCAAGCGGGGGGGCTGAAGGTAGGCGATCGTCTGCCCTCGATTCGGGCCATGGCCCAGACGGCCAACGTCAATAAGCTGACGGTGATCGAAGCCTATAGCGTCCTCGAAGCCGATGGCCTGATCCATGCCCGCCAGGGGGCGGGGTACTTCATTAACCAAGCGACGGTCACACCCCCCGCCCGCCCCGCCAGTTTTGCCCCAGAGCAAACGGTGATTATTCCTGAGCAGGGTCTCACCTCCTTTTCGGAAGTGAGCGACGCCTTTTTACAGGCCCATGCTCAACCCGCCATGATCAATCTGAGCAGTGGCTATCCCCAGGCTGCCGGGACCGAAGATCTACAGCGCATTGCTCGGCGGGCGATCAAAAATGTGGCGGAGCAACTGTTTCACCACAATCCGCCTGAGGGGGATCCGGTGCTGCGGGAGCAAATTGCCCAACTACTATCGCAACTGGGATTGGGGGCCGCCCCCCAGGACCTGATTATCACCAATGGCTCGATGCAAGCCCTGTCCTTGGTGACACAACACCTGATTCAGCCGGGGGACTGGGTGGTGGTGGAATCCCCTGGTTTCCATGCCTATCTGTCTTTGCTGCGGCAGATTGATGCCCGCATCATCGGCATTCCCATGACTGCGACGGGCATGAATCTGGATCTGCTAGAGCAATTTCTCAAAAGCCATCGCCCCAAGCTGATCTATACCAACAGCACCCTGCACAACCCCACCGGCATCACCACCAGCCTGGCCCATCGGCGGCGGTTGGTGGAGCTGGCGGAGCAGTACGACTGCTGGGTGATTGAGGATAATGCCTACGAATGGCTCTCCTTTGACACGACGCCCCCGCCGATCAAGGCGCTGGATCTACCGCGATGGTCGAAGACCGGTCCAGAGAACCATCGCGTCATCTACACCGGCACCTTCTCTAAAACCCTGATGCCCGCCCTGCGATTGGGCTACGCGGTGATTACCGGCGACCTGCATCGGCAGATTGTGGAACGGAAGCTACTGCACGATTTCCACGTCTCCATCGTTTCCCAGGGCATCGTGCGCGAATATTTGGCCACGGGCCATTACCGACGGCGGATCAACCATCTCAAGGCGCTAAACCAACAAAACCGCAGCGTCATGGTGCGGGCCTTAGAAGCGCATTTTCCCTGTGAGGCCACTTGGACCATTCCCGCTGGGGGCGTATTTCTCTGGGTACAACTGCCCAACCAGGTGAATGTGGCCAAGTTGCACCGAGCCGCAGTGCAAGAGAAAGTCTTTGTCGGCAGCGGCCAGCCCTTTTTCCCCGACCAACAGGGGTATCCGGCCCTGCGCCTCGGGTTTGCCCAACCCATGGAAGACATTGAGCGGGGCATTGCCGTGGTCGGGCGATTGCTCAAGGCGCAGATGTAATGCCCAGGTGATGAGGGGAGGAACGGCCGCTGGGTTGACTGAGGTCAGGCGAGGGGCATGGGTACCCTGGGGCTAATCCAAACATTAATCCCTGCTATGCCGCGTCAGTTCTTGCCCGCTTTTGCCCTCGGTACTGCCCTGATGCTTATGGGTTGTGTCGAGGCATCGGTGATGACGTGGGCCGAACCCATCGAAGATCAAGGGGATCTCTGGGTGGAGTATGTGGAACCGGCCAGTGCGGAATATCAAGCGGTGTACGAGGTGCTGCAAGAGACGGCCTTTTATGACGAACTGGTCGAAGACCTCAACGGCCAGCTGGTCTTCCCCCAAGATATTACCGTCACCTTTGACCAATGCGACGAAGACGGTGCCTGGTATGAAGCGGACTATGTCTCGATTACCCTCTGCTATGAGTTGATTTTGGGGTATGTCGAAGCCTTTGAGGCGACTTATGGCTACGACCGTGACTTTGCCACCGAGGTGCTCTTGGCGGGCTACCACACCTTTTTGCATGAGCTGGGGCACGCCCTAGTGGATCAATATGCCCTGCCGATTACCGGTCGCGAAGAGGATGCGGTGGATGCTTTTGCCACGATTTGGTTGTTGCAGGATGGGGATATAGAAGCGGCGATCGCCGGT
>CAYGVA010000061.1:0-19454 GCA_964353225.1 uncultured Leptolyngbya sp.
ACATCATTTTCCAGGTGCGAGGCGCGACGGGTGAAGCGGAGTTGATGGATGACTTCATTGACCCCGCTAAGGACTGGCGGCAGGGAGATCTGGGTCAAGCCTTGATTGACTATGCCGATGCCCAAGCCGATCTAGACCTCACTTCCTACAATTTCCCGGCTGAAGATCAGCCCTTGGTGGGGGTAATTGATACGGGTTTGAGCGCCAATAACCCCGACCTAGACTACAGTCGCATTCAACTGGGTAAGGACTGGGTGGATGGCGATGATAATCCTTTGTTGCAAACCGGTGAGGGCAATGAGCATGGCACCCATACGGCGGGGTTAATTGGGGCCAGTCAGGATAACAATCTGGGTATTGATGGCCTCAATGATGATGCACCACTGTGGGTGGGACGGGCAATTGGTTCGGGCCAGTGGCATGAGTCGCTGCGGGAGTTTGTGGATGCGGCGCAGGATTCAGGCCAGCCCAATGCCGTGGTGAACCTGAGTTTGGATCTGACTCAGATTGATGGTGATGGCAATGTCACCACCCGTTATGAGTTCACGCCTCAGGAGCGAGAAGCGATCGAATATGCCCGCCAAAGTGGCGTGTTGATTGTGGTGGCGGCGGGCAATGATGGCGGGGTAATGTCGGTGCTGGGGCAAGCGGCCCAGGAGTTTGACAACATCCTCACGGTGGGGGCAGCGGCGGGTTTGACCCGTGCGGAATATTCGAGCTATGGCAATGGCTTGGGGCTATTGGCTCCGGGTGGGACGGAGGAGAATCCGTTGCTATCGCTGGTAGGGGATGGTTTAGGGACAATGGCGGGCACGTCGGTGGCGACGGCCCAGGTGACGGGAGCGGTGTCTCAGGTATGGGCGGCGAATCCGCTACTGAGCTATCGCCAGGTGATTGAGATTTTGCAGGCGACGGCGACGGATTTAGATGCGCTGGGTTGGGATGCTGAGACGGGGGCTGGGCTATTGAATCTGGCCGCTGCCGTACAACTAGCCCAAAACACCGCAGGTGAAGACTACATTCCAGTACCTTGGGTTGCCCCTGAGACTTGGAGTGGTGAGGGTATAGTCACACCATTAGAGCGAGCTGTTAGCGGTGGCACTTCAATTAACACGGCCATCGTGCAGACATCAAACGTTTTTATAGATGAGGGTCGTTTAGATGCTGAACAATCTGAACGTTACCACCAGTTCACAGTGAATGAATCTGGCCATTTTAAGTGGACCTCAACCAAATCAAATAATTCAACGCAACATCCGATTGTTTCTGTTGTTAAATCAGACGGCACTTCAGCTTGGCATGAGTTTCAGGAACTGAGTGGTGGCGGTGGCACTACTGCGATCACCGTAGATGGATTGCAGCCTCAATCTGAGATCAGCAGTGGCGGCTTTTTAGATGCAGGCACGTATTATCTCAAGCTTCGTGGCAACAGCACTAGCGCCATAGATTATCGGCTTGAAACTACATTTGAGCCGGATGTAATTTCAGATTTCACAGGCAACGTTCAAATCACAATTGCAGATGATTTTAGACAGCCATTTACTGGGACAAAGCAAACCAATCTAGATATATTCGATAAAGTTTTCTGGGATTACTCAAAGCCTATTCAAGATGGCATTCAAGAGGCCCGAAAAACTTATGGTTTAGAAATAAAGGGTGCCGAAACTCTTGCGCTAAAACTTGATGCTCAAGGAGAAGATATAGATCTATTTATTTCAAAGCGGATAGGTTCTGGATCAGAGTATTTAGCCATTGGCAACACTCATGCTATAGAAGCGAATGGTGTACGGAAATGGGATCTCGATCTGAGCCCTGGTCAATACCAGGTTCGTATCGATGCTGTTGATGATACGCAGGTGTCATATCAACTAACGGGACAATTCGGCTCTGAGACAAATAATGCACCACAACCTGGTGAAGGCAACGTGCCTTTTAATGCAGGGAATCACCAAAAAACAGAAATCAGTAACGGAATTGTTACTCACTACTACCAAAATGGTTACTTAAGTGTTCAGCCCAGTGGATCTGGAGTCTGGTACGCGCTGAGTAATGGTGTTCCATCTAATAGTTTTGGTGCAACGACAAATGAGCCACAGAAAATCGTTACCCCTGATAGCGATGGTTCTCTTCGATATGCCACTTTACTGAACGGTGGATCGGTCGATTTTGGCGATGGTCTTATCAGGACAGAAAAAATATTTGTTGGAAATGCCACTGTCGGCGATGGTAATCTCAATGATTATTATTCTTTCAATCTGACTGATTATCGTCAGGTGACGTTACAACTTCTCGGATTAACTGGAAAGGTTGGCTTCTCTTTAATCAAGGACATTGATGGTGACGGGAAAATTGTCGACGAAGAAGTTATCGCTGATGTAATGTCACAAGATGGATTGGCAACAGCGCCCCGTACGCGCAATCTATCGCCTGGGAAATACTATGTCCGCATATTCCCCGAAGATATAAATTCAGAAACAATAAATTACGACTTACACTACAAAGCTGTACCAACTGATGCTGATGGTAATGGTTCTATCCCGACAGCCAAGCAATTTGGGCCAACCGCTGACTTTGGTTACGGTAAGTGGGTAACAGGAGCTTCTGGTTCTCTAGGTACAGATGACCTCGCAGACTATTACGTTCTTCAGACAGGCGAGAAGCAAGAAGTTAGTCTGAATTTAGAAGGTATATCTGAGTATGCAAGCTTAGAGATCATTAAGGATTTCAATAATAATGGCCTTGTAGAGTCTGGTGAAGTGATTCATGCGTCCGGTTGGGGCAATACTGAGCGAAATTTACTTCCCTATCTTGATGCAGGCAGGTACTACGTCAGGGTGCGTTCTAGTAGGGGAGCGACTGACTATAGATTAAATGTCAATGGAAGAGCTTATTACGAGACGGACATTGATATTGAATATCAGGATGTCAATAATGAACCTAGAGGGTTTGGGGGCGAAACTATTCGCCTTGGAAATGCCACGACAGATTACTTAAAGGGTTCTACATCTCCTCAAGGCACTGCTGGTTTTTGGCGAGGGTATGAAAACGGCAGTATTAACTGGTCTGAGCAATATGGTGCTATAGCAATTTGGTACAGCATGAATGATCTGTACAGCAGTATGGGAGGCTCTGGTAGCTGGTTAGGATTTCCTGAAAAGCGCGAGTATCAATATCTTGATGGGCGTCGTATTGACTTTGAAGGAGGATATATCTTTTGGCAACCTGGCAGGCAACCAAAAGCATATAAATACTCAGAGTTTCCAAATGAAAAGCCCCGTGCTTTAGTCAATAATATGGAGTTATCCACTGATGACTTCACATATGGTGTCATTGACTCTAGCATTGGCAACGAATTTTTATTCCCATTCAACAGGTACGTAGGCTGGTCTGACCCAGATGGAGATGCCATCGAGGCAGTTGCTTTTTACGACCCCACCCCCGATCAACCTGTTAATGGTAAGTATTTGGGTAACGGAACTGGATATTGGGCTTGGCCTGGAAATTTAGCCTCATCAGTTTCAACACCTCCGGCACCGACATTCAAGGGGGTCAGTGGTGGTGTTATTGGTGTAGATCAACTCAACTCTATTTACTACAGCCATGGCACAGGCAACACCAATATTCTTGATGAAATGGCGGTCGCTGTTTTTGATGGTTATGAATGGAGTGATCCAAAAGCTTTTAATATCCGAGTGAAGCCAGGAAACCAAGCTCCAGTCGTCAACGTCTGGAATCAAACCATTAATGAGAGTGATTTTGTCCAAAAGACACTATCTAACACAATTGGTTCCGAGTGGGTCACCAATATGCAAGGGAGATTTGGTTGGTCAGACCCAGAGGGACAATCAATCCAAGCAGTAGCATTCTATGATTCATCTCCTTGGAACAGCGGGACTGGACATTTTGCCGCACCTGATGGGACAACTTACAGTGTCGCAAAACAAGCTCCGAATTACAGAGGTTGGTTCAAAACAACTGTCAACACCAAAGATTTAGACAAACTCTATTACAGTCATAACGGTAATGTTGGCATTACTGATACTGTAGCTGTCTCAGTCTTTGACGGCGATAAGTGGAGTCAGCCGAAAGAGTTCAGTATTTACGTAAAACCAAAAAATCAATCATCTGATGGCCCGATTGGCTCTGTAGATATAGGTGCTGAAGTCAGTGACGGATATTTAGGCCCGGTGGGCTCTATAAACATTGGCGTTGAAGTCCTTAACAGTCAATCTTTTAGTAGGAATTTCAACATCATAAATCAGTCTTTGTGGGCAGATGATGATACCCAGTTTCACTTCCCCGGATTCCCAAGCGAAACAACCACATTATTTGACGAAGACTTTTTTGGCACTCAAGCAAAGCTAGAATCTACAACAGCAGCTTATTTTAGCTTAGGGGCTTTAGACATTGACTTGGATGCAGACTTCAAAATTCACTATCCTTCATCTGCCAAACCTGGTGAAAAACTCAAAATCGAAATCGAGTCATTTTTAAAAGACGGAGAATTTGATAGTCGTGTTGGTCTATCTTTACAAGCAAAAGGTAGTCTTTCTATTACCAGAGATAATCCATTCCCATTCCCTGATACTGCAATCAAGATAGATGCTTCCCCATTTTCAACACCTGTTGGAGATATAAATTGGGGGATATCCCTATTAGGTGAGATAGCAGGAAATTCAATATCAGGTACTAACAGTAATACAGATTATTTGGATGGTGGGACGATCAACCTAAGGCCGAATTTTACCCAAACCTCAAACCTTGAGGTCAAAGGATTTAAAGTCGCTTTGCACTCGACAGATGAGATGTCGGCAGAGTTGGGTGAGGTAGTATATGATGCCAAGGATATCAACTTAGGGAAATCTGTCTTCGAAATTGTCATTCCAGACAATCTTAAAACCGGAGACACATTCTATCTGTACCCTAGAATGAAACCAGTAACTGAACTTAGTAGTAAGTTTGGATTTGGCATCTCTAGTTCCCTGGAGCTAGGGAAAATCGATGCCTTCGGATTATCAAAAAGAGCAATAGACGATTTATCAACAAAAGCAGATCTAGAGTACAAAGATTTGGGAAGTGTAGAGATTGACAAATTCGATCCGTTTGACTACATCAATGGCAGCAATGGTATACGTAGTTTTGATTGGTGGGGAGAGCCAATATCAATTCAAATTAGATAATGTAACAAGATAAAATTGGTTGAGAGAATGCTTGAAAAACTGCCAGATTCCCTTGCTGGGCGACAACCGACCTAGAAGCATTACTGAATAAAGGATAGAGCCTGCAAACCCCTTTGGAAATAACGGTGTTTATGGGGTTTTAAGGCAATCAGTTTGAACGCCCGCTCAGCCCATAATTCCATCCCATATCGCCATCGTTGGCCATAGAGCCCGATGCTGAACGCGCTCTGTCGAGGCGTCTTGTCCTGGTGCTCGTTGATACGTCCAGCGTAAACATCAAGCCCATTGTGCTTTAGCTCTTGCCCTTGGAAAGTAGCCAGACTGTAAGCAATCTGACTGACTGACAAAAGTTTCTCTCGTAGGTTGGGTGAAACAGAGTGAAACCCAACACCCATAACGGTTTCGTTGGGTTACGCTAACGCTCCACCCAACCTACGAAAGCATGAGCATTTCAAGGGTTTTGTCAGTCAACCAGGTAAGCAATTGCAACTAACACCATCAAAGCCAAGAAGCGTTCATCATTAACCCGAGTGGCCTCTAAGTTATAGCCGCCGCTCTTACAATCTTTGAAAAGCTGTTCAATGCCCCATCGACAGTGATAGAACTTTAAAGCCTGTTTCAGGGTGGGTAAATTCGTGAGCAGAAACCAGGGGTCTTTCGGGCCTCGGTTACGGTACTTGCGTTTCCAGTAAACTGCGACATTGAAAGGGCCTAACCCGTCGCCCTTGTTGCATAAGACCTGCGGATAGAAACCGGACATTCCTGGCTTGAAGCCCATCTCCTTAAGCCGACATTCCGCCCTCTCAACTGGCACATTGGGTATTTAGAACGAAGGAATGAGGATCGCAGGAATTTGCTCGCACAGAATTTTCAATAGCCAGCCTTTATTGAGAAACCATGGGAGGCAGTTCATTTGAACTTCAAAAGGCTGAAATGCCTTGTATCAAAGGCTTTCAGTCTTAATTCCCGAGTGTGACACTTCAGGGTGCGGAAAGTGGGCTTAAGGAGTTGATAGTCTGAATTGCCAGCAGTTTGCAAGTGCAGGTTTTTCTTCTGACGTAAGACAAAGGAAACACCTCGCGCTGATAACCACTGTGCCAGTTTGGGGCTATGGAACTCCCGGTCACCGAGCACCAAGACAGGATAATTTTTAAACAGGGGTAGCACTGCTTTGACGAGTCGCTTCTGAACCTGAAGGTCACTACTGCCAAGCTTGTTTAGGATTTGCCAGTACACCGGCAAGGCATGGGTACCCCAAACCCAACGTGACAACATAGGTGAGACATCTACGGGTACCCCAATTATCGCCACCACTGCAAACGACAGCCCCCAGTCATAAAGCTGCCCGCCAATAACCAACCCCAGACTCATCGCCAAATTAGAAATCGACACCATCAGCGCGTAGGTAAACCCCTCCGCCTGCCGGGGGCAGATTTGCACCACCAACCCCAAAAGCCCCAACATGCTCAGGGCCGCCATAAAGCCCCGCACCAGATACACCCCACATAGCAAAATTCAAAGTTCAAAAGTAAAAATTCCACTATGTAAGGCTTCTGGCGGTTCTGGGTCCCGCACCTAACAGCGGATTGCTACGGGTACTGGGATTGCATAAACGCCAAACTCAGCGTCGCCAGGGCTCCCGCCACGATCGCTAACCCCAGCAACGACACCCGAGGCCCATAGCGCGTCAAGAGCCCAAACGCGATGGCCTTTGGCCGGTCGGAGACCATCGCGTCCTTGGTAATCGGGGGGATGGGATATCGACAACACGATCCATCCCCATCCCCATTCCGCATCAACCGATAGGTGTAAGGGCAAGAGGTTTCAAAGCCTCCGGCACAGCTTAGCGTTGTGCAACCATAGCCCAGTCAGCGCGTTGAGGTGCCCTAAAACTCACACAGGCGATAGTGCCCACTGAGCCGAGTCGGAGGGGGGTTTGTTAGACTGAAATGCATCTTTACCCATTGCCTAAGCCTCCCCTATGACTGCCACCCTCATGCCTGGTCGGTTGCTCCGTGCCGAAGAAATTCCTAGCCTTACCTATACATCGATGGGCGATCGCTTCGATGAGTCCTGGCGGGAGCCCCTCTCGATCTTGCTGGGGTTAGGGCGGGCCGCTGGGGCGGATCTAATCGAGTTCTTTTTAGAGCGCAATCAATATATTAGTTGTCTGGCCGAAGACGATGCCATCACCAGCATCTCCCCCCGCATCGTCGCTGGGGCTGGGGTGCGGGTCTTTAAGGGCAAAGCCGACTGCTATGTGAGCACCAACGACCTCACCTTCCCAGGGCTCAAGGCCGCCATGGAAAAAGGGCTAGCGATCATGGGTTTGCTGCTGCCCGGTCCCACCTCCCATCTATCCGAGTTGAACCTAGAGCTGTTCCGCGACTACGCCACCGTCAAGGGCAAAGATGCCTGGTTGGGCCAGTGCAGCTCTATGCAAGAAATGGGGGATATTTTGCTGTCGGCAAACGGGGCGATCGCAAAATCCGCCAGCCATATCCAAGCCCGGCGCTCCGCCTACTTCCGCGATTGGCAAGAGGTGTTGGTGGCCGCCAGTGACGGCACCTTTGCCCGTGATATTCGCCTCACCCAGTCCGTGGGCAGCAACCTGCTTTGTGCCGATGGCGATCATCGCTCCTCCATTGGTCAGCGCCTTGGCGACACCAGCGATCCGGGCTTCCTGCGCACCTGGGACTACGGCACCACCGCTGAAGAGGTGTCGGAGTCGGCGGGCAAAATGCTCTACGCCGACTATGTCGAATCGGGCTCCTACCCCATCGTCATGGCCAACCACTTTGGCGGGGTGATCTTCCACGAAGCCTGCGGTCACCTCCTAGAGACCACCCAAATTGAGCGGGGCACCACCCCCTTTATGGAGAAGAAGGGGGAGAAAATCGCCCATGAAAACCTCACCGCCTGGGATGAGGGCCGCGCCACCGACGCCTTTGGCACCATCGATATGGATGATGAGGGCATGCCCACCCAGCGCACCCTACTGATTGAGAATGGCGTGTTGAAGAATTTCTTGAGCGATCGCGCCGGTTCCATGCGCACGGGCCATCCCCGCACCGGCAGCGGTCGCCGCCAGGGCTACACCTACGCCGCCGCTTCCCGCATGCGCAACACCTACATTGCCGCTGGGGACTACTCCACCCAGGACATTTTCAGCTCCATCGAGAAGGGCATCTATTGCAAGAAAATGGGGGGCGGCAGCGTCGGTGCGACGGGCCAGTTTAACTTCGGTGTGGATGAAGCCTATCTAATTGAGAATGGCGAGATCACCAAGCCCTTGAAAGGCGCGACCTTGATTGGCGAAGCCCAGGACGTGATGCAGCGCATCTCCATGTGCTCCAACGACCTGAGTCTGGCCCCCGGCTTCTGCGGCTCCGTCAGCGGCAGCATCTACGTCACCGTCGGTCAGCCCCACCTGAAGGTGGACTCGATCACGGTGGGCGGGCGGTAACCGCTTCCATGCGCACCCTCTACTTTTTGGTGCCGGGCACCAGTGGCAAATACCGTTGCGGCGGACTGTTTGCAGAACTGAACACCCTGGCCCTGGCCCAGCAAATTTGCCCCGCTGAAGTGGTGACCTACCAGCAGCGGGAACCAGACACGCTGTTTTTGGACGATGTTCTGCAAACCCCTGGCGATCGTATTTTTGTGGTGAGCTGGGGTTTTCAGGTGCCGAAACAGCTCGCCAAACTGAAGGGCGAAGCGGTGGTGTACCACGCCCATAGTGCGGGCTATGGCTTTCGCATCCCCGCTTCGGTGCCGATTGTGACCGTTAGCCGCAATACCCTCGGCTACTGGGGCCAGCACTGCGCCAACGGAGCCCTCTATTATCTGCCCAATGTGATTGGAGCGGAATTTAGCGATCGCCGCCTCCCCCGCGACATTGACGTGTTGGTGCAGGCCCGTAAGTCATCGGAATACATGGTTCAGCAACTGTTGCCTGCCCTGCAAAAGCAGTGCAACGTCGTGCTGCTGGATCACTTTGTGGAAGATCTGGGGGAGCTGTTTAACCGGACCAAGGTGTATCTCTACGACTCAGCGGAATATTGGGCACAATACCGCCTGACCGAAGGGTTTGGTTTGCCCCCCATGGAGGCGATGGCCTGCGGCTGCCAGGTGTTTTCAAGCGTTAACAGCGCCCTGGCCGATTACCTCGATCCAGGCTTTAACGGCCAGAAAATCGGCGTTTATTCCACCGCCTACGATGTGGATCGCATTCTCGCTGCGGTGGCCAATCCCCATCCGGTGCAGTTGCCAGAGACCTTCTTCGCGCCCTATCGTCAAGACAAGGTGCTGCTCCGGCTGGGTCAGATCTTGACTGAGATCAATCAATTTTTTGATCATGTTGCCCACCATCCCAGCGACGTGCCCAGTCTTTCTGCGGTCCGCCTCACCCGTTTGCGTTTGCAGCGCACCTGGGCAAAAGTGCTGAGGGTTTTGGGGCGCTAAGCCGCTCGACGGCTAAAGGTTGTGGAACGATAGGCAGTTTCTGATGATGAAAGACGCTGCCCCCGGTGCATTACAGCGCCAAAATCGACATCGGGCGCGGAGACCACACCCCTACGAGCCCTATTCACAGACCGACTGAGAAGGTCAGAGCCTTCCAAAACGCAAACATCTTCACCCCTCTAACCCATCATCTTGGCCCCCCTGCTCCCCGGCAGTATCTCTTTACCCGTCACCTCCCCTAATAGCCATGAATCGACTCACCGCTCTCACCGTCGCGATCGCCCTCACCCTCGGGATCTCTGCCTGTGGCGGCGGGCTTGAGGATGCCGGTGGGTACGAGCCTTTGACCTACGACTATGTCACTGGAAATGACGACAGTGACAACTACCTGCTAGACATTCACATTAACGGCATCATCTTGAATAGCCCTGCCAGCACGGGGCTGTTTGGGGTGAGTGGGGCCACCTACGGTTATGAGCTACAGGAGATTTTAGAAAAAGCCAGCGAAGACGATCAGGTCAAAGGGATCTTTTTGCGGATCTCCACCCCAGGGGGAACGGTGGTGGGCTCTGATGTAATCTACCAAGCCCTAGCCCACTACAAAGACACCACCGGCAACCCGATTGTGGCCTATGTGGAAGGGCTCTCGGCCTCCGGCGGAGTTTGGTCGATGGTGGCGGCGGATGTGATTTATGCCGCCCCCGGCAGCATCGTCGGCAGCATTGGGGTGGTCGGCCCATCGCTGCTGTTCTTTGACGACCCGGTGGCGATCGATGGCGGGTTGTTTGGGGGCGGCATCACCACCCGCAATGGCATCCAGCAATTTGCGATCGCCGCCGGTAAAGGCAAAGACCTGGGCAACCCCTTCCGCGCCCCTACCGAAGAAGAATTAGCGGTGGTGCAAACCGCCATCAACAATGAGTACAGCAATTTTGTTGCCCATGTGGCCACCACGCGGGGCATCCCAGAGCAGACCCTACGGGAAGAGATGGGGGCCTATATTTTCGACGTCAAAACCGCCGAAGCATACAACCTGATCGACGGCACCCTGGGCCGCCCTGAAGCCCTGGCGGAGCTGGCCCAGTTGGCAGAACTAGAGACGGACTATCAATTGGTGCAGGTGAGCTACCCCCAGCCCAGCCTGCTGGATCTGCTGCTGGGCCAAGCCCCGGAACCCCTCACCTTTGAGCAACAACAGTCTTTGATCCAAGCAGATCTGTGTAGTATTACCACCGCCACCGTATTGGCCTATCACGGTGATATCACCACCCTTTGTCCTAGCCAATACGGTCTCGACTAAGCCCCGATTGATTCAAGCATGATCAGAACCCTCAGCCCGTCGAGGTAACCCGCCATTGCCCATGGCGGGATTGTCCACTATCAGCAATTTTGATGCGCACATGTATCAGCCGTCGAGAACAACCCGATCAGGGAGGTTGCAGCGGCGATCGCCCAGCATAAATTTCGTGACGGCTTTTTTCTTAAGGTTCTCTTTGTCTTTGGTGGCTTTTCCCCCAGGTTTTCCACCATTTGACCCCGGTTTTCCACAGGCATAGAACCCAACTTCAGGCATTTGAAAAGCGCCTGTGGAAATCCATAATCCACAAGGGTAAGGACGACCCCATGGCCATGATCGCGATCGCAGGGACGGAGAAAATCGTGGAAACCCCCATGGCTTCGTTAGACCTGGTGATCTGTTAACGCAATTTACCCCCGTTGGCAAGGTTGAGTCTTCTGGGTGGCTAGGGCAAAATGGTGCGACCAGCACAGCCCTGCCGCTCAGTCTTGGCTTACGAATCAATCCTCTCCCCAGGGATAGGGCCAATCGTAACCGTCGGCGGGGTGGATTTTGCATGGGTGCTTGTCATTCCTGAAACCCTTAGAGCCGGTATATCCATGGCAGTAACCTCTGAGCCCAGTGTCAGCCTCAATATTGAAATTCCCGAAGAACTTTATGACTCGCTGCAAACGTATCTTGAAGATCATGGATCATGGAATTCCCGCCGCGTATTTTGTGCATCTCTGTCGTTATTTCTCATGCAGAACGGGACCCAAGATCGCCGCATCAATCGCTTCTATTTAGACGCTCTGTTTGATTACGCCGCATAGCCCAGCCATGGTTTGAGGCACGGTGATGCATTCGTCAGATGGATGGGATGGGCTTGCCCCAATGCCACCCGTAACGGCCAGGGAATCAGCGAGATCAGCCCCTAGGGCTTGCATTAAAGCCTGGGGGTTGATACACCTGAACTTATGCCCTCAGGACGCACCCACGATCACATCACTTGGGCCTGCCTACCGCTGGTGGCCCTCTTCGGCGCTTTGCTGACCCGCCAACTGGGGCTGACCCTGGTGATGGTGGGCGGCTTTTTGTTTGGGGGGTTGATGTTTGGCCCTGACCTCGACGTGAGATCGGTGCAAAGCAAACGCTGGGGCTGGCTGGGCTGGATCTGGCGACCCTACCGGAACCACTTGCGCCACCGCTCTTGGCTGTCCCACGGCCCCTTGGCCGGCACCCTAGGGCGACTGCTATACCTGGGGCTGTGGGCCACCATCATTACCTTGCTGGGGTTAGAAGTTGCGAGTGCCACCGGCTACATCACTGTCACCTGGCGCGCACTGGCTCACACCCTGGGCTGGAACCTGTGGACCTACCGTGGTGCTTGGTTTGCCCTGGCGATCGGCATCGAGATCGGGGCCATGAGCCACTCCCTGAGTGACTGGAGCGTCTCCCGCTGGAAGCGGGCTCAAAAGCGACGGTCCCGCTCAAAGTCGCGGCAGCGCCCCAAGTGAAACAAGCTGTGGTCTATTAAAAGGACACCCTATCCAGCGTGAGGATCTCTCCCATGGCCGCCCCCGCGACGCCCCCCGAAACATTGGCCGCCCTCGATCAACTGATTACCGTCATTGCTCAATTGCGCCACCCCGACACCGGTTGCCCTTGGGACCTCAAGCAAACCCCCCAAACCTTGATCCCCTATGTGATTGAGGAGGCCTACGAAGTGGTGGATGCCCTGCGCCAAGGGGAGCCCCAGGCCATTGCCGAGGAGTTGGGCGATCTATTGCTACAGGTGGTTTTGCAGGGGCAGATTGCCCAAGAAGCCGGGGAGTTTGATCTCAGGGCGATCGCCCAGGGCATTACCGACAAACTGGTGCGCCGCCACCCCCATGTGTTTGGAGACACCACCGTTGCCAATGCCGATGAAGTCAACCGCAACTGGGAGGCCATCAAAGCCGCCGAAAAAGGAGAAGCCCATGACCCCGACCGCCTTTCCCCTAAATTGAGCAAATATAACCGCACCTTACCCCCCCTGATGGCGTCCCTGAAAATTTCCGAGAAAGCAGCCAAGGCAGGGTTTGAATGGGACGACGTGAACGGGGTTTGGGGCAAGTTTGAGGAGGAATTGCAGGAGTTTAAGACCGCCCTTGCCGAGGAGCCCAAGGCCAATCAAGAAGGGGAATTAGGCGATTTGCTCTTCACCATTGTCAATCTAGCCCGCTGGTATGGGTTAGACCCCAGCGCTGCGCTCCAGGGCACTAACCGTCGCTTTATTCATCGGTTTGAGCAGGTAGAACAGGTGGCGGGGCGACCTTTGACAGACTACACATTAGAGGAGCTAGAAACCCTTTGGCAGCAAGCTAAAGCTAAACTGCGCCAGGGCCAAGCCAACGGTGGGCAGCCCCAGTGAGACGGGCTACGGCCCCTTTCGTTCTAGCCAGCCCCGCATTTTGCCCGGATTCAATAAGCCATAGGGATCCACCTGGGCCTTAAACGCCACTTGCACCGGGTCAACCACCTTCATGCCGCCATCTTCCAAGATGTAGGTGTGGGGATTGGCAATAAAGGCCCCCTGCTCTTCGTGGTAGCGAATAATTTCGTTGAGTCGGGCTTCAGTGGTGTAGCGCACCAACTGCAACGCGGCGGGGCACACTTGGCCCCCGACGCGGAAATACTCTAGGTGCATCATCACCTCGTCGCCGAAGTGCTCAGCGAAATGCTGCACCAAGGCTAGGTCGGGATCGTAGGGAAACAGGGTTTGCAAATAGGTGATGGCGGGATCACTGCTGCGGGCATGGAGGGTGGTGTGGTTCCAGGTGAACTCCGCGAGGGCGGTGCCTTTGCCCGCATCTGCGGCGCTTTTGCGGTAGGTGATCGTGCCGCCGCAGGCGTTGACCAACGCCTCAAACAGTTCCATCGATGGCTCGGCAATAATCAGTAATGCGGCGGCCTTGCCCTCCGGCAGGTAGGGTTGCAAGGCCACAAAATACTGGGGAATCGGCCAAGGGTGGATGCTGATTAGTTTTTTGATTAGCCCATCGGATTCCCCCAGGACTTGACCAAATCGGGCGGCGATGATGAAGTCGTCAAAGCTGACAATCACCTCAGCCCAGGGGTAGGTGGGTCCCAGGGGGATTTCTAGCTCGGTGATGATGCCATTGGTGCCATAGCCGTGGTTCACCTGCTGCACCGCATCCCCCCGCAGCTCGATCACGCGGGGGGTATCTTCTAGGGTGACCACCCGCACCGCGTTGAGATTGCCGCGATCGCGCAGTTGCCCATAGGTAATCGAGCCAATGCCGCCGCTGCCACCACCAATAAAGCCGCCGATGGTGGCGGTGCGATAGGTAGAAGGGTACATGCGCAACTCCCAACCCTGGGGGCGGGTGATTTTGTCGATCGCCGCCAGCTTCGCCCCCGGTTCGACAATGGCCATACCGGCCTCCACGGCCTTGATGGCATTCATGCGGCTCAGGTCTAAGATCACCCCCCCTTCGAGGGGAATGCATTGGCCATAATTACCCGTGCCTGCCCCCCGCACGGTGAGGGGAATTTTTCCCTCAACACAGGCTTTCGCCACCGTCAGCACCTCCGCCTCCGACGTGGGTCGCACCACCAGATCGGCGCATTTATCCGCCAACTGCTGCTGCAAGACTGGGCTGAAGTGGTAGTAGTCCTTAGAGAGTTTTTCGACCTGGGGGCGATCGCGAATCACTTCGATATCACCCAGGGCGGTGACAAAATTGTCCCAGTTGATGGTGGCGGGCATAGGGGCGGAGGAGCTAGGGGGCAGGGGAATAGGGTAGTAGGGGTAGGTCTTGTGCCTACCCTCTAAGGAGCTGTGGCGTCAAGGGGGAGTGCTGCGATCAGGGTGGCTGAGTCGGTGGTAAACCCAAAACACTGGTTCACATTGTAAACAGTGGCCTGGAAGCAGTAGTCCGGTGATGTCGTCGCGGTGCAGTCTCGCAGCAAAAGGCAGTCGTAGCCGAGGAAGTTCGCATCCTGCAAGGTGCAAAGGACACACTGGTCGGCGTTGACCCCCGCAAACAGCAGGGTAGTCTTGCCGAGGTTCCGTAAGATGCTATCCAACGGGGTATCCCAAAAACCGCTCATCCGGTACTTATCCACCCCAATATCCCCTGGTGCAGCGGGCAGTTCATCCACTACCGCCGCTGCCCAACTGCCCTTGGTGAGCACTGGTGCGCCGTTACTGGGCAGCGGATCGGCTAAGCCCACCCCGTCGCCGCTGGGGTTATAGACATGGCGCAGGGCGGGGCTGATGTTGAGCAGGTCGGGGCGATTACCCCAGTTGAGCCAAATGATTGGGACGTGCTGCGATCGCAATGACGGCAAGAGATTTTGCAAGGGCTGAATCGGTTGGCGCGCCGGGCTAACATCCACCCCAATGGAAGCCAACCAACCATCAGGGTGACAAAAGTCGTTTTGCATATCCACCACAATGCAGGCGGTTTTGGTCAGATCAATGGTGAGCTGCTTGGTCTCGGTGGCAAAGGTGACGCGCTGGGGGGGGATGGCCGGACGGCTGAGGTCAGCGATGTCGGCATTCACCTGCCAGGTATTGGGGCCGACACCTAAGGCATTGCGGGGGGCAGACATGGCAAAGAACCTCCAGGATACCGAGGTTTTAGTCTACAGAATGAGCGGTAATCATGGGAGGCCATGGTGGCTGGCTGAGGGGGCGATCGCGCCGTTGTGGCTAAAACATTGATGCCTGAACCAGGCATTCCTAAGGCTTGGGCGGCAGATCGAGTCTCATACAGACCGCTGAGGCTGGACATAGCTGGCTGAATTCGGCTGTATTTTGCAGCGCTGCTGGGGCAGTTTGCCGTTCGATGGGTTGGAATCCTAGCGAGGCAAAAAAATCCGGTGTCGTTTCAGTCAGAAGAACCAGCGCTTGCAGATGCTGCGCCATCGCCTGCTCGATCAGCAGATGACAAAGCTGCTGGCCATAGCCATTTCCCCTAAAGGGTTCAGCAATCATCACCGAACGCAGCAACCCGTAGGGCGGATGGGGTTCGATGCCCCCCAAACCAACGACAATATGCTGATGCTGGGCCAGAAACAGGCAGTCCAGAATTTGGGGAACATCAGCATCAGGCAGATGATTCTGCCGCAGCCAAGCGCAGATGAGCGGTAAGTCGGTGGGCTTAGCCGGATGTAGCTGCAAACTTGGTCCCTTTGGCATGATCACCCTCTATAACCTGATTGACTGACAAAATCGGCGGTCCTCAGACAACTGGGCTCGGCTTGGGCATCGCTGGCCACCTTAATCATGGTGCAGCGCTGTGAGCATTTGCTCTACCGCCATCGCCCAACCCTCGGGGGCTGGGGCTGGGGCAAGGGTCCAGCCGCGATCCTTGAGCTGGTCATTGGGACCCGCTGGGCCAGGGAGGACAATGGCATGGTCCACTGCTTCCAACATAGCCAAATCATTGGGGCTATTCCCCAAGCCCACCGTCGTGATGGTTTCCCCTTTGGGTAGGGTGGTGCGGTAATGCTCGACCAACTGGCGGACGGCAACCCCTTTACCGGCACTGCCCGCAATGAGATGGGAAAAGCGATCGCCCACCACCACCTGAAAGCCGATGGATTCAGCCGCATCCCTGAGCGTCTCGGGGGTGACATTTTTAGGCGTCATAAAGGGCTCGCTAAACTCCCTTGCCTTAGCCTGTTGGGCGTCGGTTTCACTCAGCCCCGTCAATGTCTGAATCTGCTCCACCGAAAAGTCCCCAAACCCCTTGAGGGGACGGCCAATCTCCTGGGCCAGCACCCGCAATCCGGCGCGGGCCATCACGTAGGCCACCCCCAGCGCCACCACCCGGTAAGGGCCGTCATCTTCCCCCTCTGGCAGGGCAAAGGGGCAGGTGTCTCGGGGGATAAATATCGCGCTGCCGTTTTCCACCACAAAGGGGTCTGTAATGCCCACGGTCTGGATCAGGGTTTCCACTTCGGCGCGGGTCTTGCTGGTCACGGGAATCACCGGGATACCCTTTTGCTTCAGGGTCTCTAGCACCGGCAGCGTCGCCTGGTAGTTATAGGTTTCTCCATTCAGGAGGGTGCCATCTAGATCGGTGAAGAGGATTACAGCCATGGTTGTGCTGGGGCAAATAACGCTACCTATCATCCTATGGTTCTGGGTTTCTGGGGGGCGATCGCGATGATCCGTTGCAGATGTGCAACAAATGAGGCGGTGCTATCTAGATCACATGGTGAAAAAGGGGGCGATCGCCTTTTACCTGCCCCAATACCATTGCCGCCACACCTGGATCACTCTGGCCCTCAGAGCTGGGATGGAAATCGCCGATGTCGCCTACCTGGCCCGCGTCTCCCCTGGGGTGATTTGGAGCAATTACGCGGGGCGATCTCAAAAAATCACCGTTCCCGAGTTCTGACCCTTTGCCACCCACGCAACTAGGCAACGGATTTACAAGGGTTTGGGGGACATGCCCCTAACGAGAGAATGCGCCTTTGAGGTGTGTGACAGTTGACCGGTTTAGGCCGGTTTTAGTCCATATGAACTACAGCTGCTAATAACGCCAAAAAAATTGAGGCTCTACGCGCCAAAGGATGAAGAAGACAAAGGGCTATACCAGAGTCGTGGGAGAGGAACAACACACTCGAAAACCAAACAGATAGTATTTGGGGTGATCGGGATTGGCATAGTAACGATATGCGGACCGGCAATCTCCCGGAGAATTGCCCCAAGAGCCGCCACGAAGGATTCGTCTATTCTGGTTGCCTCCATCTACCCAAGCACTGCCATCAGTTGGAGCTCCTTGATAGCTCTCGTGCCAGACGTCCTCACACCATTCCCACACGTTCCCATGCATGTCATGGAGGCCAAAACCATTAGCTGGAAAACTACCGACAGGTATAGTCTTCTCTCGCCACACACCTTCCTTACCCTTGCCGTACGTGTCTTCACAGCCATAGTTGGCCTGCTCGGGGCTGATTGTCTCACCAAAGTGAAATGGGACTGAAGTGCCATCTCGCACAGCTCTGCAGGCATATTCCCATTCTGCTTCGCTTGGTAAGCGATAGTTATTACTCGTATGTTTTGATAACCGTTTGCAAAATTCTACGGCCTCATGCCAATTCACTCCCTCAGTAGGTAAATCATCCCCTTTGAAACTAGAGGGGTCATGCTCTAAAGGCATATCCACCGGGTCTAGCAGCGATATTAACCGCCATTGCCTTTGAGTCACAGGGTACTTACCCATGAAGAAAGCAGAAACAGCCACTCGATGCTGAGGGCTTTCATATTCATATCGGTCTAGCTCAGCCTCTGGTGAACCCATTAAGAACACACCCTTGGGCACTTGGACCATAACCAATGGGACTTCACCCATCAGGTCAACAGTGAAGTCAGAGCCTGGATTGGAGGGAGATGGGAAGTCAAGCTGAGATAGCGACTCCAGCTTGAATTGGCCAGGAGCAACCGCGTCCAACAATGTCAAAAAGATGTTTAGACCGCATCCTGTGGGGCCTTCCACCCATTCCAGCAGCGCCTTAGCACGGTTCCCTTGAGCACCGACGTTGGGAGGCACCACACCATCTTTGGGCTTCAGAGCGAACAGTATCTCTTCAAACTCAGGACCAGTCAGGGCATTAACCAGCCGGATCAACTCCAGCCGTTGCAAAGGTAGTAACGTAACAGACATTCGCTACGATAAGGGCAATACGACTTCAAAGAGCGATCGCTAACTGACCAGGCCGCGATCGCTCTTTACTTTGTACCCATTAAAGCTTGATTGTCCTGATGCTTCACCGAAGAGAAATAACCCGCATCAGAGCAATATTTGTCAGTTTTGCAACAGCCTAATTGCAATTAATAACAGACCTGCTATATTGCCCTCATGGGGTCCTAGAGATGCCAGGAGGCGGGCTTGAACCGCCGACACGAGGATTTTCAGTCCTCTGCTCACCGTTTTAGAGGGGGCTATCGCACAATCGCGCGATGGCCCCCTCCAGGCGTTTACTGCCCTCTTCTATCAGCTTCCGATTAGCCTCTAAGCGATATTCCAGCCGATCTAAGGTGGCCTGGATTGCCTGCCTGCTTAGCCGCATATCGGCTTCCTGCTGTAGATTCCCCCGCTCAATCTGATCCAAGCGCTTTTCGAGGGCCTGGTATCTTTGCCAGAAAAACCAGCCGGTCCCCACTATCGCGCCTAGGGTAGGCAGATCGGCCCGTAATGCCAGATAGTCAAACGTGCTCATTATTAGATACCTAACTTATCTAGTACTTCGTGGTATCCAAATTCCGCCAACTTTTCAATGAGCAAAGCGCTCATCTCCGGCTCAATAGACATCAGATTCCACGTAATTAGTGCTGAATCCAAATCGCCCTTATCAATATCAAACTCAAGGGCCGAAACATCCGCCAAATTAGCCGCCCGCCAAGCCCGATAATCCGCATTTTGTCGCCGCCACCGCCTAAAAGCATCGACATCTTTACCAGTGCTTTCAATAGTCGAAAGTCGTTCTAATTCAGCCATCAAATCAGCTTTGTC
>CAYGVA010000062.1:0-15103 GCA_964353225.1 uncultured Leptolyngbya sp.
GCCAATGCATCCATGTCCGCCATGAGCCCTTGGCTTTATTGGGTGCGGGTGGCCACCGGTCGCAGCTTTGCCATATTCCTATCCGTAGCCGATGGGGTGATCAGCTTTCAGGGCATCCGGGCCGGTGGCTCGGGTTGGTTTGCCGCGCTCTGTGGTGCCATCTTTATCGCCGTTATCCAGCTTTCCATGTGGGCGGCGCTATCCAGTGGCCAGCCCGTAGGAGAGCGCTATAAGCAACGATTCTTTGAGGATGTGGGGGCGATTGGCATCATGAAACGATGCTTTGGGGTGCTCATGTTGGTGCTGATCGCCGGGTTCTACATCTGGGATATCGGCAGCAACTACAGCGCCTTCACCAATGGCCGCTGGTTGCCTTTGGAGGAAGGCGCACCCATCACTATGGGCTCAGTGGTGCTGATCGCCGGGTACATCATGCTGGCGATCGCTTTCAGCTTGGGTGATGAAATGCTGCATGTGATCAGCGATGAGAATGCCCTGGGGCAGAAAATCAATGCCGTGCGCTTCCAGGGCCAGCACTATGACGCTGAACTGTTGGGCAACTATCAACGCCACTACATGAAGCAAGCCCGCCCGGTGGCTGACCAGATGGGGGCCGACCATGGCCAGCGCTGGCGTCCTAGGGATATTGATTGAGGGATGCAACCATGACCAAATTAAAAGCCAGCGATATCAGAGCACAGGCGAAAGTGATTGGCTATAACGGCTACGGCTCACTCTGGAGGGCCCTTGTTTAGACCTGGAGAAATTTTGGTCGCTAAAGGCAATGAGAAGTTGAGGATGTAGGAGACTTCAAGGGTTTCAGCCTTTCATAGAATCTCAATGTCTGTATGCTGGGCATTTACGCTCAATCTCAAATCCCTTTACATATAAGGGTTACAAGCTTAGCGACCAAAATTTCTCGGATTCTATCCAGAGACCTAGGCCAACTCAGAGTGCCACCACTGTTGCTGATGCCGACGATTCCCGTAGCAGTGGTTGCCCCATCTCCATGCGGGTCGGGGGCCTCGTGCCGGTTGCCCGTGGTGGCATCCCCAGCCACGCTAAACATTTGATGCAGAGCAGTATCAAGCTGATAAAGCCTAGCTCGGTAACGTTGCCACACCCACGCTGCCCACGCTGCCCACGCTCAACGGTTACAACCTTCGACGGGTTGGCTCTGCATACCTTGGGTCTTCTGACAGCCAGCGTGATTCCTACCCAAGCAACAGGCCCCGCAACCTTGAAGACCGAGACCGAATACGTATTCGGTCTCAGTCTTCAAGGCAGCACCCCATGACACACAGATCGAAGTCAAGGACAGAAAGGCTTATTTGATCGGAACAAATACACTTCGGTTGATCGCCCAAAATCGCATTAAATTTTTAACTTGTTATCATCCAAGTCCCATTAAATTTCCGACATATAGATAACGAAACAGGTTGCCATTTTGATTTTAATGGGGGTATTCTTTATACATGCCTAGGAAACCTCCTGGCGCATCCCAACAAAATAATTTAAAAAATCCTGACAGGGAAGACTTCGCGGCCTTCCCTGTCTTTTTTTTTGCTATGAAACGACGACGAGCGCCTCAACCCCATCGCAAATCACTACGCAACGTGCCCGAGCTTTATGACGAGAAAGTGACGCCAATTAATCTTTACTGCCCATCCATAATCCTGGACTACATGGCAGAGCACGGCGAACGAATGGATGTTTCCAACAGCCAGATCGTCGAGGGGATTATTCGAGGGTCTTCAAGACAAATTGACGGGCTAGATTCGTGTGATTTGCCCATGGCTATGGACAAAAAACGTACGTCTGTGGCCCTGACTCCAACGGCGCGGAATGCTCTAGAGGCATGGCAACGGCAGTTCCGGCTACGTTCGCTGAACCAGGTTTTGGTGCGACTCCTCTGGCGCTGGATGCAAGCCTCTAAGCCTAGTGAAACAGGCGCTTAGGTCTTATTACAACGCCGCTCTTGTATTACGCTCAATCGATATTTTTATTATGAAAATGCTGCTATTTTCCGCTGAAATACAAGCCACCAGAGGATTTAGCTCTTATGTATTTGAACAGCAATTTCTATGGCTTAATGTTTTGTTATGGTGTATTCAATGGCGGTTTTCAAAATATCTTTTCTGCGCTTCTAGAAAGGATATTTTTCTGGAAATGACGATGTTGTGGAGGTTGAGGTCTTATGCAAGAAGTCCTCCTACTCTATGGCGATTTTTAGTTCCAGCTCGTTGTTTTTTATTGTTCCCTTAGGAGTGCAAGATGAATTTACTTACCGCGTTTGACGTATACCTCACTGAGGTGGATTCGGATTCGGCGCTATCTCCGAAGCAGCGTCGGCAAAAGCAGTCGGAGACGCTGTCGATGATGCTGTTAGCCCTGAAGGGGATGGGATGGAATGGCTGCCGGGGGCGCAGGGCAACCAAGCAGGATGTAGCGGACGCAAGGGGATTTATGGTGTCGATTCCGATTGGGCAGTTTCCTGAGCTGCGGAGATCGGGGCTACGCCATCTCAAGACGGCTGAGATCCCTGAATCCAGTCGCCGGGTTCACCTGTGTCGATTCCGGCAGTGTTTTGACTGGATGCAGACGCATCACTGGCCTCGGCATCACCAGCGACCGAACATCGTTGAGGACTGTGCCCCGAGGTTGGTGAGTCGGTATGGGAGCTATGAGCATCAGCCTCTGACGGGGCGGCAGGGGCAACTGACGCGCTATCGATTACGTTCTGAGCAGTTCTCTGAGGCGTTTCGGGCGGAGCGCAGGGCGTTTGAGCGGTTCCTGACGCGACCACAGCAGCCGGGGCGGTTTGGGCCTGCGGTGAAATTGGAGACAGCGCAGCAGTATCTACGGGATTTCGATTTCTTTGCGGGGTTTTGTTGCTTGGAGGAGGGGGTGGTTCCGGCTGAGATCGCGTTTACGACGTTGCTGCCGGTGCTGGAGCAGGCTGAGTTGGAGGCGATGACTCCGGCGCAGCGAAAGGCTCGATGGAAACCGTTGGTCTCTCAACTGGAGGTGCGCATCTGCGACTATTTGGAGTTTCTGCTGACGGAAAATCAGTCGATTAGTCCCCGCACGCGCTACCACCGGGTGTCTGGGCTATTGGCGATTGGCCGATATCTCTATGCGGATTGGATGGAGGTGCGGCAGGACTACAAATCGATTCCAGTACTGAAGATCTTGAAGCGTTTTGTCGATGAGGCGCTGGAGGCGGTGAAGCGCTGGCAGGACCAGGACCGTTATGTGGCATCGATGGCGGATAAGATGCCGACGCCGATGCCGGGACAGACGGTACTAGAGGCTTGCCGGGAGCAAATTCTGGAACCCCAGGTGGCGGCCTGTTCGCCTCGGGATTCAGGGGGCCATTGGCGCAAGCCGGTACCGATTGCTCGATCGTTGCAGTCGGCCAATCAAATGGCATTCTGTATTGACAGGCCAGCTCGGCGCTCCCAGGATTATCGTTCTTTATTGGTGGCAGAATCTTGTCCCATTGAACCGCCGGAGTCGGTGCCGCCAGGGGGGGTGCTTTTCCCATGTCCCCCGCAGCGGGTGCGACCCCAGAACCAAGCTGGTGAATTGCTCGATAATCTCATTTTTCGCACCTATACCTACCAGGGCATCTATTACCCGGAGGGGGTATGGGTGATGCAGCTCAATCAGTACAAAACGCGCAAGCGCATGGGGATTTTCGAGGTGATTCTGGAGAATACCCAGTTCAAGAATGGGGTGACGTTCTACGACCTGCTGGAGACGTATTTCATGGGGATGTGGCGGCAGGATGACCGCTGTTCAACGGTCTATGACTGGGGGCATCTATCGTTCCAGGGGCAGCGGGGGCGGTGGCTCTCGGCGGGACGCATGGAGTTTCAGCCCCGGTCGTCTGTGGTTTGGAAGGGGGTGGATAATGTGTCCCATCACATGGGCTATGTGTTTCTACGTCCTCGATTGGGCGCTCCGTTCCCTTCGGCGTCGGAGTTTGCCAGTTTGATGTCCCATCGGGCGTTTCGGCTGTCGGGCAAGAAGCTGACGCCCCACACAATGCGCTATGTCTGGGCGACGTGGGCGGGGCAGAAGCAGTTGGCGGATGGGCCGTTACGGGCGTTGGCTTACATGATGGGTCACAGTGTTGAGGTGCTCCGCAGGATGTATCAGAAGCTTTCTTCAGGAGACTATCAACAGATTTTCGAGGTGGCTCGACAAGAATGTGAGGCGGGCCAACGCTCTCTATCGATGGATCAGGTGATGGGGTGGGCCAGGTCGCTCTCGCCGGTGAAGCGGCGGCAGCTCCTGCGGCACATTCAGGCGCTGCTAGAGGAGGGGAATGAGGTGGCTTAGATGACGGCTATGGACTGACGGGCTGATTCAGTTGGTCTGTTGCTTCGGGCGTGCTGTTATTCAGCGCTGGCTGAGGCGCTGCAATGATTGACGGTGACCGTCAGAACCACTAGAGCTTAACTTTCTTACTTAGAACCTGCATTGCTAAGGGCTTAGCCGCTTATTCTGCTCTAAGGCTGCTGCTGGCGGTCATTGGCTAAATGTAGGCGATCGCATGACGAACGACCAAAAGAGACAGCTCGAAAATCAGCTTTGGAATATTGCTGATTCGCTACGGGGCAAGATGAATGCCGACGAGTTTCGGGATTATTGCCTGGGGTTCATCTTTTACAAGTACCTATCCGAGCGTCTGTACCTCTTTGCCAACGAGATTCTGGCTGAGGACGAGATCGATTTTCTGGACATTGATGAGGACTCTGAGGACGGCCAGGAGTACCTAGAGGCCATCAAGGAGGAGTCCATTGGCCAGTTGGGCTACTTCCTCAAGCCGTCAGAGCTGTTTCGCTCTCTGGTGAAGCGGGCACTGGGCAGCAAGCAGGTCGAAGAAAGCGGCCTGGATATCAGCGATGAGGAGATCGAAAACAGTTCCGTTTTTATCTTGGATGACCTGACCCAGGTGCTGAACAGCATTGAGCGTTCCACCATGGGTAAGGAAAGTGAGGAGGATTTTGATCACCTGTTTGAGGACCTGGATCTCACTTCGACCAAGCTGGGCCGCACCCCCAAGGCCAAGAATGCGCTGATTGCCAAGATTTTGGTGCATCTGAACAATATCGACTTTCGGTTGGAGGAGTCCGAGAGTGATGTGCTGGGGGATGCCTACGAGTATCTGATTGGGCAGTTTGCCAGCGGTGCCGGGAAAAAGGCGGGGGAGTTTTACACGCCCCAGCAGGTGAGTAAGGTGCTGGCCAAGATTGTCACCACGGGCAAGGAGCAGTTGAAGTCGGTCTATGACCCCACCTGTGGCTCGGGGTCGTTGCTGTTGCGGGTGGCGCGGGAAGTGAAGAAGGTGGGTGACTTTTACGGTCAAGAGATGAACCGCACCACCTACAACCTGGCGCGGATGAACATGATTTTGCACGGGGTGCATTATCGCAATTTTGACTTGCGGCAAGAAGACACCCTCGAAAATCCTCAACATGAAGGCAGGCGCTTTGAGGCAGTGGTGGCCAATCCGCCGTTTTCGGCGAAGTGGAGTGCCAATAAGCTGTTTGAGTCGGATGACCGCTTTAGTCAGTATGGCCGCTTAGCCCCCTCGTCAAAGGCGGACTTTGCCTTTGTGCAGCACATGCTCCATCACCTGGATGACAACGGCACGATGGCGGTGGTGTTGCCCCACGGGGTGTTGTTTCGCGGTGGCGCAGAAGGAGCCATTCGGCGCTACATCATCGAGGAGCGCAACTGGCTGGATGCGGTGATCGGCTTGCCTGCCAATATTTTTTATGGCACGAGCATTCCTACCTGCATTTTGGCGCTGAAGAAGTGTCGAGAGCAGCCGGAGGATGTGCTGTTTATCGATGCCAGTGCCCATTTTGAGAAAGCGAAGAATCAGAATTATTTGCGGAATCGCGATGTTGACAAGATTGTGTTGACCTATCGGAAACGGTTGGAGGAAGACAAGTACAGCTATCGGGCACCGCTCACTGAGATTAAAGACAACGACTTCAACCTCAACATTCCTCGCTATGTGGACACGTTTGAGGAAGAGGAGCCGATTGATTTAGACGCGGTGGTGCAGGAAATCCGGGCAGTGGATCAGGAGATGGAGAAGACTGATCCACTGATTCGTGGGTTCTGTGAGGAATTGGGGATTGAGGCACCGCTATGAGTAAGAGATTTCTGAAAACAGTCCCTGATCTTCGATTTCCTGAGTTTACAGAAGAGTGGACAACCCAAAAGGTTGGAAACATTTGTGACTGTATAGTACCAGGCAGAAATAAGCCAAAGACTTTCAAAGGCAATATACCTTGGATCACAGTTCCCGATATTAAAAATGGGAGAGTAAATATTTCAAACACATCGTTAAGAGTTTCTCATAAGGAGGCTGAGTCTATTGGCTCCAAAGTAGTTCCAAAAGATTCAGTTTTGATGTCATGTGCAGGAGAGTTGGGAATCACAGCGATCACCAATTGTGAAATTGTGATCAATCAACAATTACATGCCTTCTTGCCGAGCAATTTAATCGACAGCTTATTTCTCCTTAACAGTATTGCAACTCAGAAAAAATATATTGATAGCGTTGCAACCAAAACAGCTGTTCCATATCTTAATAAAACTAACTGTAATTCCATTCCCATTATTTTTCCTTCGATCGCTGAACAGGAGAAGATCGCCAGCTTTTTGGGGGCGGTGGATGCGCGCCTAAGCCAGCTTCGTCGCAAGCATGAGCTATTGCAGACCTACAAACGGGGCGTCATGCAAAGGCTCTTCTCTCAACAAATCCGCTTCAAGCAAGACGACGGCTCCGACTTTCCTGACTGGCAAAAGAAAAAGATAAGCGAATTTGCCCCCTTACAAAGAGGGTTCGATCTGCCCGTATCTCAGATTATCGAGGGGCCATTTCCTGTAGTTTTCTCCAACGGCATACTAAAAATGCATCATGAGTATAAGGTGGTTTCCCCAGGTGTTGTTACAGGACGTTCAGGAACCATAGGCAATATTGTATATGTCGAGAAGAATTTTTGGCCGCACAATACTTCCTTATGGGTAACAGACTTCAAGAAGAATCTACCTCGATTTGTCTATTATTTTTATATTTATCTTGATTTGACTAGATTTAGTTCAGGCTCAGGAGTGCCAACACTAAATAGAAACGATATTCATGCGCGCTCTATGGAGTTTCCATGTGTTCAGGAACAAGGAAAAATAGCTAATTTTCTCACTCTCATAGATCAAAAAATTACAGTAATAGAGAAACAGATTAAGTATACAGAGCGATTCAAAAAAGGCTTGTTCCAAAAAATGTTCGTGTAGCGGATTGCGACGGGAAATCTAGAAAATACCAGTGCTGCTCTCACCGACCCTCTACCTGAATGAACCGGAATCACTCATAACCGCAGCGTGACCTGCTATGCCCCAATCTGAAGCCGAGCTAGAGCAAAACCTGATCGAGCGCCTGACGGGGCTAGGCTATGAAGCGATCGCCATCAGCAATGCTGCCCAGCTACAGGCAAACCTGAAAACCCAGCTCGAAAAGCATAATGGCATCCAACTCAGCGCCAACGAGTTCACCCGAGTCCTGAACCACCTTGATAAAGGCAACGTCTTCGATCGCGCCAAACGCCTGCGCGACAAAATGGAGCTGCCCCGCGATGATGGCAGCACCTTTTATCTAGAATTCCTCAACACCGAGCACTGGTGCCAAAACCAGTATCAGGTCACGAGCCAGGTCACCCAGAAAGGCAGCTACAAAAACCGCTACGACGTAACGCTGCTGATCAACGGCCTGCCCCTAGTGCAAATCGAACTCAAGCGCCGGGGCCTGGGCATCAAAGAAGCCTTCAACCAGGTCAACCGCTACCAGCGTCATTCCTACAGTGCTGAGTTTGGCCTGTTTAACTACGTCCAAATTTTTGTCATCTCTAATGGGGTTGATACCCGCTACTACGCCAACAACCGTAAGCAGTCCTTCAAGCAAACTTTCTTTTGGGCGAAGGAGGATAACACCCTAGTCACCCAGCTTGACGACTTCGCCGATCAGTTTCTGGAGAAATGCCACGTCTCCAAGATGATCTGCAAGTACATCGTCTTGCACGAGTCTGACAAACTGCTGATGGTGCTGCGCCCCTACCAGTACTACGCCGTTGAAGCCATTATCGAGCGCGTCAAAAACACCCGCAAAAACGGCTATATCTGGCACACCACCGGCTCTGGCAAAACCCTCACCAGCTTCAAAGCCGCCCAAATTCTCACCGACTTGCCAAAAGTCCACAAAGTCCTGTTCGTGGTCGATCGCGCCGATCTCGACTACCAAACCAGCCGAGAATTTAACTACTTCTGTCCCGACTCTGTAGACACCACCGACAACACCAAACAGCTCGTCGAGCAAATCACCGGCGATAGCACCCTCATCGTCACCACCATTCAGAAGCTGAACCGAGCGATTACCCATTCCAGCCACAAAGCGGCGATGGAACCCCTGCGGGACAAGCGCATTGTGTTCATCTTTGATGAGTGCCACCGCTCCCAATTTGGCGACACCCACAGCAACATTGTGCGCTTTTTCCAAAACGCACAGCTCTTTGGCTTCACCGGCACCCCCATCTTTGCCGAGAAAAATGTCTATGTGAAAGATGGCCTCAAACTCTCCACCGCCTCCCTCTTTACCGAATGCCTGCATCGGTATGTGATTACGAATGCCATTGCCGATCAGAACGTCCTCAAGTTTTCCGTTGAGTATTGGGGCAAGCTAAAGCACAAAGACGGTAGCCTGATCACCGAACCCAAAGCCGACAAAGAATTCTTTGAAAGCCCTAACCGCATTGGCCTGATTGTCGATTGGATTATTGACCAACACCAACGTAAAACCAGCGGCAAAAAATTCTCTGCCATGCTCTGCGTCAGCAACATCAATACGCTGATCGCCTACTACGAAACCTTTAAACAAAAGCAAAAACAGGGCTTACATGATCTGCGTGTGGTCACGATCTTTACCCCCGGCACCAACGAAGCGGACGACGACGCTAACGATCTTATGGAGGATCCAAACTTTGAGATCAGCCACAGCCGCAGCCACAGCCGCGACAAGCTAAACGAGTATATCGCCGACTATAACCAGCTCTACCAAACCAACCACTCTATCAAAGACAGTCAAGCCTTCTACGCCTACTACAAAGACATCTCGAAGCGGATGAAGGACCGAGATCGCGAGGACTTTCAGGACCGGGAACGGGCTGACATTTTGCTCGTGGTGAATATGTTCCTCACGGGCTTCGACGTTAAAAAGCTCAACACCCTCTATGTCGATAAAAACCTGAAGTACCACGGCTTGATTCAAGCCTACTCCCGCACCAATCGCGTTTTGGGCGAACTGAAGTCTCAGGGCAATATCGTCTGTTTCCGCAACCTCAAGCAAAATACTGACGACGCCGTCGCCCTCTTCTCCGACGAAAACGCCCAAGAAGAGATTTTCATCGAGCCCTACGAGCATTACATCGACAAATTCAACGAGGGCGTTCAGGAACTACAGAGCATCGCGGCTAGCCCCAACGAGGTCAACCAGCTCATCAGCGAAGACGACCAGGTCGAGTTCGTCAAAGCCTTCCGTAACCTGATCCGGTTGCTCAATGTCAGCAAGTCCTTCACCGAGTTTCAGTTCTCCGACCTGAACATGGACGAGCAGACCTTTGAAGACTACAAGAGCAAGTATCTCGACATCTACGATCGCACCCGCACCCGTAACGATGATGACGACAGTAACCCCACTCCTGTCGAGGAAGTGGATTTTGAGCTAGAGCTGATCCAGCGCGACGAAATCAATGTGGCTTACATCCTGAAGTTGCTGGCCGATCTGCATCGCGATGTTCCTACCGACGCAGCCAGTCAGGAAACCTATCAGAAGAAGAAGGCTTCTATTCTGGAACTCATCGATAAGGAAGCCCAACTCCGGAATAAGCGAGACCTGCTGGAGAAATTCATTGAAGATCGCATGACGACGATTCAGCCGGAAGCTGCGTTTGAGGCAGCCTTTAGAGACTTTTGGACCCAAGAACGAGTGGAAGCCATTCAGCAGCTCTGCGCAGACGAAAACCTCAATGAGGATGCCGTCAACCAGATGATTGCCACCTATAAGTTCACGGGCAAGGAGCCGTTGCGCGAGACGGTGGTTAATGCCTGTAATGAGAAGCCCAAACTGCTGAAGCGCAAAAAAATCGCTAATCGCGTCGTCACCCGACTACTCGACATTATTCAGAAGTTTGACGACGGCCTGGGTAGCTTTGATAACGAAGAATGACAACAGGTTATAACCCCATGGAAGGGGTGCTGCAGACCATGTGGGGATTGTGGCTGTAGAACTGGCAGCGATCGCAGATGGCAAGTTTAGGCATAAATCTGGTTTTCTGGTTTACTGGTTATCTGGTAAACCAAACCTTGCTTTCAGCGCCTCTACCATCACTTCAGTCATAGTGATGTCTTTCACTTTTGCCTGTACAGCCCAGTGTTTGCGCCACTTCTTAGGCACCTTGACGCACAAGTTAGCCATCTCTACTTCTTTCTGGTTATCTGGTTCACTGGTTGTCTGGTTCACTTCCTGGGCAGGTATCTGGTTGTCTGGCTTAGGCGATTGTTTAGCTCGTTTGATGAGGTTCCCGTATTTGCTGCCTTGCTCACTCATTGCAGTACCCCTAAGACTTCTTTTCCCAACGCCTCATAGTCCATCCACCCAAGGCGATCTCGCCCAGTCATGGCTGATACCGGCACCCCTGCCAAGGCTGCTTTTTGAAAACCCGCTGCACGGCGGATCATCGTATTGAATACCGGCACCCCGTTACCTTGCAATTCGTCTCGCATAGTTTCCCCCTCTCTACTGGGCCTTGGGGGGACGATAGTAAGCAATGCTCGATAGTTGGCATCTCCCAGCGCCGCTGCCGTCTGCAACATCGGCTCCAGGCTGACGATATCGGGAACGGTGGGCAGGACCAGCAGATCACAGCCCTCTGACAACTCTTTAAGGTCACTACTGTCAGGCCGTGCTGGGGTATCGATGACGAGGTAGTCACGACCTTGAATTATCTTCATGGCCTTACGTTCATCGGCCACGGTAAAGGGTAGGTGGCCACGCTCTGACCAAGCGATCGCTGTGCGGTTTGGGTCGCCATCAACTAGGACCGTATCCCCAAAGGCACTAAGGTAGGTGGCCAGGTGAACAGCCGTCATCGACTTCCCACAGCCGCCCTTATAGCCGGTTATGGTTATTATTTTCATGTGTTCTGGTTATCTGGTTGTCTGGTTTGCTGCCTGTCCAGATAGCCAGAACATTATCAGAGGTTTAGTGCTGTGTGACAGTTGCCCAAAAGAGGACATTTTCCCGGTGCCAGAAAAATGCAAGTCAGAGGCTATTTAGTCCAATATCGGGCTATGCCCATGAGACAGGCTCTCGATTCCTCGGCTGAATATCATACACAGCAAAGCTTTAGCGATATGAATAGTCCATTTGCATAGCTGCTGATGAGTGCAACTAGTCACGCTCAAACCCTTGATTTCTCGTTGGTGTGACAGTTGAGGCGACAGAGGGCAAAAGGGTAAAGGGCAAGCTCAGTGACAGGCCACCCGCTAGAGAGCCCTGGGGGCGGAACAACACACCCGAAAACCGACGGAGTCGTAGCGGTTGACGGCAATGTAGAGGTCGCGATACGCAGAGCGGCAAAGCCTCGGATCGTTGAACCAGGAGCCGCCACGTCTAACACGTCTCGCCTGATTGCCACCTGTCACCCAGGCTCTGCCATCTGTGGGGGCTCCCTCATAGTTGTCATGCCAGACATCTTGACACCATTCCCAGACATTGCCGTGCATGTCATAGAGGCCAAACTTGTTGGGGGGAAATGAGCCTGCTTTGGTTGTCTTCTGCCGGTACTGGCCTTTCCTGCCAGTGCCATAGGTGTAGTCGCCGTCATAGTTGGCCTGATCCGTGCTGATGGTTTCACCAAAGTAGAAGGGGGTATCAGTACCCGCGCGACAGGCATATTCCCACTCCGCCTCACTGGGGAGTCGATAGCTACTATTTGTGAGCTTAGAAAGACGCTGGCAAAACTCCACGGCTTCATGCCAGTTGACTGTCTCCACCGGTAGTTCATCGCCTTTGAAACGAGAAGGACTGGGAGAGAGCGATAACTCCACATCATCGAGCAAAGACACCGCCCGCCATTGCCGTTGTGTGACGGGGTACTTACCCATGTAGAACGGTGGAACCTTGACTTTATGAAGGGGGCCTTCGCTCTCAGATCGCTCTGGTTCGTTGTCTGGAGAACCCAGCCAAAAGCGGCCACCAGGGATGTAAACCATCTCCAATGTGACGCCACCCCCGAGAGCAACCTGAAAGTCTTTGGGAGTGGTATCTGGTGGAGTTACTGGCTCTTGTGGCTCTTCCGTAGGCGCTGGTTGAGAGGGCTGAAACTTTCCTGGGGCAACAATCTCCAAAGCCTCTAGAAAGGCATCAAAGTAGTCTTCACCTAATGATGAGCCCAGCCACTGTAATAGGGCATAGACTCTGTCACCTTGTGGAGCTGAGGGAGGTGGCACCACACCTGCAGGGGGTGCAATGGCAATGACCAAGCCATTGAATTGAGGGGAAGGAATATCGCTAAGCAGGCCAAACAACTTCAACCTGTCATTAGCTGATAAAGACTTAGACATCCGCTACGATGGGGCTAACAATTTCACTTTCAAAAGCGGTCGCAGCCTGGACAGTTAGCGATCGCTTTTTACTTGCTACCCATTAAACCCTGTCTGCCCAGAATTGCTGCTAACAACCGTTGCACCCCCACTTCACTGCAACAGTCAAAATGCTGCAATTTTGCCCCTTGATGCAACAAGCAAGGGGCTGTTATCCCTTTATTGGCAAGGGTTTCGGAGGGAGTACGGACCATGAAGAACACCAACCACGGCACACAACAGCGACGGTTACGGACAGCAGTCAAGCGCCTGGTGATTGAACTGGGCTATCTAGAGCGCTGCCTTGACGAGGGGTTACTGGACTCCGATATTCACACCGCTGCTTTGCACATTGACGGGGCGGTGGATCGGCTGAATGATTACTTGGCTGGGGGAAGTGACCTTAGACGGATTGCTTAGTCGTTAGTCTGCTTTGTGCTCTTCTGAGACATCTCTTGGCCGGGGCGAACTGTGCGGTGATACTTGTCCCGGTCGAGAGGAAAGTGGCAATCAAAACAAAGCCCCCTTTGGTTCACTGCAACCAAAGGGGGCTTATGGAAATCTATTTTTCTGTATAGGCCAGGACTAGCCAACCTATACAGAGAGTGCTGCCATTCAACTAGAAAAAGACATCAATGTCGATGAAATCGCTGTCGTAGCCAGAGTCACTAAATGCATCTGCGGAGTCTGAGGACGAAGAGCCCTCAGAACCGTCTGATACATCTGGGCTCTCACCATTCAAGATGTCACCAAATCCTTTTCCTAGCATGGCACCAAAAACAGCTCCTGGGGGACCCAAGAAAGCCCCTCCAGCGGCCATGCCTACCCCACCTAAAACCCATCTCAAAGAATCGCCCATAAGTGCCTCCAGAGATATAACCACTAACTTCTATCGCTAGGAGATGGCACCACCGCCACCGCCAACCGCCGCACCTGCTTTAGCTCCTACTACGGCTCCTGCTGGACCCGCTAGTACAAAGCCAATCGCTCCACAGACGGTTGCTGCTCCCAATGCGTAACCAGCTCCTTTCGCCAGCCCCTTTTTGAACTCGTCAGATGTTTTGTTGCTGTTGCTTGCCATAAGCTCCTCAAATACAATTTTTGAGTGGTAGATCACCTTAAAAAGCGATTTATCACTCTATAAGAGGATAACACACACAATTTGTGTGTGTAGGGCAGAGTGACTAGGGCGTTAGTAAGAGCTCAACAAGCCAGGATCAGTCGTCTTTAGGTGCCTTTGATATTTGGCGCAGGTGACTCGCTCGATCCAAGACTTCCGCCGTCGCTCTGCAATGGGGTCGTTGGGTGGCAACGTGCCGCTGGCGCTCAGTGCTGTTAGCCGAAACGTCGGAAGTGCGATGTCAGGGAATCTCCGCTGGGTTTTGTGTGAAATTTGAGTGAAATATCACAGCCAAAGGTTTAAAGTGTAAGCCTGTACTGTTACCATTCAAAATGTCAAAGGCAATTGCCCAAAACACTTGTGGGCTCACACCCATAAATGTTTTGTAAATGGTGCGGCAAGGAAAATAAATAATGATTTATTGGAAACTTAATCGTGTGATGGCAGACAAGCGTATCACCGGTAAAGAATTAGCCCAAATGCTTGAGGTTCATCCCAACACAGTCTCAAAGCTAAGGCGCACTGACGAAATGCCTTCGATAAATGGAAGAATGCTCGCAAAGCTGTGCCAGATGCTTCAATGCCAATTTACAGATTTGCTTGAGCAAAATTAATCGTTTCCTCGAATTCCCGAGAAACACAATATTAGGTTGGCTATCTTCGCAGCATAGTTAGCCACATCTTTATATTTTAAAATTGATTTCGCTCGTGCGTAGCTATCTGAAAAACTGACGAAATACCTTCTTCGAGCCCTTTCGAAAGTGGGGATCCCTTACCCCCTCATCACCATTCCCAAGGTCCAAGTCTCCCCCAAGTCTTTGACGGTGGCCGTCAGTGCCCTGATCCGTGCTGAATCCTATTTGGTTGAGGCTGTGGCGATTGTTTTGGCCAGCTCTCGAAGGGTGCGCTTCAGAGTGATGTTGAGCATCATCAGTTCTTGATCGCTCATGGCCAGCTCCCAAATATTGCTTCCATGCGGGCATCCGATGCTTGATCCTCTCTGATTTGGGCTGGGTCAGTGTGGCCAATGGGGCCGGGTTGGGTGACGCATCTATCAAGTATGGCCACCGCTGCCGTGATGAGATCGAGATCGCTGGCGCTCTTATCCGTCATGATGCCTTATAGAGTATCCAGGGCAGTGTGCGCTTCTTGCCTTAGGCGGTTTTTTGCTGAATCCCTGGCATCCGTCAATAGCCGATTGATGCTGGCTTGGAAGTCGGCATCCTGTCTCCAGCGGCTGATGGTGCATTCATTCACCCCCAGCGC
>CAYGVA010000062.1:15203-19356 GCA_964353225.1 uncultured Leptolyngbya sp.
GGAAGTCGGCATCCTGTCTCCAGCGGCTGATGGTGCATTCATTCACCCCCAGCGCTTCTGATACCGCCCGTTCGGTTGCCCCCTCGGCAATCAGGACTACCGCCCGCCGTTTGGCTTCAGACAATGGGGAATCAGGGGGGATACGAACGGGTTCTGAATCCCTCGTGTGGGGTCTGAAAAGTCGGTTTTTTCCTAAAACAGGGCTGGATGTCAACAAATGTCAGTATCCAGCGCCCTTTTTATTTGCCATGCAAAACGATAAATACAGGGGCTGGATGTTATGAAAAATGATGGTCGAAAGGTTATCATTTTGCGCGGCAAAAATGCTGCCAAACATAGCCGCCAAACACCCAGCAAGCCTCACCCCGCAAGGTTTTCCGCATTTGTACCGCAGCCGCAAAAAGTCTAAATAGCCCATGTCGAATTGAACAGCTCATAGTCTCGCGCTTCATTTTTGCGATCGCTCTCGATCCGCTCGGCATCCGTTGGGCCGATGGATGGCACCGTGGCCAGTCCTACCCTATCCAACACCAGCGCCGCCGCCTTGAGCCTATCCCCAGCGCTGGCTTCGGGATTGGTCAGCACCGCCGCGATGGTGGCCACCGCCTGATCTGCCAGTTGTCGCAGCTTTACCGCCGCTGAATCGTGGGCATCCGCCAGCAAAGTATTCACCGCCGCCTCAAATTCTGCCGACTGTCGCCACCTCGACACAGTGCATTCATTCACCCCCAGCGCCGCCGCCACCTCCCTGCCAGTAGCGCCGCTGGCCACCATGGAGATCGCCCGCTGTTGGGCCTCTGACAGGGCCGATGGGGCCGATGGGGCCGATGATGTTTGCGGTTCTTTGCTATTTCTGGGCATTGTGGGCACCTTTCAGATTTTTGAGACGGTACCGGCATCATGGCAGTACTACAAGCGTACTACCGAAGTACTGCAAAGCGCCTGCCTCAGCCTTGCCTGTTTTTTGCAGGGAATAGCACTCCTAAAACACGCCTGTCGGCAGCACCCCCCTTTCCGTAATTTTTCCGGTTTACCGGGGGCAGGGACCGATAGATCTTTATCAGGAATGCGTTACACGGGCCTCAGTTGCCGCCGCTTTTGTGACGGCATCATCCAGCCATTGAGGCAGCAACCAGCCCGCCATAGTGGTGGCCAGCTTGGCGATCTCATCTGATGCCGACTCATCCCAGATCTCGATATCGCCAGCGATCGCCCACTCTGGCAGCTCATCAAGCGCCGGTGGGTTGATATCGATTACCCGATACAGCACCCGCCGCTTCACCCCCCGCTTGCCGGTGGTCTTCGCCCGTTTCAGCAGGGGCCGTCCTAAATAGGTTTTGCAAATGTGGTTAATGCGCCGCACCGTGCCCCATTTATCACCAAATTCAATCCCCAGCATTCGGTTAATGTCGGTGCTGCAATGCTCAAGTTTTGCGGCGATATCCGCTATCAGCTCCCCATCATTGGGTAGCAGCTCCCCAGCCATCGGGATAAGCGCCGCGATGCCCAATAGCTCTAGGGCGTGGATTTTAATGCCGGTCAATTTCTTATTGAGGTCAGGCAGGAATACCGCGCCGGTGGCCGCCATGGCATCGAGGGCCGCTTGGTCCCTTTTTTTAAGGTGCTCCCGTCCGAGGGTGAGGTAGAACAGTAGCTGGGTTTGGCCTCTGAATTCTGGGCGTAGGGCATCTAGTAGCGCTATGCCGGGGCAGACATCAGCACCATAGCGCCGGGTCATGGAATGCCGGTCTAGGCTACGCTGTTCGGCTTCGGATTGATAGCGCCGTTTCTTCAGTTTTTCGGCTTCGGTATCGTCTATTTTTTCAGCCGTGCCGATAGCGATCGCCCGTTGCTGTAGGTCACCTTTGGCCGATGCCCTACGGATTTTGCTCTCTAGCGTGGCCGCGTCGCTGTCACCCTCTACGGTTTCCACCTGGCAGCCGATTTCCCGGAGGTATGCGTGGGTTAATGCCCGATAGTGGGGAATCGCCGCGTTTTGCCTTGCCGCTGCCGTGATCCAGTAGTCCAGCAGGGCCGCGTCCAATCGGTCCCCATCATGGGATGGGGCAAGCAACTGGTGAAGGTTGCCTTTAGCCTTTAGCAGCTCCCCTTTGCTCACAATCGCCGGGTCATGACTGCCATTGCCGCGCCGTAATGCTGCCGACATCCCCCGCTCGGGTGCTGTCATGTAAACCGGGCATTGCTTATCCCGTAGCCGCAGCGGTTGCTGTAGGGCGTTCTCAGGGGGCAGATTCCCCAAATTGAACCAGAATAACCCCGTGAAATAGTCGATTATTTCCAGCGATACGCCCGCCTCAATCACCGGGCTAATGGTGATGGTGTCCCATAGCCGTAGGAATTTATTAATCAGCGCTTTGGCGATCAGCTCTTTATCTCCGCCCTCAAGCAACACCATTAGTTTTGCTGCGGGGTGGTTTTGGTCTTTGACGGTTTCCGCATCCACCCGTAGATGGCGGCCACCGGGCATAACCTCACCACATAGCCGCTCTAGGGCCATTGCCCCATAACTACTGCCCGGTTTCTGGGATGTAGTGCAGATGAAAGCAGGGCCAGCATTCTGCCGTAGGTGGGCCTGTAGTTTCAGGCTCAATGCCGCCGCTGAATCGTGGGAGTAAACGCGCCGCCCGTCCCACGGTTTGTGGGTGTTGGACAGCGTGACAACCTCGTCACCCTTGGCACCGATGATCGCAGCGATCGCGCTGATTTCGGCATCCGTTAGGGCCGCATCCATCAGGATTATGGGATAGCCCGCCTCTGAGCAGCGCTGTAGGAACCTCGCAAACTGAGGCACTACTGCCCCGCGCTTCACCAGGGGAGAATCTACCAGATCCCACAAAACGCCCCGCACCTCATCCAACAGAACCGGGCCGGGGGGCGTTAGCTCGGCATCAAACCCCAAAGCTGAATCAGCCTTGAGGCTATGGATGCAGGCGGTAAAGCCGCTGATATCCATGGATGCGGCCCATTGCGCCGCCTCCTCTCTGGTCGGGATTAGGAATTTTGCCCCATAGCCGCGCTCTAGGCTCACCCGATAGGTGATGGGGTAGATGGGGATGTGTTGCTGCTGATATCGGGATTCCAGCCATTCCGTTACCCATGAGGTTTTGCCGCTGTTGTGGCCTGATTTGATGCCGATCACCCTTGCCGCTGATAGGTCAATCCCTGCCAGGGCATCCGCTACCCATCGCTCATCTGCCGTATGGGTGGCGACCAGGCGTTGGGATTGTGGGATTGAGTACCCACCGCCGCCTTTACCTTTGGGCCGCTCATATCCACGGCTACAGGCCAGATCTAGGGCCGCACTATAGACCGATTTAGGGTTACATCCCCCATGGCAGGTGAATGCGCCGGTGGCCGTATTGATGTGGAGACTGTTGTCAGATTCCCCATTGTGGGCCGGACATTTAGCCGTATCCCAGCCGCGCCGCCCGTTGGCAAACCCTTCGAGGTGGTGGGCAAAGTTGCGAATATCCCAGGGGGAATCAACCGCCGTGGGTAATGCAGGGGAGCTAATAGATCCTTTATGGGAATGCGTTACCCCGCTGGCTTTTTTCTCCCATCGCGCCTGGTCCCACTCTGGCAACACTGCCTCAATAGCCACCAGGGGGCCGGGTTGCCCTATCTGCCGTAGGGTAACGGGTGACGATTGCAATGCCTCGCCATCCCATCGCCAGTGGTCAAAACCTGGCAACCGCATCAACCGCGCCGGGTTGTGGATGGATGGATCGCTATCCTGTCGTTGGATGAGTCGCTGTTGCAGTTGCCGCCATTCCCCTAGGTCCGTTAGGGGCTGGGATAAATGCCCGTAGCAATGCAGGCTCTTAAAGGTTTCTACTGCTGTCCAGTTGCCGCCCGTTGCCGCCTGTAGCTGCCGTAGCTGTTCCCATTGGTCAGCTTTACCGATGGCATCGCATTCATAAAACAGCGCTCTAGATTCGGTGATCGCCTCATCATCGCCGCCGCCTGGGTTCACCACAAAGTAAACCCCGTAACCCTTGGCATTGAGCCGCCGTAGATGTTTCAGCCCCCATGGATGCTTTTTGGTTTTGCCATCGCTGTAGATGCGGGTGAAGCTCGCCCCATTGCCCCTCAGCTCTATATAGCCGCTGGGGGCAATGGGGACGGGCCGTTT
>CAYGVA010000063.1:0-19063 GCA_964353225.1 uncultured Leptolyngbya sp.
TGGAACAAGGTTTCGGCTACACTCCTATCCCTCAGCACCCCCCTAGCGCTGATTACCGCCACGGCTTCCCCGAGTGCAGCCACCCTTTACATTGTCGATAGTGACGGCACCTCAGATCCCCTAGATGAGGTGCTCTTTACCTGTGAGTTGACCCGTCAAGGCTGGACCATGTTTGGCCGCAATGACACGGAATTCTCACCCATGGTCCGTTTTTCGGACTTAGGCGAGGTGGCGGCAGAAGAGCGTTGCCGCAGCGTTACCGGAAAATTCAACGACGTGAATAACCTACCTGTTCCTTATTTTCTAGAAGCCGATACGGTCTTTACCGTGAGTGATTTGGACTCTGGTCTCTTAGTCTCTGAAAATCCGGTCATCTGCGCCGTAATGAGCTACGGCTTGCCCTGTGCAGAGGATGGTAGTTTTATTCTGCTAACCCTCAATCCCCACAGTGCACCGAGTGAGGCTTCCCAAGAGCGTCTCTTAGGGCATCTGTTGGATCACATTGACTATCTCAATGATCCCGCCACCTTGATTTTGCCCATGCAGCGCCCCCCGCTCGTGTCGAACTAATTTCCATGGGAGGTTGAAAAGGGAATTGGGTGCTCAAAGGATCTCAGAGCAATGGATTCAGAGCAATTGGCCAGAAGCTGACCTGAGCTGGAGGTGCGCTGAGTAGTCCATTATTCCTGGAACCCTTTTCACACCTTCCAACCATGGGACGGGACCACCCTCGGTTGGCCCACGCCGGATCGATCAGGTCCCCCCCTATCAATGGCTGTGTCGTCTCAAAAATGGCTTGCGTGTTTTGCGCATCTGGGCCAATAACCGGGAATATAGCGACTTCACCCATCTACTGATGGTGCGTTTCACTGCTGATCGGGGGTATTTTGTGAACGACCAGGAGCACTTCGTAATGAACCGGGGGGAGTGGCTTGGGGCGTTTCCAATAAAAAGCCCCAGCCGCTGAGGCTGGGGCAGTGTGCTGCTGTCTTCGTTGAACGTTGAGAGGAGAGAGAACGCTTAAAGAAGGGAGGGGGAACACCTAGATGCTATTGCCCTTAATGCCCCACACCACCATCGGACAAATGGCTAACGTCATCAGAACGATGGTTAGGCAGAGGGTGAGACCTTCGATTTGCTGGGGTGACATGGGACAACTCCGTTGAGTGCGTTAGGAAAGCAGTGTGATTGTCAGGAACTCAAGTCCGTGGGCTTAGGGAGAATCATGAACGCCCCGATAGGTCAGCATTTTGGCAGGCTGTCGCTGTACTAAGTGGGCTTGCTTCATTTGGTATTGCTCGCCCAAGAAGATGCCGGTTTACTCAATCGCGACGGTCAGCTTCGGTGCCAGCGATGGGGGCTTCAAAAGCAGCCGCGATAGGTGAGATGCATGGGAGGAACTCCAGTCTGGTGCGTTGCGATGTCGATTTACTTCGACAAGGCTATCGTCTCGCAAACGCAACATCAGGGTGGTGACAATAGTCCTGTAGCAACAGTGACATTTTTGCGGTTTGTGAGTGCTGCCGCTCCCCCTGTTATGGTGACGAATACCCGAGGCTAGCCATGATCAACATCACAAATAGACCCCTACAGAGACAGGAGTTCCCATTTTAGAAGTTGCCCGCTCGCCCTGAGACGGGAGCAAAGCATATTACCGGTGGGCGTTAGCCTCAATCACATCCGGGTCACCCAGGGTTGTCAGGGTCAATACCTGAGGGGGGGTGGCATCGGGGGGATAAATCAACTCTATTTCTACTAGCCGCTGTACCCCAGCGGGCAACCGAAATTGTAATAGGGGCTCCCCTTCTTGACCACGACGCTGCACCACATGGATGTAGCGCGTTTGCATCAGACCCAGACCACTGGGATAGCGCACCCGCACGGTCCCTCGGAAAAATATCCGATCATCCGGGGGATTACGAAACCGTAGCCCCTCTGTTAGCGCTTCATCCTGTAGAGGGGTTTGTAGCTTTAATACCACCGTCTGAGAAGCCTCAGTGGGGTTATACAGCGGGAAAGAAACCGTGTAATGAATCCCATAGTTGCCATGGGCTCGGTAGGCCGTATCGTCATAGCGGGCAACGATAGGCGCACTTTGCACCTGACCTGTACCTAAGGTGTTGTGGTCTACGGTGCTGAGCACGTAGGAAAAAGCCTGACCCGCCGCCGGAATCGTCAGGCGAGTACTGCTGGGGCCATCGGTGGCAAATGCTCGCCACTGTGACCCCTGGGCCACCCCAGCCACCCGGCCATAGAAAAACTGCCCAAAGTCGTAGGTGTCGGGGTTGGTGGGGGGAATATCCCGAGGGCCAGCAAAACCCTCTGTGGTCAAGAGGTTGAGCCATTCTCTCAGGGTCGGAGCGCGCTCCGACCCGAGACCGTTGCGGGGGGCATACATCGCTAGATTTGCCACATACACCGGGCCACTGCTGGAGAGATAGAGCAGCGCCGATCGCCCGTTACTGGGTAGCGGTTGATTGGAAGCCACCAGGTTGGCCGCACCGGTTCCTGAGGAGGCAACGGCTAGGCCGTTGGCCTGGATGGCTTCCCCTGGCAGGGGTAACCCTGGGGGCAGGGTCGCATCCGTGGGAATGGGTAGTCGCCGTAGGGGAATCGGCGCATTCATGAGCAAGTAGGCTTGGCGGGGGGGAATCACCACCATCTCTGGCCATTGGTTTTGGTGCCGCCCTTGCAACATGTCGGTTACCGTACGGCTACCGGGTCCTGCAAAAACCTGACCATTGGGGTTAGCCACGTAGGCGGGCAAGTCGAGAAAGGGGGCTTCTTGGCTGAGATAGCTGACCCCTTGTAAAACCTCTAAATTGACGGGCTCATCGCTGGGGTTATAGACCACGGTGCCCATGAACAGGGTGCGGCGATCGCCCGCATGCAGCCCCCGAGCGACATGGTGGGCAAAGATATCGAAGCGGCCCTCAAATGCAAAATCCAGATGGGCCTCGTCCACGGCCATGCCATCGGCTGGAAAGGTGGATAGCAGAATCCCTTCTTCCTGGACTAATTCCGGGCTGTTGCTGTTGAACACCGGAATCGTGTCTAAGCTGCCAGGTAAGGGCCGAATCTCTTGATGGCGAACAACCACGGCCTGTTGTTCCGCCAATTGCTCCGATTCTGTCAGGGCAACTTTCTCCACCACCGGGGGGACAAAAGCCGGTGATGGGGCAGCGGTGGCCACCATCGGGATTAAGGACAACCAAGCAAGGGCAGTCAGCATCAATTAGTCAAAAACGTAAACAGTAACGGAGTAGAGCACGGTAAAAATGAGACTAAAGATCGGCCTGCAGCCATCGCGGTAGGGAACCTTATCTCGATATGAGAATGAAGCTGGGTGGCTAGAGGTCAGGATATCAGTAATGCCTCAAATGTGGGTAAGGACACCCACTAACAGCATGAAATGGCCCAGACACCCCCAACGCAAGTAAAAACTTAGCCCATATTAGTATTAAATTTGATTGCTTTGAACTTAGGGGTGCTTCAGCACTGCCCCAAACCCCCATGAATTAGGCTTTTATGCCGATTTCACTGCATGGATAATACCCAGGGATAGCGGTGATCGTTGCGCGCGCTGAGTGATGTCCATTGTTGTGATGTCAGTCGTTACGCCAGGGGGTGAGTCCGGGGTCAGCGTCTCAGATCAGCCGTTTTACTGGGGTTTTGGGCATGATAAGGAGCTAGATCGTTGACCATTGGGAAAGAGTTGTTTTGGGGTTCAGGGTTATAGATGTCTAAAGAAATCACCAAGACCGCTGGCCTCAATACTTTTGGCGGAGTGTTCACCCCATCCATTCTGACCATTCTGGGGGTGATTATGTACCTCCGGTTTGGCTGGGTTGTGGGCCATGTGGGCCTATGGGGCACGTTGGCCATTGTCACCCTGTCCACCACGATTACGTTTCTGACCGGACTGTCTATTTCCGCAATTTCTACGGATCAAGTGGTGAAAGGGGGCGGGGCTTATTACATGATTAGCCGTTCCCTAGGGATTGAACCCGGTGGGGCGGTGGGGATTCCGCTTTATTTTGCCCAGGCCCTGTCGGTGGCCCTCTATACTCTAGGGTTTGCTGAGAGTGTGGTGGTGGTCTTTCCCCAGTTCAATCAAACCGTAATTGCTTTGATTACGACGGTTTTGGTCACCCTGCTGGCCCTGAAGTCGGCGGCGATCGCCATTCGTGCCCAGTATTTCATCATGGCGGCGATCGTGCTGTCGCTCATTTCCTTAGCCTTTGGGCACGCCGTAGAACCCACCACCCTCACCCCACCCGAGATGCCAGGGTCAGTCAGTTTTTGGGCGGTGCTGGCGGTGTTTTTCCCGGCGGTGACCGGCATTATGGCAGGGGTCAGTATGTCGGGAGATTTAAAAGAGCCGACTCGGGCAATTCCCATCGGCACCCTAGCGGCGATCGCCACGGGCTATGTCGTCTATATGGTGATTCCCCTGCTGCTCTACTGGCGGGCAGACGCCAACACCTTGATTGCAGACCCCTTAGTAATGCGCCGGATGGCGGTTTGGGGGGATGCCATTGTGCTAGGGGTTTGGGGGGCGACCCTCTCCAGTGCCCTGGGCAGCATTTTGGGGGCTCCTCGCGTTTTGCAGGCCCTGGCGCGCGATGGCATCTTGCCCCGGTCTTGCCGCTGGATGGGAAAGGGGGAAGGTCTGGGCGATGAGCCCCGGTTGGGCACCCTCTTTACCCTGGGCATTGCCTTGGCAGCGGTTTCGGTCGGGGATTTGAACCTGATTGCCCCGGTGCTGACCATGTTTTTCTTGACGACCTACATGGTGCTGAATGTGGTCGCTGGGGTAGAAGGATTTCTGGCCAGCCCCTCTTTTCGGCCCACTTTTAAGGTGCATTGGGGGTTTTCCCTGCTCGGGGCTGTGGCCTGCGTGGCAATCATGTTTTTGATCAATGCCGTGGCAACGGTGCTCGCGGCGGTGATTGTTTTGGGCATTTATCTTTGGCTAGAGCAGCGGGAAATTAAAAGCACCTGGGGCGATGTGCGCCAAGGGGTATGGATGACCCTGCTGCGGGCTGCGCTGCTGAATATTGGCAGCGCCCTAGATTCCAAAAATTGGCGACCTCACCTGCTGGTGTTCTCCGGAGCCCCCACCAAGCGCTGGCACTTGATTGCCCTCGCCCATACCTTGACCCACCAAAGGGGGCTATTTACCGTGGCCAGCGTCTTGCCCTCGGGCAGTCGAGATGTGGCCCGCCAAGACGCCATGGAGAGCACCCTGCAAGACTATCTCGAACGCCAGGGCATTCAAGCCTTTGTGCGGTTGGTGACGGCTCCCGATCCCTTCGCGGGCATGACCCAACTGATGGAAGCCTACGGCATGGGGCCGCTGATGCCCAACACGATCTTATTGGGGGATGCGGAAAAACCGGAGAACCGCGATCGCTTTTGCCAAATGGTGACCCAATGCCATCAGGCCAAGCGCAATGTCTTGATTTTGCGCAGCGACCCAGACACCTTTACCCAAATTCAGCGCCGCCCCGCCCGGAGCCGCCGCATTGATGTGTGGTGGGGGGGCTTGCAGGCCAATGGTGGGTTGATGCTGATTTTGGCTTATTTGCTGCGCACCAGTCGCGATTGGCGAGGGGCGGAAATTTGCCTAAAGCTGGTGGTGCCCAATGCCGCCGCTGCCGCCGCTGCGGAGGCCAACCTCAATCGTCTTACCGAGAGCCTTCGCATTGGGGCCAGCTCCCAGGTGATTGTGGCGGATGGGCGACCCTTTGATGAAATTCTGAGGCTCTCGTCTCAAATGGCTGATTTAGTGTTTTTGGGGTTAGCCACCCCCAAAAGTGCCGCTGAATTTGGAGCCTATTACGAAACCCTACAGACCCGCACGAGTCCTTTGCCAAGCACGATCTTTGTGATGGCCTCTGAGAACCTAGCCTTTGCAGAGGTTTTGCAAAAAGAATAGGCCAGAGGGGGTAGCTCCCCAGGTTTTTCTCAGTAGACAGCTACCGCATGGCCAATGGCACCTTCTCCCATGGGGGCAAAGAGCTGGTCACCCACCTGACCGACTGGCTATCTAGTATGGCTTGGGAAGATTTTGAAGATGCCGAGGCAGACTCTGCCACTGGATAATAGGCACAAGCAGCGATGGCTAAGGGGCAAAGCGGGAGGGCGTAACAACGCCCTCAGCCACGCAACGCCCGATCAATGGAATGTGGTAATTCCCCACAGAATATGCCTGACAGTCAGGGCTGGCCCCCCATAATAGAACGGGCGACTTGGCAAGAGGGTGAATGGTTGAGGCTTCCCTGGTTGGGCTGATTTTATTTATGTCGGCCTTTATGTCGTCCACCTTTGGCTTTGGCGGTGCCCTATTGGCCATGCCGCTGCTGACCCTGGTGCTGGGACTACATCAGGCCACCCCACTCTTTGCGCTGGTCGGAACCACCAGAGCCGCCATCATTTTGGCCACCGATTGGCAGCAGGTCGAATTTGCCTCCACCTGGCGATTGATCGTGGCAAACCTGGCGGGTATTCCGGTCGGGGTGTATCTATTAAAAGCCCTGCCCAGCCCCTGGATCATCCACACCATCGGGGTTCTGCTGGTTCTGTACGGTGTCTATCGTCTGACGGGGGCTCGTCTCCCTAAAGTTGAGTCACCCTATTGGGCCTTGCCCTTTGGGTTTTTAGCTGGAGTTTTGGGGGGGGCATACAACACGAACGGTCCTCCGGCAGTGGTGTACGGCAACATGCGTCGCTGGCCCCCCGACCAATTTCGGGCGACGCTACAGGGCTACTTTTTTCCTACTGGCATTGGTATCCTCATCAGCCATGGCTTGGGTGGGCTCTGGACCCTGCATATGCTCCAGCTTTATGGCATTGCGTTTCCCGGCCTTCTCATCGCGATTTGGCTGGGGGGCTGGTGTAACCAACACCTACCTGTCGAGCGCTTTCAAGTCCTGCTCTCGATCTTGCTGGTGGTCTTGGGGGTGATGCTATGGATATAGGCCAAACAGTGACTTCGCTTGGCTGGCAATCAGGTCACTGGCGTCGGCAACGGATAAGGGCTTAGCAAAAAAATAACCCTGACCATATTCACACCCAGCTTCACGGAGCAAGTCCGACTGCTTGATGGTTTCAACCCCTTCAGCCACCAAATGCATATTCAGCTTTTGCCCCAAACTGACGATGGTCTGGACAATCTCATAGTCTTCGGTGCTATCTTCCATGCGGCTAACAAAGGAGCGATCTATCTTCAGAGCATCACTGGGGAAGCGGTGCAGATAGCTGAGGGATGAATAGCCCGTACCAAAGTCATCAATGGCGATGTGAATGCCCAATTGCTTGAGTCGAATCATCAATTCGTAGGCGGCCTGGGAGTCTTCGATGATCGTACTTTCAGTAATCTCAATTTGTATGACATGCCCCTCTAGGTGAAATTCCTTGAGGATCAGCTCGATCTTGCAAAATAAATTGTCTTGTTTAAATTGCTGGGCCGATAAATTGATGCTGATCTTGAGGGGTTGATCGGGGAATTGAGCCTGCCACTTCGACAGTTGGCAACAGGCTTCCCGAAAGATCCATTCGCCTAAGGGCAAAATCAGCCCCGTTTCTTCGAGCACCGGGATAAATTCCGCCGGAGAAATGATGCCCTTTTCACCAGAATGCCAACGGACTAGGGCTTCAAACCCGCTTAAATGGCCAGTTCTGAGGGAAACAATCGGCTGGTAACTCAGAAAGAACTCCTGATTATCGAAGGCGGCCAATAGGTCGCTTTCTAAATCAAGTCGGCTGAGGGCGTCTTCTCGCATATCGGTGGAAAAGACCTGGTGGCGAAATTCGTTCATCGCCTTGGCCCGGTACATGGCGGTATGGGCATCCCGCAGTAGGTCTTCAGGATTTTGGTGGGATTGCTTTTGGGTGATGGCCAAACCCACGCTGACGGTGATCGATAGCCGATGATTGCTGAGCATCAGCGGTTGGAGCAGAACATTGCGCATTCTTCCTAAGAAGTCATTGATCTGGGTCTGCCGACTATGGGGAAAGAGGATGGCAAATTCATCGCCGCCGACCCGAGCTAGTTTGACCTGATCATCTAGGGTTGCGGTTAACCGCTCGGCAATGGTCACCAAGACACAGTCGCCGGCAGAATGCCCTAGGCTTTTATTGATGACCTGAAATCGGTTGATATCGAGAAAGGCGACGGTCAGGCCCTGGGTGCTGGGGTTGGTGAGCGATCTCTGAATATAGGCCAGAAACAAGTCGCGACCAGGTAACGCCGTTAACGCATCGTGGGTGTTTTGGTACATGGCCTTTTGGCCCAGCACTAACCCCATGGCAATCAGTAGCCCCAGGATAGGTTCTACGGTTGGCAACCAGATCAAGTGGCTGAAGCCCACAAAACTAACGCCAAAACTGACCAAGCCTAGGCTGATCGCCATCAGCAAAATTACTTCTGGCTGTTTGACCGACCAAGCCACACCGCTAACCAGCGCAACCCACAGCAGCAACCAAACGAACTCACCCCAAGGGGGCAAAAAATAATAAATTGCGGCTTCACCCGCTGAGATATCCAGCAGTTGAGAAATGATTTGGCCATGGACGGCCACCCCTGGCATGGCAAATGTTTCGCCCGAGCCAGCCATATAGGGGGTATGAAACTCATCCCTGAGGCTACGGGCAACCGACCCAATCAAGACAACTTTTCCCTGGAGCACTTCCCCCTCAAAGTCACCAGTCAGGATTTGCTGCGCCGTTAAGCTTTGGGCGGGCAAATCGGAGGTTCGATATCGCAACAGGGTCTGATAGCCACGGGCATCAATGTTCTGGTAGCCACCGGCCCCCTTGGGCAATCGAGGAATGGTGCCCTTCCCCAAAATCAAAGCGGTTTGGTCAGCACTGAGCACAGTCTTTGAATGGTCAACATATTGCGCTGCCACCCTTAGGGAAAAGGAAAAATAGGGGTTTTCGGCAGCGTTGACGAACAGCAAACTGCGACGTAAAACACCGTCAGGATCAATCGTGAGATCATTGAAGCCCACCCGTTCCCAGGGCACCATTGGCGGCGGCGGCACTTGATCACCTTTAGCGCGACTGCCCACATTCATGATGGTAATCACATTGTCACGGCTCAACTGCTCAGTGAGTTGGGCCGAGCCCGGTGCATGGGGAAAACTTCGGTAAATATCAAGGCCGATCACCTTAGGGTTATGGCGCTGAATGGTTTCTAGCAGTTCCGCAATCGTCTGATCAGATAAAGGCCATCCATACTGTTGAAGATCGGCTTCGGTAATGCCAACAATGACCAATCTAGAATCTAGGCTTTGAGCGGGACTGAGGCGGGTGAGGGTGTCAAATCCCGCCAATTCAAATCGTTGTAGCCCACCGATTTGTTTAATTCCCGTCACGAGGGTGACAGAGATTAAACTCACGACGACAGTGGCACGACCTCGAACACTCAAACATGAGGTAAAGGTGTTCGAGAGCGCTCTCCAAAACTTTTGGTGGGGACCCAAGGGGATTGGCATTATCAGCTCATGGGCTTAAGGTTAGGCGGCAGAAATTCTCTTTAGGGCAGAGTATTCTCAGGTTCTGGCGCAATAAAGAGCGCCGGCTACTCTGGCCGCTTAAGCAACATGTTAACGATAGCCATAGCCAATGCCGCAAAGCTTTTGGCACTGGCGACTTTGAGCCTTGAAGCATGCCGGAAGCTGTTGAACCCAGCTATAGGGTGCCCAGGCGCTGAGAATTCTCCTCGGTAGATAGAAGACTTCAGCCCTGGGTGGTTGAGGAGAACCTTAAGGCAGAGGCTTGGGGATCAGGTTTTTGGGATGTCCTAGTGTGCAATGGGTTCTAATGCCGCCACCCAATGGGTGCCGCCACCGGTGGTTTGGTCTGGGAACTCATCTCCGGCCTCTGTGCCGTAAGCCCCAGGATTGCACAGCATCAATAGGCTCAAGCTGCAAATGCAACATCCAAGCACAAGGCCAAAGCCTTTGGGCAAGACACAGAGATTAATGCAGAGTAACTTCATGGTGTTAGTCATTGTTGAAAGGTAGATGCAACTGAAAGGGCGTTTGTCTTTTCCGGGAAGGGGGTAAGGGAACCACTCTCTTAGGGCAATGTAAACAGTCTTACGTACGAGTCGTATTAATTAACACCCCAAACGACTTTAATCATCGAAACTTTATCGGTTGATTAAGTGATGGTAGGGGTTTTGGGTTCTCAGCGATCGCACGGTTGATGCTCCGATTCAGGGGCTCTATGGAGTCGGATTCAATCCTGAATCACCCCCTAAATAAGGGATGCCCCCCAGATTTCACTGCGCGCACGACAGATTGAACGGGTGGCTCGTGCGCAATTGACCGCAGTTTCACTGAGTTCAGTTAAGTGCGTATCAAAATATTAAACGGTATCAAAACGTTCTTTCTGCTGGCGATCGCGGCTTGAGCGCCAGCCCAATCAGCAACGCTTTCTGGGCAACAAACTGATCTTGTCCATAGAAGCGCATCCAAAATCAGCTATTTATAGCGCTGGCCCCTTGGCTTAGAATACCTAGGAGCGCTCTGACCCTGAACACAGCAAAAATGGGTTCTCAGTCTTACCCACGGCTATACCCTGGCAACAGGCGCAGCAGAGAGTTACGCCACAACCATCGCTGTCGAGCGCAGGACTTGCCCCTCAGCCATGATCAGACCTGTTAGCAGATAGCGTGCCCTTGAAAACCATAAAAAAAGGGGGTGTTGCCGACAACCCATATCAGCAACACCCCCTGTAACGATTTGTCGTTCAAGCCTAGGGGCTACTTGATGAACAACATTTCTTGATAGGTGGGCAAGGGCCAGGAGCTGTCAGCGATCATGCCTTCCAGGCCATCAGCATATTCACGAACCGCATCCATTAACGGGCGAATGGTCGTTGCACAATACTGCATATGCTCTTCAGTGGAGGCAAAATCATGCTTCTCCATGGCTGCAGCCAACTTATCTGTTGCTGCGACCATAGCGTTGGTCAGAGTAGCAATTTTCTGAGCACTTTCTTTCTCAAGATCGATGCCCATGCCAGTCAAGCTTGCAATCGTCCCGGATAGCTTTGAGAGGTACTCAACGGCTGCGGGATAGATTGTGGTGCTAGCCATGCTGGTGACCAACTTAGCTTCCACTTCAATCGCCAGAATGTATTGCTCGGCATAAACCTCAAAGCGACTTTCTAGCTCGACGGGTGTTAGTACGCCAGTTTTCTTGAACAGATCCTCAACAAATTCTGCCTTGAGATAGGGCAGGGCATCGGCGGTGGTGGGCAAGTTTAATAAGCCCCGCTCTTCGACGGCCATCTTATGCCATTCTTCCGAATAACCGTCGCCCCCAAAGACAACGGCACCGTGCTCTTCCATGACTTCCTTGAGGACGGTCAGGATAGCGGTATTCAGCTCTAGCCCCTTGGACATTTCGCTCTCTAGGCGATTGCCGATCCACTCTAAGGAGTCAGCCAACATGGTATTGAGCACAATCAGTGGACCCGACACCGATTGGTTAGAGCCGACTGCACGGAATTCAAAGCGGTTACCGGTAAAGGCAAAGGGTGAAGTACGGTTACGATCTCCCGGATCTTTGCTGAGGGGAGGAACCACAGCAATGCCCAGGTCCATCACGCCTTTATGCTTCGAGTCTTTGACGGTACCGCTCTTGATTTGCTCAAACACCTCTTCGAGTTGTGACCCGAGGTAAACCGACATGATCGCCGGTGGGGCCTCGTTGGCTCCCAGTCGGTGGTCGTTACTGGCGGTGGCGATCGCCGCCCGCATCAACGGACCGTACTTATGCACCCCGCGAATCACCGCCCCGCAAAAGACGAGGAACTGAGCATTCTCATGGGGAGAGTCACCCGGATCCAACAAGTTGCCTTGGGTCGAGTTGCCCACCGACCAGTTGACGTGCTTACCCGAACCATTGATGCCAGCAAAGGGCTTTTCGTGTAGTAAGCAGACAAAGCCATGCTTCTTGGCCGTGTGCTTCAAAATCGTCATGGTGAGCTGTTGGTGGTCGCTCGCCACGTTAGCCGCTTCAAAAAAGGGCGCGATCTCAAACTGACCGGGCGCGACCTCGTTATGACGGGTTTTGGCGGGAATCCCCAGCTTGTACATGGTCTCTTCCACGTCTTGCATGAAGACCTGGACCCGCTCAGGGATGGCCCCAAAGTAGTGATCGTCAAATTGTTGACCCTTCGCAGGGGCCTTACCAAACAGGGTCCGCCCAGCCAAAAGCAGGTCAGGGCGCTGGCTCGCAAAATTAGCATCCACCAAGAAGTATTCTTGCTCAGCGCCACAGCTGGAGTTGACGTGGGCGATGTCGGTATATCCCAATAGCCCTAAAACCTTGCTCGCAGCCTTATCCATAGCCGCAATCGAGCGCAGCAGAGGTACCTTCTTATCGAGGGCCTCTCCAGTCCAGGAGACGAACACGGTGGGAATGCAAAGGGTTGCCCCGTTGTCTGTTTCCATGACATAGGCGGGGCTGGTGACATCCCAAGCCGTGTAGCCTCGGGCTTCAAAGGTGCCACGAATACCACCATTGGGGAAGGAGGAGCCGTCGGGTTCCCCTTGCACCAGAACCTTGCCACCAAATTCTGAAATGGCACTGCCATCACCTTGTACCGAGATAAAGCCATCATGCTTCTCTGCGGTCAGGTTGGTCATGGGGTAGAAAACGTGGGCATAGTAAAGTGCCCCCTTTGCCATGGCCCAATCCTTCATGGCGGTGGCCACCGCGTCTGCTACAGAGGGATCAAGCTTCTCCCCACTCACGATGGTCTTCTTAATCGATTTAAAAACCGCCTTAGGAAGGCTGGCCTGCATCTTGCTGAGATTGAAGACATTATCAGCCCAGATTTTTGCCAGGGGCTGTGGAGCCTTTGGCGGCATTGTCTCCTTGTTAACGATTTGCTGAATCGCTTGAACGCGGGCGTCATTTCCACTCATAAGACTTCTTCCTAGCCTATAAACCGTCCGATGTTACTGAAAGCAGACATCCCAAATAGATGCCATCTATACCAAAATCCAGGTTTTGATAGCTTAATAAGATTTATTTAAGCATTTAGATCCTCAGCCCAGACTGTGATTTTCAAGGTTCTTGTCCTTAGCCTCAAGGGTCGTAGCTCTTTTCAAGCCAATTAACGCTGGTGATTACGGCCAGGGATAAACCCCGTTGAGAGGCGCTTCAGCACCCGGTTGGCGATGTCGCTGTAGCGCACCTCGCCCGCCAAGATTTGCCCGAGGCGTTCTGTGGCTGAGGGGCGCTTGATGCCCACCCGATACCCCAAGCCGGGTACCCGGAAAAAGACGCTGGCGATACGTTGCGCCCATTGCATATCGGTGCCCCACTCGGTCTGAAGGGTACGAGTATATTCAGGGAGTGCTTCACCATGGCCTGCTAACGCATGATGGATGGCGGCAGCGGCCTTGGCTCCGCTAAAGATGCCGGGTCGAATGCCCTCGACGCTAATGGGATCCACCAGGGCTGCCGCCTCACCCACCACCAATGCCCGCTCTCGGTGCAGGGGGCGATCTCCATCCCACAGTTGCAGGGGGTGGCGATGGAAGGTTTGGGGATAGTCCCCCAGTCCGAGACCGGCGGCGTAGGCTTCTAGCCCAGGTTGCAGATCTTGGCTATTGTTGCCAACAAAGCGAACGGCCCCAAGGGTATAACCCTGTCGCTTCGGGACGCTCCAGAGGCAAGCATTTTTCACTAGGCCAAACTCAAAGCTGAGGGCACAGTCCTCCCCCACAGGGCTATCAGTGGTGATCTCTAAGACTGCTGCAGGTCGAGCTTTGTGGGGTTTAAAACCAAGCCAACCGGCAGTGGGGCCATCGGCCCCGTCAGCGGCCACCAGATACTGAGCTTCAAAGGTGGCTTGGGGGGTGGTGACTTGCCAGCGATCTCCCACCCACTCAATCCCCGTCACCGGCGTTTCAGCCTTGACCGTTGTCCCTTGGTGCTGGGCCTGCTGCACCAAAAACCGATCAAACAACTCCCGTTTCAGCACCCACAGTGGATCTGGGGTCTGGAGGGCCGAGCAAATCTCATCCCCCAGTTTCCAGGTATAGCGAATCTGGCGAACAGTGCGATCGATCGCAGGGGTCAAATCAAAATCAAACCACTGGGCAATTTGGGGAGACACCACCCCACTACAAGCCTTATATCGGCCCAAGGGAGCCTTGTCTAACAGCAACACCGAATGCCCTTGCTTTGCCAAATGATAGGCCGCCGTGCCACCAGCGGGGCCTGCCCCAATAATGATGCAGTCGTACATAAACAGAAAAAAGGCGTCTGATTCCCAAACGTATTATCCACTACCATTCTGGGGAATCACTCATTCATGGTCTTGTAAGTGGCCACCGCCGAGGGAGAAATGCGGTTGAGGTACCTGAAAATCCAGTACTTAAACACCGTGTCTAAAATCACCGGGAAAGTGGCAATAAACAGAAAAATAAAGCTGCGGTTGGCTGCAAACCCCAGATGTCGAGATAACCCTTCCAAAAGCACTTCCCAGCCATGGGGGGAGTGGAAGCCCACAAACATATCGGTAAATAGGATGATGATAAAAGCCTTGGCACTATCGCTCAGGCCATAAACAATTTCATCCACAAATCCTTTGAGAATGGCAACCTCTCGACGCTGCGTCACCAGCAACAGCGCAAAAGTAGCCACTGCCACTATGTCCGAGAAAACGTTCTTGACGGCATCGGCGCTGCGTCGTTGGTAATTGGCTTCAATTTCTGTGGCCTTGGTGCGGACCGTGCGCTCAATGTTGACTTCCGACATGGGCTCCGTCGTCCCAATCAGCACCTCAAAGCGGAGCCGCTCTTCGAATTGCTGTAATTCGTGGAGGGCTTCTTCCTCCATCTCTACATTGAGAAAAACCTCAGCCTGGGTTTGGGCACGGGTATAGTCCACCATAGGACCAAAGATCAGGTTTTTGCTAAACAGTTGAGCGAGCAGCGGCAGGCTAATTAATATCAGCAAAAACTTGATGGCAGTAAAGGTTTTACCTTTAGAGGAGCGAAAGTTTCGCATCACCTGTTCTTCGGCTTCGGGATCTAACTCCTGGCGGATGCGATCCACCGTCCGCAAGATCGATCGGGGTAATATATTTGCCCGATCCGACAGACCTGCTGCCCGAGGGCCATTGTTTTCTACCGCCAAGGGTGCCAATGCCTTGGGGTTGAGCATGGGTGATGCGGTTCCTGGCTCTTTAACGATCACCACGGTAGAGGACGACTCACTCCTGTTGCGGTAACGGCTCAAGACATCATCTACAAACCGAAGTTTGCGAAAAAAGATCGCGGGTTTATCAATCAAATTGAGGGAAAATTCATCGACCTGGGAATTGTTGACCTGGATTTCGATCATCTTGGGATCCGAGACTCGGAGCATGGCGCTACTGGCCCGAAACTCCGTCATCCGCACCGTGATCAGATTGAGATACTTTTTGAGCTCCCCTTGAAAGTAAACTTGGGCGCTCTGGCCGTAGTTGCCATATTGCGGTGATATTGGGTTGCCATCGAAATGCTCATCCTCGATCGCAACAATCATCCGGGCGGCCTCATAGGCTTGGTCGAGGGCCCGTTCGGGGGTTTTGCGCAACCACTGCTGCGCCTGCCGAATCAAACCGGGGATGGCCATCAGGACTCACCTATGCTGTCACCGTGTGTAACTGTAGTGCAAATTCCGAGGGAAACCTTGAAATAGCTACCCTATAACCATAACGAACATAAAACATCCACCATCCACCATCAAGCATGGGCTTGGGTCAGCACTTAACAGATTTACAGCATGGGTGAATATCCAAGCAGACAGCCTCTAGCAGGCCATTTGGCAATGGTCCTGAGGCTAAAAAAAACAAAAAAAGGGGGAGTCGGCTACCGCCGTCCCCTCCTTAAGCTTCTGCAGCAGAAGCTGCTGCATCTCTCTATCTCATCAAGCATCATTTATTCTACGACGGCAAAAAGACAACGGTGAATACCCGGACACGGCAAGCCCAAATAGAACAGCGGCCCCTCCCTGCTCAGTTCGGGGTTGCCACACACACCACCCATCGGCTGCTTTCAGAGGGGGTGGGCTCAAGCCTAGATTGCCTGAACAACCGCGATGGAGCGAATCGCCTCAAGTCTGTTCTTGATCAGAGCAAAAGCCTAGCTCAATTAACGCTTTACAGAGTTGAGGCTTAGAAGGGGCTGATTTAGGGGCCGCAAGCGACATCTCCCTAGCAGTCTCAAATAATTCCCGAACGAGCACATTCAATGTGTAGGGATGACCTTCAATCGGGCTGTTCTCAAATCGCCCTTCGTAGGCCAAGGTATACAGTTCCAAATGATGCATCCCCATGACCTTTGCCAATTTTCTGAGGGTCTCGGGGGTAGGGCAGGTGCCCTTGAAGCAGGCCCCTCGCAGCCGTGGCTGGGCAACCCCTGACAAATCAGCCAGGCGGTTCATACTGATCGCTTGAGCATCTAAATATTTAAGGATCAGCCGACCTAAGGGTGAACAGTCTTCAGGCGTGATTTTGAGGCTTGGAGGCATTTTACAGATGCAAATTCAAATAGCTCATGAGTGGCTATGCGGCGCTGTTTATCAGTAAGGGATTGAATACTGATATAGAACAGCTAAAACCATGGATACAGAACAGGGGTTAAAGCCACCTATTTCTCTGCATTCGCTTACTTTAGAAGCCTCATCCTAGCTGAGAGGGAAGTCGCTGTAAGGGCTAGGAATAGTCAACGGTGATGAGCCTGACGGGATGATTTATGGAGCGTTTAAAATTCAAATCCGGTCAAAAATCTTTACCCGATGAAGGATATATGGTTTCAAATCACCTGTTTGTGCTTTTTAGCACAATTCATTAGAGTTTAGGTAAGCGTCCCTGGTACTACGCTGGCTGAGCGAAGTCGAAGCCAAAACCTATGCAAGATGTCCCCTTCGACTCCGCTCAGGGGACGGTTACGAGTTTAGAGGCTTTTTGAGCGTGTCTACTTCAAGAATTGATCCTCAAATCAAGCCTTTAAGACCGGTTCTCACCCTTTCAGTTCTGGTTTTCTGAGGGATTTTAAAACCCTTCAGTAGACTGTCAGGCAGCCTCTTAAACTCTAAAGATACGTCTGTTTATCCTAAGGGATGGATATCAACAATCGTTCCCCCGAGTCGGGTGATGTTTCGCATCATTTCACCCATGCGACTAAACGGCACTTGAATTAACTGACTATGGCTGTTGCGAATAGGGGACTGGACATTTGTTGTCCCTTCTGTTTGGGACAAACCTGTGATTTCGTAGACAAAAATACGATCGCTTACGCTAGAGGTTCGACCGGTGTTCCATTGTCCTAACATGATAATTCCTTATGGGTGATGGGCCTCATTTCAGAAAGGGTTTCCAAAAGGTGCGATGTCCTTGTTGAAAACCCTTCCTGAGTTTGATTGTTATCGCCTAAGCGCGGGTAATACTGGCAACTTTGCCACCAGTCTTGTTAATGCGCTGCAAGGTGTTAGAAAGGGACTCGTAGGGCACCACAAACACCCGGCTGCTACGGCGAATGCGGGGATACCCTGGAGACAACATTCCGGCCACTTCGATGCGGTAAAGGCTGCCGCGCTCTTGAGTCGATTGACCGGGACGGGCAAAGACGCGATTGGTAACGGTCCCTTTCTGCGAGGCCTGATAAGCCCAACCACCACTGTCTGCTCCGGAGGGGGGAACCACTGAAGAGACGGTATCCATGGCTAATTCTGAAGCAAGGCGAGACTGGCTTCCACCAACTTGGGCGCGATCGCTATTGGCATAGCCCCGATACAGGCTAAACATCCGAGTAAAGCCAGCCATGGTCTGGCCCGTTTGGGTATCAAACCCTCGATAGTAGGGGACGATATTGTCGCCAAAGCTGGCTTCATACTCGGAGGTATTGATGTAGGAATCAATATCGGCATCAAAGCCCTCATTTTGATAGCGATCGAGGTGTTCGATCACCTCTGCCTCACTGTAGGGAGCCCGTCCGAGTAGATGCTTAAAGTTCAGCTCAATGACGCGGGTTTGAAAATTGGAGTACAAAAACTTGTCTTTGTACAAAGTCGATTTGGCGAGTGCCCGGACAAAGTCTCTGACCGTGAGCGCGCCAGTGGTAAGTAAAGATTCTAGTTCAACCAGGCGCTCAGACTGCATCAGGTAGTCATTACCGAGCACCTGGCGATAAATCGCATTGATGACCACTTTCGCGTCACTGGCATCCCAGTCAGACCGCAACTCAATCGGCTCCTGCTCAGCAAAAGGACTTGTGCCTAAGCGTGCAGCTTCAGTCGTAATACCCACAGATGTATCTCCTTATCAAGGGGTGATTTAGATGAGGTGAGACCGCAACTCCCCAGCGAAATTTCCCGTCAAACGTCCCTAGACGGTTAAGGCGTCGCGGCCTGGGAGTATCGGTCTAAACCGATGTGATGTCGACAATGCGGCTACCCCGTTTGTTGAGGCGCTGCAAAATGGGCGAGAGCTGTTCGTAGGTGACAACGTAGTCTTGCATACCCCGACGGACCTGCGGTGCACGACCGCTGGCCGATTGGGAAACGCGTACCCGATACAGTTGTCCCCGTTGGCCGCTGGCGGTACCTGAGAGCTCTTTGCCAAATGTCGGTGTTTGGATCGGGCTGGCAGTATTGCGCGCCAGCTCTTCTGTCAGACAGGCTTGAGTGCTGTTAGACTTGCGATCGCTGCTAGCCGCCCCCCGATATAGCTGGAACATACGGGTAAACCCGACCGTCTTTTGGCCCCGCTGGGTGGCAAAGCCCCGGCAGTAGGGCACCGTTTGATCGCCAAAATTTTCTTGATATTCCGCTGAGTCAATGTAGCTATTAATTTCGGCGACATACCCCTGCTGAACATAGAGATTCACATGTTCAGAGATCTCCGATTCATCGTAGGGAGCCCGGCCCAAAAGGTGCTTAAAGTTGAGTTCAATAAACCGAACTTGGGAAGCACCGTAAAAGAATTTTTGTTTATAGAGCTCTGAGAGCGCCAAAGCGCGCACAAAATCTTGAACCCTGAC
>CAYGVA010000064.1:0-18574 GCA_964353225.1 uncultured Leptolyngbya sp.
ACACCAGCGCTCTGCCCGATGCTTTGCAAGGCAGCAACGCCGCTGGCAGTCATGTCCTAACCGGACTGGACAGGGCTATCACCCTAAAGACAGGGGAATGACTGTAAAATACCGCGCCCATCGTAGGGGTTTGGCAATGTCAAGCCCCTATCCAAAGTCGGTACGATGACCAGGATTTGATGGGGTCGCACATCGCAGCGCTACGGTCAGGTCTGACCGTAGCGCTCATGTCTGTCCCCTGGGCGGATTTGTTGGCATTGTCTTCCCGTTCGCATAGCGATGCCGAAGGCATCGGGGAATCAGTCACTCTTAAGGGCGATCAGGCTTTATCCCACTGGAGGCGTTTAGCCTTGGCTTAGCCTACGACTTCGCTCAGAGGCTGTTTGAAAAGGGGTTAGGCCGGTGTTGAATAGGACTGTTAGCAGTTCGTACATCGGTTGGATCCCTAATGTCGCCGTAACCCGTTCTAGGTAGTCCCTATATTCGAATTAACGGTACAAGACTTTTCAAATAGCCTTTCAGCCAAAAGGGTTGGATAATGACATATTAAATACATGTCATATCGATCAATTGAGGACACGAAAATTGATCTAAAAAATGGGCAACCTGTTATTGGGCTATTAGCTTGATTTTTTAGATCAGTTCTCAAAAATAACTTGGACTTACCCCTGATTAGTTGTGTGCGTAAATATGTCAGGGGATAGGATCATCAGCGGTGTCAGCCTCCAGAGGCGCTTCATCCTTCATGGACGTTGAACAATCAGTTGACTACTCATAATTAATCAAGATTTACATCAAGATGGGACAGCAGGAACAACCGCAGTGGAATCATGAAGAAACCAAGATTGCAAAAGCAGCCCTTGAGAAGGCGCATGCCACAGAAATTGCAGCCCTGATTCATTACGTGAAGCAGCAAGCGAGTTTAGTGGCTGAACCTGAAGATGTGTGGCAGCTTCATGATTTCTTGAGTGCAAAAAGACACGATATTGATGGTAAATACGATGATCGCGAGTCTTTTTTGATGTATACCTTGTCTAAGCTGATCAAGGATAAATTAATTACCCTGACTGAGCTCGATGGCCTTTCGGCAGACAAGCAAACCAAAATCAGCTTGCTGACTCGTATATAAATCTATCCAGGATATTAACGGGTGCAAAAGCATAGCGATCGGCGATTATCTTTCAAAGAGTTACGGCGATCGCTATCGTTTGCAAAGCATCAGGGATTGCTAATTGCCATCCTCATTATCGGGCTCTGGTGTTTGCACCTCTCCCTCGCGCTCCAGATCAGGGTCGCTGAAATCCCCGGTTTGATTTTGATCGGACTGGTCCTAGGACAAGCATTTTTAAATACAGGCCTATTTATTACCGCCCATGACGCGATTCATGGCCTGGTATGCCCCACCCATCGCGGGGTGAATGCGGGCATCGGGATATTTTGTAGTCTGGCCTATGCATCCCTGCCCTATAAAACCCTGCGGTTGAAACACTGGCGGCATCACCGTGACCCCATGGGTACCTTCGATCCTGATTTTTGTGGCATCGATCAGGCGGGATTTTTGACCTGCTACCTACATTTCATGGGCCAATATTGGGGGTGGAAGCAGTTTATCTGTCTGACCAGTGGCGTGAGTCTGATTGCTTTGATAGGCCGTCTTTCGTTGCTCAACTTAGGTTTGTTTTGGGGCTTACCCCTACTGCTCAGTTCCTTGCAGTTGTTCTATTTTGGGACCTATCGCCCCCATCAAACCCAGGGTGCCAACCATGGCCAGCACCACTGTGCCAAGAGCCATGCCCTGCCCTGGCTGGGCTCCTTTTTACTCTGCTATCACTTTGGTTACCACCAAGAACATCATGATCATCCAGGGGTGCCCTGGTGGCAGTTGCCTGCGTTATATCAATCCACCCGTTATAGCAGTCGCCAGTCCGGCTAGGACAAGACTGTGAGCCACTTTGCTTATGCGCGTAAGCGTCCCTGGTACTACGCTGGCTGAGCGAAGTCGAAGCCAAAACCTATGCAAGATGTCCCCTTCGACTCCGCTCAGGGGACGGTTACCTTACGCGCTAAGAATTGGAGCGATTTAGGTGTCTTAAGCAAAGTGGCCAGCGTTATAACGCCCCGTCGCTCGGGGGCAGGGGCATTGGGGTGGGGGTTAGTGATGGGTGCGCGTAATGCGGTGACTGAGCAAAATCACGGGTAACAAGCCCACTAAAAGAATCATCAACGCTGGGGCTGACGCTTCCACCAGGCGCTCATCGGAGGCGTATTGATAGACCCGCACAGCCAACGTATCAAAGTTAAAGGGCCGCATCACGAGGGTAGCGGGGAGTTCTTTCATCACATCCACAAACACCAGCATCAGGGCCGTGAGTAAGCTGCTCCCCATCAGCGGCACATGGATGTTGAGCAAGGTTTGGGTGGGGGAGTTGCCCAAGCTGCGGGCGGCTTCATCTAGGCTGGGCTGAATTTTGGTTAAACCGGCCTCTACGGCACCGAGGGAAACCGCTAAAAACCGCACCAGGTAGGCAAACACCAAAGCGGTCGCGGTGCCCGTGAGCAGTAGGCCGGGGGAAACGCCAAAGCTATTTTTCACGAGAGTGGCGATGCCCTGATCTAAGCGAATTACCGGAATTAGGATGCCGATCGCGATGACGGCCCCAGGAATGCCATAGCCCATAGCCGCTAGGCGTACGCCGATTTTGATCGGTTGGGAGCGGTTGAGCCGGACCCCATAGGCCAGCACCAGGGAAATCACGATCGCCACCCCCGCCGTTATGCTGGCCAGCAAAAAGCTCCGATAGGCTAGCTCAAAGAACCGTTGATCAAGGGTTTCATCTAAGTGGGTGAGGGTCATCTGGAGGAGGAGCCCCCCTGGTAGCAAGAGTCCCAGCACAATGGGCAGCCCGCAGACCACCTGAGCCAGTAGCGCCTGTCGCCATCCCAAGCCGTAGCCCGAGACGGCTGGGGTGCGGTTACCGGTTTGGTAGTAACGGGCCTGTCGCCGCGACCACCGCTCTAGGAGCAGCAGCGCAAAAATGAATAGCATCAGCAGGGCCGACAGTTGGGCCGCTGCCACCCGTTCCCCCATCCCAAACCAAGTGCGATAAATGCCGCTGGTAAAGGTCGGCACCCCAAAATATTGGACGGTGCCGAAGTCATTGAGGGTTTCCATGAGGGCAAGGGCCAGCCCTGCCATCACCGCCGGACGCGCCAACGGCAGGGCCACCGTAAAGAAGCTGCGCCAGGGGCCGCAACCCAGGGAGCGACTAGCCTCAAGGGTGCAGCGAGACTGCTCTAAAAAGGCCACCCGCGCCAGGATATAAACGTAGGGGTAGAGGGTGAGGCTGAGCATGGCGATCGCCCCCCCGAGCGATCGCACATTGGGAAACCAATAGGCGTTGGCCTTTTCCCAACCAAACAAGGTTCGTAATGTCGTTTGTACGGGGCCGTAATATTCCAGCCAGTCGGTATAGGTATAGGCCAGCAGATAGGCCGGGGCCGCCAAGGGCAACAGCAACGCCCACTCAAACCAGCGCCGCCCAGGGAAGTCGCAGGCAACCACCAACCAAGCCGTACTCACCCCAATCGCACAGACCCCAATGCCAACCCCCACCATTAGGGCGAGGGAGTTGCTGACATATTGGGTCAAAACCGTTGCCGCCAGGTGCTCCCACACCTCTGAGGCATCTGCAAAGATGCTCCCCAGCACGACCAGCACCGGGAGCGCCACCAGGGCCGCCACCGCCCAAACCACCAGGGTCCAGACACTGCGGGGTTGTCTCAGGCCCGCCCAGAACGTTTTAAACCGAGGTGGTAAAGAAAGAGAGGTTGACATCAACAGGGACAATGCTTGCGGGCTACTGACTTACTATGCCACTCGGCCCATCGCTCTGGTGACTAATTGAGAAATATTAGTGTTTAGGTTGCCGGTATTTTGCCAGGGGCGGGCATCACTAAAGGTCGATCCGGCACCGCCTCGACCTCTGCCCTAGGACTCACCCTAATCTGGCGGGCGATCGCTGCGCCCAACCCCACATTGCCTTGGGGGCAGGCCACAATGACTGAACCACTGTCCGCGCAACTCAGCACGGTTACCATCCGGCCTGATCTAAGCCCTAAGCGCTGTAGCTGTTGAACCGTGGACTGACTGCCCTTGACCCTTTGGATGATGAGGCGATCTCCTACACCAGCGTTCGCCAAAGAGCAGGATAAGTCATGCTCACTGAGGGCCACGTTATCCTCTGCGATGGCACCCCCGACAAACGTCATCGGCCAGACGTCTAAAACCGAGTCACGCCCCCTTGAACACCATTCCTTGAGCGTCCTCAATGCAAAAATTGTCATCTCAATATGGCCACTGGCTATCAAGAACAAATCGCATCTAAAGCCTATCTCAGAGAGCGGTTCCCTGCCAATAGCCTGGTTCGATCCGCACGTTGCCCCCAGGAAAACGATGCGCTGGGCTCGCCCTCATAAATGCTTCTGCATCAAGTCTGGCAACATTGCCGCAGTCACCTTGCTATAACGCTGCTTACCCGGCATGAAAACTAAATGGGGTCCCGCTTTACACCGATCCATACAACCTGTTTTTTTGACGATGATCTGCTCAGATCGTCCTGATTCGACTAGTGCAGCCTCTAGAAAATGACATAACGCTCCACTGCCGCGCTTGCGGCAACCGGACTTATTGCAAATCAACACTTGCTTCAGTTTTTGGGGCGAGGATTTTGCTGTTGTCGAGCGTGAGCTTGCCTGTACCGGCAACGGGTTCACTGCAGCCAGATCCGAAATCTTGATGACTTCATGGGCTTTATATCGCCACTCTTGGGTCTCGGGATCCAGCTTTTGCTGACCCACGAGGCGAACCCAGTCCCCTGGGGTGAGATATCCGTACAGCATGAGCCGTAATGACTTACTGAGCTTCACTGATATTTCCCCTGTCGAGGTCTGCACCGCCATGAATTTGTGGGGAGATGACGCTCCAGGGATAAACCCAAGCAAACGACCTTCTAGGCAAAAGTGTGATTTGACGGCAGCAGTAGCCATATCAGCGATCTCGACGAAACTCTTGCAATTCATTCTACTATTTTTTATGCATCAGATAGGAAGCATTCTGATCACCGCCGTCCTTCTATGATCAAACAAGATGCAACTCAATCTGTCCGCATGCCCAAGCAGTGCAGCAGCCCAAAGCCACCAAGACAACCTTTGGATAGGCATCTCAGCTTGCTTCCCTTGCCGAAGGGAGAGGAAGGCATGGTGAGCTGACTCCTCCGCAGAGAGCCATTTCAGTAGGGGTATGGCGACATGACATCTTTTTGCTATTGAAATGTATTCTCATCTGCTGCTACCATGATTTCAAGCATAAATAAAGGAGCCCTGACGATACAGGACTCCCTTTGATGCGATGTACAACCCATGCGCAGGAGGCTGAAATAAAAACGCTAACTTTAGCCCTGGGTTACCACCAGCGTGTCGGAAGCCAGGAAGTGGTCGAGGTGGTAAGCTCGCTCTTCGGTGGTGAGCAAAATCGTCTCGTAAAGGTAGCGCGTAGCGCGATCGCCCAGGCTCTCCGCTTGAGACGCATGGCGACGCAGCACTTGCAAAACCGCTTGCTCGGCTTGGAGATCATGCATCAACATTGCACGACAGGCAAAGATGCCATCTTCCTCGGGGGAAAAACAGCAGAGTTCTGCCAACTTGGTAAAGCTTGCTGCCGGAACGCCCCCTAACCCGTTGAGGCGCTCCCCTAAATCATGCACATGCCCTTTAACTTGATCGTAAGACTCCTCAAAAAACTGATGCAGGGGGTAAAAATCTGCTCCCTCAACCACGAAGTGATGCTTTTGATATTGCAGATAAAGACCTTGGAAGCTAGCTAAAGTGATATTTAAGCCTTCACAGATGGGCTCAGTTATGGTCTTTTCCAGGCCAATGACATTGTTAGAAACTTGTCCAAAATCTACAACCAGCGCTGATGTAGTTGTCATGGAGACTCCCTGTTGACTTGATAGTTTTTAGACTTGTGAAACTCGGCAAAATAAAGTGTTCAGGCAAAATTTATCCCTGCAAATTCTACTTTGCCTTCGCTAAATGAGTACGAATGGATTTGATTGTAGCGTATTGAGATTAGCAATTTCCTCCTGAGAACAAGGTTTTTGTGCCTTACTCAGCAACTTTTCTCAATAAGAGCATCCTGCCAAACTCAGCCTTTTAAACCTCTATTTCCCTAGATAACGCCTCCAGGTATTGCTCACACTGATCCGATAAGCCGAGATGAAATCAGCTTGTTGAAAAAGGCTTTTGTTTGAGAATGATCGATGTTTTTCGGGTTTTATGATGTCCAACCACTCTGATACGGGTTCAAGATCCCCATTCCTTGCCGAGATTACCTGTTGCGATCGCTGGCAAGTGTACTTTCGTTTGCAAGAGTTGGATATTCCTTGCCAATGCCAAGCCCATTGCCCCTTATCGGCAGAGATTCGTACTGCTGATGTAGCGCTGCAAGTCTGGAGCGTCGTTAATCGGATATCGAGCACCCGTCGGGAGTTAGCCACTTGGCTCAATCAGTGCTGGACGTTGAATCCGAATGCTTAGCTCTGGGCTCCTTAGATGAACTGACGCTGATCTGTAGAATGCCTGAGACCTTATCCGCTGCGTCATACGAATAAAGGTTAATACACTGCTATCTCTCGGGAAATTTCTGGAAAGATTGGGCCAGTTGCATCGTTATCCATCTACCCAGCTCTGAAGGAGACGGCACCATGCCAAAAGCGATCGCCGAGGCCAATACTTTTTTGAAGGCCAAAGTTCTAGGGGCTCAGGATCTCAAAAATTCCGAAAAAATCTACGTGCCCAAAGGGCATGTATTTTACGTCACTCGCTTTGCCCCCGACAAAAATCAACACACCTTCATGACCCTCGCCTCGCCGATCACGTCGATGGATAAGCAGACTCGGCTGCAAGAGGTTTATGGCTATGATCCCCATATCAAAATTGAGGGGGAACCCGATAAGCCCGCAGGGGGCGGCACCGGCAAACTCGACACCACCAAAGTCATCAAACTGAATGTGCCCTATTTCATGCAGCTCGATAATGACCCCAATGTGTTTGGGCCGGGTTGGCGGCAGTGCAACACCAGCAGTAACTGCATGCTGGCGGACTATTTGCTCAGGGGACAGCTCAGCACAGCCGCTAAAGATAAGGGTTATCCCGAAACCGAATCGCTATATATGCGGATTGTGGCTAAGTATGGCGACACCACCGATCACGCGGCCCAAACCAAAGCCCTAAAAGAATTAGGCATTAACTCTTACTTCAGCCATTCCCTATCCCCCCAAGACTTACTCCTCTCCCTTAGCTACGGCATTCCGGTGGTGGTGGGCTTTGCCTATAAAGGGAGCGGTCATATCTGTTGTGTGACGGGCCATGATCCGGTCAAAAAAACATATCTTGTGCATGATCCCTACGGGGTGCGCCATGGCACCAGTGACTCCTATGACATTGGGGTGACGGCCAAGTTTGATCCGTACCCCTACAGCACCATGCAAAGCATTTATTGGGACATGGGTGGGGAAGCCGGTTGGGGCCGCATTGTTACCAGCGTGGGGGGTAAACCCACCGGTTTGCCGACTGGCCTCTAGGGCCGAGGGCTACCCAGCGGCGCAGCGCTAAACCCATTCGATCAAGCCTCTATCTCGGTAATTGCCTCGGTCGTGCCTGGGCCATGACTGGCTGGCTGGGGCTAACGGCACCATTCAGCCAATGGGCTTGAATGATGTCTGCCACCAACTGAGGATAGTCATAGTGAAAAAAGTGACGTCCCCCTGGGCAGATCCAATGGCGATCGCCCGTTTTTAACCCTCGGGACTCCTGCGCTTGGCGATTGGGATCAACAATCACATCATGGGCACCATGGCACACCAGCAGCGGCGAGGTTACATCACCCAGACTGAGATCACCCTGGTGAGCTAAGGACTGCAAGGTCAGAGCGTTGTCTAAATCTAGCCTGAGTCGATCGACTAAGGCTGCGGTCATTGATGGGGATTGGGGACCGAACAGAAGACGCGCCATTTGGGCCAAAACCATATCCCGCCCGCACGGCAACAGTCGGCGCAGGGCATAGTAATGGGCATGCCACGTGACCACTGGGTTAGGCCCCAGCGATAACAGGGTAAGTGATTTTACCCGCCAGGGATAGCGGCAAGCATAGGCCCAAGCGGCCACTCCACCCATGCCGTGACTAATTAAATGCAAAGGCCGGGTTGTACCCTCTAAAAAATTATGGAGTGACGCTACCACAGCATCGAGGCAGCAGGGCGCATCTAGGGGTTGGGCGTACTCCCACCATCCCAATCGGTAGGCTTTCGAGAGCTGCTGTAATAAGCGCTGGTCAAAGCGGGCTAACGATGGGCTCGTAGATAACCACAGTGCTTCTAGTTTCATCAGATCCATACTCACAAACAACACCAAGACAACCCATGGGGGAGATCGCGCAGGGCTACGCTCGCTCAGGTTTGCCAACCCGCCGCCAGGAAACAGCCACCGACGCCATCACCGACACCCACCATCAACGTCATCGGTCTGGCGGCAAAGCCGTGGGCGTTCGTAATACCCCGATAGGGGGGCGACCTATCAACGTGGGCATCTGCTGGCGGCAATCAGGGCAAAACCAAGCCAACCGCCCTCGCTGTATTTGCCGGAGCAAGCCACTGCGACAACAAGGACAAGGCACCATCGGCAACTCCACCCCTTTCTCAACCCAATCCGAGGATTGTTATTGAGAACGTTTTTCAATAGATTTCTGTACGAGTATAATCCTGATGCGCCTCTTAATGCAAATCATTTCTATTAAGTTTGCCGAGAAATGGGTTGATGAGCCTGAAAAAGCCTTTGAATAGACCACGCATGATCCTTTCTGAAAGCCATGCGGACCATGGAGAACCATCGCATTTTCATGTGCTGTGTGCCGCTGACCCTAGAAACCAAGGGAAGGGGGCGGAGGCGGAGGGTTCATGTTCTGTCGCGATAGTTTAGGGAATGGATGTCAAGGCACATTGGATGATTCTTAGTGGGATTAGATTGCATTTGGTGCAAGATTGAGAGATCGCCCTCCAGGGCTGAACCCATTGATTGTCCGTTGACCGTTGCATGCCCATGTTGCGCGGCAATAAGCCCTTGCGGATAAACGCACCCATCGTTGTGAATACCTAGGTTTTGCTGCGATCGGTTGGCTCCGACGATCCGCGCCGGGAACAGCTTCAATCGCTTAACGCTTTAACCCTGCATCCACGGAAAAAAGAACCGGACGTACAACCCAATCAGGGCATCACCCCAAAACAGGGCAATCATGGCCCCGATCGCTAAAAAAGGACCAAACGGAATCGGATCGCGCCGACTCAAGAGGCCGATGGCGATCGCCCCACCCCCAATAAAGGCCCCCAAAGCACAGGCCAAAAATCCACTCAGCACCATGCCCTGCCAGCCCAACCAGGCCCCGAGTAGCGCCGCCAACTTGCCATCGCCGCCCCCCATGGCCACTTGCCCGATTAGCAGGGAACTGATCAACCCGATTCCCTCAAAGATCCACAGCCCCAGCACCGCCCCAAACACCCCGCCCATCACCGCATCGATACTGGCGGACCAACTGGTATCTAAGGGATGAAGGAGTAAACCCTGGGCCACCAATCCGGCCACCAACCCGCTCTGGGTCAGCCCATTGGGCAGGGTTAAGGTATCGAGGTCGATAAAGGCTAAGGCCAATAGCCAACTCAGCAAAAGCCAAGCGGCCAACGTTTCTGAAGAGAGCCCAAACTGCGAAAAGGCCCCGAGAAAGAGCCCGCCCGTTAACGCCTCCACCAGGGGATAACGGGCCGGAATCGCCGTGCGGCAATAGCGACATTTTCCCCGTAACCAGAGCCATCCGAAGACCGGCACATTGTCATGGGGTTTGAGGCGATGGTGACATTTAGGGCACCGGGAGGGTGGGTTAATTAACGATAATCCTGCCGGGAGCCGATAGACCACCACATTCAAAAAGCTCCCGACCGAAGCCCCGAAGAAGAATATCAGTAGGGGGAAGAGGAGGGGCACGCAGGGGAAAAGGGAGCGAGGGAATAGGAGAAAGGAGGAGCAGGACAGCACCTGCACTCAGGACGATTGTGCAGCCGCGCCCTTAATGAATATCGGGTTCGATTTGGGTGAGGGGGATGAAGCACTCGCTGGGCAGCAGCACCGGACGCCCGCCAAAAATCAGCTTGCCGCGCCGGGTTTTGCGCCCGATCGCCACCCCGAGGGGCCGTTGCACATCGTCGGCATGGACTTCGTAGTAGGTGCGATAAATATGCCGCGCCGCCTTGAGCAAGGACGGATCGAACACTGCCGCCATGCCGATGGGTTCGTGGCGGGGGGGTAACGGTGCTGGTGGCAGCGGTTGGTTATAGCTATAGCTCTGCACGGCGTAAGAACCCTTCAGTGATACAAAACTGTAATCGATACATCCCCATTTGGCGTACCCGTGCCAACGTTTCGTTAAGCAAGGGCCTTGAGCAATATCTCACCCATGGCCTTACAGCCCACCGGGGTCGCGCCTGCCGCCATGATATCGCCAGTTCGATATCCCTGATCTAACACAGATAGTACTGATGTTTCAATGAGGTCGGCGGCCTGGGGTTGGTTCAAACCATAGCGCAACATCATCGCAGCGCTTAACACTTGGGCCAAAGGATTGGCTTTATCTTGACCGGCGATGTCAGGGGCGGAGCCATGGACGGGCTCAAAGACGCCAGGACCCTCTGCGCCGAGGCTGGCGGAGGGCAGCATACCGATACTGCCGGTGAGCATGGCGGCGGCATCAGAGAGGATGTCGCCAAACAGGTTGCCGGTGACGATGGTGTCAAATTGCTTGGGCCAGCGCACCAACTGCATGGCGGCGTTGTCTACATATAGATGGGACAATTCCACATCGCTGTAGTCAGCGGAGAGGGCGGTGATGCGATCGCGCCACAGTTGCGACACCTCCAGCACATTGGCCTTATCCACCGAGCAAAGCTTGCCGCCGCGCTTTTGGGCCGTCTCAAAGGCGACGCGACCGATGCGATCGATTTCGCCATCGGTGTAGGCCATGGTGTTGACCCCCCGCTGCTCACCATTTTCCGTGGCAAACACCCCCTTGGGCTGACCAAAATAGATGCCGCCGGTTAGCTCCCGCACCACCATAATGTCTACCCCCTCGACCACCTCTCGCTTCAGGGAAGAGGCATCAATCAGTTGGGGCAAGATCGTCGCCGGTCGCAGGTTGGCAAATAGCCCCAGCCCAGCCCGCATCCCCAGCAGTCCGGTCTCGGGGCGCAGCTCGCGGGGTAGGGTATCCCACTTGTAGCCGCCGATCGCCGCCAACAGGATCGCGTCACTATCTCGGCAGGCGGTCAGGGTTTCCTGGGGCAACGGTCCCCCAGTGGCGTCAATGGCCGCCCCCCCAATCAGCGCCTCCTGAAAGGTAAATTCCAGATCGAGCTGGCTGCCCACTTGTTTGAGCACATCCAGGGTAACGGCCATGATTTCGGGGCCAATGCCGTCACCGGGGAGCAGCGTAATGCGGAAAGATTGGGTCATGGGTTTAATGGGGAAAGGGCTCCGTCCGAGACTATCGACTCAAAAACCAAACCATTATCCTACCCGGTGCCCAATTGTGGGCGTCCGAATGCTGAGTGGTAACCAACCCCTAAAGGGCCTGAATTTGCGATCGCAACCATTGAGCATCGGCATCAGCAAGCGTCGGGGGTGGCGGCGGTTGACTGTAATCTAGCGACAGATCGTAGGCGGCTTCGTCATAGATGGCGGTGAGGGCGGCCTGTAAATCGAGCGGCACGTCACTATCTGGGGTGTTTAGGGGCACTGGGATCACCGGCAGCGGGGTGGTGAGGGCGATGGGCCAAATTTCGATCTGGGTGGCTTGGGCGCGGGTGAGGGCAACGCTATAGGGCACATCCGGCAAGCGTGGCTGAGCAAAGGGGCGGGTGCCTCGGCGCAACAGATCTAGCTCCAGTAGATGAACGTGGTTTTGATACAGGCACTTTTGCTTTTGTCGATAGGTGGTCAACCCCGGCTCCCGTTTGTTGACGGGGGAGAGGATTTCAATGCTGGTGATCAGCCGGTTTTTGGCCGTATCCCGAATTTCTATAGTCGTTAGCTTGACCTCGACGGGTTGAGGCACGGGCAAGGTCAAACTCGGTGGCGTAATGGTGAGGGTAGGCACACCCGTAGAGACCTGGGTCGGGTGCTGACGGCTGGGGGATTCTAAGACTTCGACATCGGGATACAGAATGCCGATTTCCCCTTCAGGGCAAGGATCTTCCGTTAGGTAAATTTCTAGGCGGGCAATGTATTTCGGGCGCAGCAGGGGGGTGAGCTGCTGCCGGATTTTGCTGGCCAGGGCGCTATGCACATCGGGCCAGAGATACCCTTCAAGGTAGGGATCCATGCCGGGAAAGGGGGAAGCCATGGGACATTGCAGAATGACTGTTTATCGTCAGGATGATGCGTTCCAGAGGGGCCTGAGGGCTGCCCGATGGTTTGATTGAGGAGCGCAGCGATCGCTACCTACAGCTTATGACCGCCTATTGTTATCTGCACGGATTTGCCTCTAGCCCCGGTTCCCGCAAGGCCCAATATTTGCTGGAAGCATTTCAGGCCCAAGGCCAAACCCTGACCCTTTTAGATCTCAACCAAGGGGACTTTGCCCACCTCACCCTCAGCCGCCAAATTCAGCAGGGGGTCGCTTGGATTGAATCGCAGCCGGACCCGGAGGTGGTGGTGATTGGGTCAAGCTTTGGGGGGCTGACGGCGGCTTGGCTGGCGGAGCAGCCCCAGGTGCAGGGGCGTATCCAAAAGCTGGTGTTGCTGGCCCCGGCGTTTCAGTTTTTGGCCCAGTGGCTACCGCGTTTGGGCGATGAAGCCCTAACGCGCTGGCAAGCGGACGGGGAGCTACCGATTTTTCACTATGGGCAGGGGCAAACGGTGCCGTTGCACTACGGGTTTATCACCGATGCCCAAACCTATGACGAAAGCCAGCTCCGGGCGGAGCTGCCCACGTTGATTTTCCATGGGCGGCAGGATGAGGTGATTGATATTCAAGCCAGTTGCGACTATGGGTTGATGCGCCCTTGGGTGGAGCTGGTGGAGCTGGCGGATGACCATAGTTTATTGGCGACGCAGGAGCAAATCTGGCAGGCGCTTCAGGGTTGGTTGGGATGGGGATGATCCTTGCGGGTAGATGCTTTGTGGGTTGTCGAAATGATTTTGCCGCATAGGGGCCGTGCCTTGTGCCTGCCCGTCAGCCATTGTGATTGGGTATTTCGAAAAGCCGAAAGCCAGAATTGGGGGCTGGCCCCCAAACCCCCTGATATGGGGGCCTAACTCCCCCACGCCCCCCGAAAAGGAAATGCGGGTTGGGTCGTGAATGCGCACGGCAAGACGTAGGGGGTTGAACAATCGGCAATACCACTGTTTTGATGGGTAGTTGAGGGTAGCACCCTCAGCAATCGCGCCCATGCAGTCTTTTTATCCTTATCTTGCAGGCATTACCGTCGCGGGACTCAGCCTGATCGCCCCCCCGACCATTGCCGCTGACCCGATCGCCCCGCAACTGTCCCTTGGCGATCTGCACCGGGCGGAATACACCCTGGAGGTACCGGGGCGGGGGCCGATGGTGGCCTCCCCCATCAGTTGGGTGGAATTTATCGCTGCGGCCAACGCCTCGCATTGGGAGGCGATTTATGGTGAAGCGGTGCTCATCGACGAGTCGGCAGCTGAAATGGATCTGCCGATCATTTATCGAGATCTAGATGGGGATCAGCTGGAGGAGGTGCTAGTGCCGCTGTGGGTTTTGCCCGACAGTGCGGACGACCCGAACCCTTACTTTGCACTGGCCACGGTCCTCAACCAGGGGGGCGACCCCGTGCATGTTTCGACGGCGTGGTTTGAGCAGCTCTATGGGGTTGCCCAGGTGGAGGATCAGATCGTTGTCAATGTGGGTGGGTACGAAGCGGATGATTACAGAGAGCAGGTGTTGACCTATCGCTGGACCACTTCTGGGTTGGAGCTGGTCAGTCAAGCGCCCTTCAGTTTGGAGGTGCCGTTCCCGGAGGGGCGCGATCGCTATTGGGTCTCAGAGCGCGATCGCTGGGAATCAGTGCGTACCACGGCGGCACCGTTGGAGGCGCTAAGGTTACGATTCTCAGGGGGGGAGGAGCCGCGTCAGACTGACTGGGTGGTGCTCACTGAGACTGAGCACCAGATCGTGGTGGGGCTCACCCGCCGGGGGCTGCAAGATGATTCGGTGAGTGCGATTCGCTATCGGTTTGAATTTGTGGCGGAGGGGTCGCAGTGGCGGTTGGATTGGGTGGGGCAGCAGTTTTCTTGTGGATGGGGGCGGGGTCGCCAGTCTTGGCATAACCAGTTGTGTTCATAACCGGACCTGATATGACATGGCGCTTGGGAGCGGCTTGGCCTTGGACACGGCTGAATAACGCAGATTGATAAGATGGGTGCATTCAGTGATGCGTATTCATGGGTTAACAACTGATGGTTCAAACCCCGACAAAACCCATCCCCTTGGCTGAGTTTCTGCAACGACCAGAAACCAAGCCCGCCAGTGAATACATCAATGGCCAGAGTATTCAGAAACCCATGCCCCAGGGTCAACACAGCCGCATTCAACAAAAGCTGATCAATGGGATTAATGCGGTGGTGGAAGATGATGGCATTGCCCTAGCCCTGCCTGAACTACGCTGCACGTTTGGTAACCGCTCCATCATCCCCGACGTAGCGGTGTTCTGCTGGGAGCGTCTGCCGGTGAATGGGGACGGCACCATTGCCAACACGTTTAGCGCCCAGCCCGATTGGACGATCGAAATTCTCAGACCAGACCAGTCTTCGACCCGCGTGGCCAGCAATATCCTCCATTGCATGGATCATGGTAGTCAGTTGGGCTGGCTCATTGATCCGGGAGAATCGTTGGTCCAAATCTATCAGCCGCACAAAGCGCTGCTGTCTTTGGAGAATGCTGACGCCATCCTCCCTGTGCCTGACTTTGCAGTGGGTTTGAGTCTGACGGTTGGGCAATTGTTTGGTTGGCTCCAGGTGAGAGGGGGCTAATTTTTTTGAGATGGAAAATTTTGGGCGGCTGTGCGGCTGTGGGATCGCGGTGGCAATCCCATCGGGAACCCCTGCCAGGGCCATGAAGGCTCGGTCAATTCCGTGGCCTTTAGCCCGGACGGTGAGACGATTGCCTCTGCCAGTGATGACCGCACCGTGCGGCTGTGGCGGGGGGGCACCTGGCGCGACTGGCTGGCGGTGTGCTGCAACCGCTTCCGCTACCATCCCCTGTTTAAACACCCGACCCGCGAGCCCTTTATCTCCGCCTGTAAGGTGTGTGAGACGTATGTCTGGAGCAAGGAGGAGGAGTGAAGGGGTAAGGAAATGAAGGGGTAAAGGGGGAGAGTGCGCTGATCCTTAGCCTGGGGTTGGCTTGACCCGCAACATCAGCCTCAGAAACCCGATCCCCGACGGCATAAAAAATAACCCCAGTACCAACGGTACATAGGTGCCAAAATTTGCCCCCGGCTTTAGCACCGTCGAGGCCGGATTCGTCGGGTCATAGTAGACCGTCACCTCACTCCCCGTAGGGTACGCTTCTTGACCGGCATCGCGGGCGGCACTGCGGGTGTCATATGGCTTGCTGGCCGTCGAGCCGTTGCCTAGGGAATAGCGATCGCTGCTATAGGCCCGCGCCTCCACCTCGTACTGATAGGTGACGGCGTAATGGTACGAGCTAACGCTGCTGTTGGTGGTGGAGCGATCGCGCAGCACATTCACCGCTTCCACCGTTCCGGCAGTGGTGGGCCAAGCCCGACTGGCCCGCGCCTCCTTCAAAAAACTGACCCCAAAAATCATTAAGGCGGCTCCAACCACGGTCATAAACCCAGCAAAGCCTAAGGCAATGCGGTATTGGGCAGGGGTGATGGGAGTAGGGTTGGTCATGGCTACCGTAAAGGCAAGGGGCAGTTGAGTTACTTAAAATAATCTTGGAGATGACCTGGAAACAGGTTGATGCCAATTAGAGACTTGAGTAAATAAGCAAACAATAAAATAAATGAGCTAATCACTAAATTGGCAGCAATCAAGATAAATATAACGGCCATAATATTACCAACTTTAGCAATTTTATTCGGGACATATTTTCGATTTTTTTGACGCCGATCTTTACCGACAAATAAAACAACATAAAAGCGCGAGATGATCAGATCGACTACAAATCGCAGATCGATGAGTTTCGGAGAGGGTTTTGGAATGGCTTGATTGAGAACGGCTTTGATCTCAGCTAACTGTTCTGCGGTAAACCCCGCCAAGATATCGGGCTTGATATTCTCCAGGTAGTCATTGGCCGTCTTGAGGTGATAAGACCGGGCAGGGATAGATTTTTCCTGAAAGTATTGAGGTCTCAATGGGGATGTTCCTTCATGAAGGTTGGTTTGGATCAATGTAATCAATTATCGGCACATCAGACAGCATTAAAGATGAGTCGTCCTAAGCCTAGGGCCAGACCACTGGTGAATAGAAGGGTGTAAAAAGCAAATCGCCGACTGTAGCCAATCGAGCAAAGTTTTTGCTGGGCAAATGCCAGCAGCAGAATGAGAAAAACTGCAAATATCCAAATCAATAATGAAATCAATGACCATGTTTGGGCTGGGGTGCCAAACATGATCTCAGGCCAGACTGCGGGCCAGACTTTGGATATGATCGCCCCCCACACCACCGCAATCACCCAAATCAGAGACAACGCGATCGCATCTGGGCCAATCCAAGACAAATACAAAATCACGGCACCGCTTCCTAACCACACCAGCCAGGGGGCAGCATAGGCAGAGAGTAACCAACCCATCCCCATCAAGCCAACGAATACCAGGACCAGATGGATCACCAGGCGAAATAGAGCATTCATATCAATAACGGTCTTTTCTAAGGGCCAAGACATGGGCGGGCCGACGGTTGGATTCAACCCATGGCCCGCCATCAAGCCACGGTCGCGCCATAATGAAGCCTTGTGGATTAGACCTCGCACCCCATGTTGCCCTGCATTCGCCCCGACCTAGCCGCATTCGCCGCCTACAGCGCCCATCCCGCCGATGACCTGGCTGCGCAACCGGCGATCGTTGACACCCTCGACACCAACGAATGCGCCTACGACTTGCCCGCAGACCTCAAAGATAAGCTTGCCTTTGCCTACCAGCAGGAAATCCCCTCGAACCGCTACCCCGATGGGGGCCATGGGGCACTAAAAGGGGCGATCGCCACCTACGTCAACGAGTCCGCCGCCCTGAGCGCATTCACCGCCGCCCATATCTCCGTCGGCAACGGCTCCGACGAGCTGATTCGCTCGTTGTTGATTGCTACGTGTGTGGGGCGATCGGGCGCAATCTTAGTGGCTGAGCCCACCTTTTCCATGTACGGCATTTTGGCGGAGACCCTGGGCATCTCGGTGGTGCGGGTGCCCCGCGATGATGATACGTTTGCGATGGATTTGGACGCGGCTCAAGCCGCTATCCAAACCAGTGACCAGCCCGTGCGGGTGGTGTTTATGGTGCATCCCAATTCCCCCACCGCCAATGCCCTCACTAACGCCGAACTGACCTGGCTGAAGCAACTGCCAACGGATGTGTTGGTGGTGATTGACGAGGCGTATTTTGAGTTCAGCCAGCAGACAACGGTGGCTGAGGTGCTGACCCGTCCCAACTGGGTGGTGACGCGCACGTTCTCAAAAGCCTTCCGCCTGGCGGCCCATCGGGTGGGCTATAGCGTTGCCTCGCCAGCCATTACCCAAGTGCTCGAAAAGGTGCGGTTGCCCTACAACCTGCCCAGCCTCTCCTATCGTGCTGCCCAAATTGCCCTGTCCCACCGCCAGGGGCTATTGGCCATCATTGCTGAGGTGCAAGCAGAGCGTGATCGCCTTTACCAAGCCATGGGCCAACTGCCCCACTTCCGGGTGTGGCCCAGCGATGCTAACTTCCTCTATGGCCGACCTGCTGGGGATGCGGCGGCGCTATTCCAAGCGCTCCGCCAACAGGGAACCCACGTGCGCCATACCGGCGGCGGGCTCCGCATCACCGTCGGCACCCCCGCCGAAAATCAGCGTACCCTCGACCATTTGCAGCAAGCGCTGCAACACACGCTTACTGCTGCTGGGCCATTAGGTTCCTAAACCGGGTGTACTGCGGCTCGAAGAGCAGCTTGATGGTGCCGGTTGGGCCGTTGCGGTGTTTGTTGATGATGATTTCGGTGATGCCGCGATCGGGGGTATCGGGATCGTAATACTCCTCGCGATAGAGCATCATAATCAAATCTGCATCCTGCTCGATCGATCCCGAGTTATGGGAAACCAGGCCATCCGCCATCCATGATGCTGGCCCCGGTACGGTGAGGTCGTAAACGGTCTCTTCACCAGCTGGTTCAATGGCAACGATTTCATCCCAGAAGAGATCAGTGGCCGCAATCTCCCTCAACTCAGGGCTATCCA
>CAYGVA010000065.1:0-18560 GCA_964353225.1 uncultured Leptolyngbya sp.
GGCAGCTCTTGTCCAGGTAATGCAGGGTGCGCTGGCGGCCCCGCTGCTTGGTTTCCTCTAGTCGCCAGCCATTGATGGCATTCAGAATTACGGCGACGGTTTCAGCCCGGCTCTCCCAGGCGGCTTTGACCCCATGCCAAGCTTCGGAGCGAATATTTCGATTGGGGGAGCTGAGCAGGTTAAAGGCTTTGGCCAGCCCCACTTCGTTGCCCTCGACGGTGCATTTGAGGGTGCCCGCCAACTCGGTATAGAGGTTGCCCCAGCTATGGAGACCATTCACCGATAGGCCCGTCACCAGTTGCTCCTCGGCGATGGTGAGTAATTGGTCTTTGAGTTTACGGCTGTGCTGAATCGAGAAGCTGAGCTCGGCTAAATCAGGGTCGGCAATCAACGCTTGGATAAAGTCATCGCTGGCACGGGTGAGAAACACATTCAGAGCGGTGGTGGCCTGAGCGATCTCAGCCCCAAGCTGTTGCAGGGTGGGTTTGCAAGTGCTGGCGCTGGCATCTTGGGAATCGACACTGAGGATGGAGGAAATGAAGGTGCGCAGGTTACCCAGTTGTTTGGAGATCTCGGCGCGCTGATGATGAACGGTTCTGACCTGGGCAATCAGCCCATCGAACTGATCTGTAGGGAGGGTCTCGGCGGTTTCGATGATCTGAGCAAAGGGGGCGCAGGCTGCGGCGAGGGTCGCGATTTCGCCCCTCAGTTCCTCAATGGTGGTGGCGATGCGGGGGTCGCTGCTACTGGTGTAGAAGGCGCTGTTGTCCCAGGTTTGACGGAGGGATGACATAGGGATGGGTGGGGCTAATGAGGGGTCTTAAGTCTAGCCAATTTGTTGACAACCCTTGGCGTTTGGCATTGCTAAGCCCCTACGGCAAGTTGGCACCATGGCCGGGATGGGATGGGGCCGTAAACCCCTGATCCTTAACGCTCCCCTAGGCCCTGGGTGTTCTTCATCCTGCTTTGGTGCAGACGAGACGGCGAGTCCCTGTGCTGCTGCACACAGCATCAGAGCGATTCTAGAGCAACGTGACCAGTGCTATCTTATTTAACCCAAAGATAAACTTTGGTTTCAGAATAATTAAAGTGGCTGCCAAGCAGCGTATCTTAGTAACTAAGGAACACAAGTTCCTGTATTGAATTAGTAGTTCAATCGTCGTCATAAAGGAGGTAAATTATCGATTTAACATCTGAACCAAATATGCTAAAGACGGCAGCATCCAATCAGGTTTTTGATATTTCCTCTGCTATTAGGTAGGGAGCAATGCGGTAGTCACAGTTGGGCATGAAAATGTCGATCAAGCTGTGGTGAGGTATCTCTGGGCCGAGCTAGTAAAGATGAGGAGATCACTCAAGGGAACCGCTCTGGGTGCTGTTGTCGCATTTAAAAGCGTCATTTTTTACGTTAAATAATTTTTGCCCGATACGCTGCTGTGCGTCTGATTCATCCTTAAACTCGAAGATATTCAAACTCTAAACGGACTGTTGAGTTCAGATAAAAATGAACCCAAAATTGATCGGGATGCGGCCCCCAGGGTGACCGTTTCCTGAGAGGCTGTTTGACAAGCCTTGTGCCGTTCATTCAAAGACAGGGACGACCCAGAACGCGCAACGGCAACATCAGGACCCCAGCCGATGTGCTGACGACCGGTAACCGTCCCCTTCGACTCCGCTCAGGGGACGGTTACTTTTCAGGAGACCTGGCTTTTCCTGTTAGAGATGCTTTGCGAACGGTGCTGCTCCGCCAGCGTGAACTGTGGGGCATTGACGGTCGGCTTATCCAGAGTCCTGATGTCTATGGTTCTGGCATTTCCGATTCAGCCTGCCATATCCGTAAGGTTTCATCGGCACTGCTGCTCACTAATATTGGTTGCTGGTCATCAAACGCTAGGGCACTCACCGCCCAGTCGTGACTCAATACCGCCACCTGGCGCTTCGTTTCGAGCTGCCAAAGCTGAATTTGCCCATCTGCACTGCCTGTCGCTAGTACATCTCCTGCTGGCCAGCAGGCCACTGCCGTGACCGCATCTTGATGGCGATTGAGGATGTAGGAGCGCTCCAGGGTGTCTAATGACCATACTGTCACGGCCCCCGCTGCATCCCCCGTCACCAGGTAGGGACCCTGGGGGTAAAACGCCACCGCCAAAAGGCGATGGTCAGCGCCGCGATCGCCCTGAGGCTGGGACCAGGTGTGCAGGAGTTGCCCCGACGGAAATTCCCAAAGCCGCAGGGTGCCGTCATCGCCGGTACTGGCCAGTCGCCGTCCATTCGGACTCAGGGCCAGCGCCGTGATCGATCCCTGGTGCCGGACCCAATCTCCCTGGAGGTCTAAATCGGGTAATCCCCATAGGCGAATGTGGCCATCGGTGGTGGCGGTGACCACCTGTTGCCCAGTGACTTTGAGGGCGGTGATGGGCCAGCCGACCCGATCGAGGGTTTGCCGGAGCCGGTAATCGGTCAAATTCCATTGCTTCAGGGTGCCATCTTGGCTGCTGCTCCACAGGCGATCGCCTTCAGGGTGAAAGGCCACTGCCGTCACCCGGTCTCGGTGGCCATGGCCGAGGGGGCCGAAGCGCTTCCCCCAGGTGTGAATCACCTGGCCAGTGGTGCTATCCCACAGTTGCACCGTGCCATCACTGTGGCCCGTGGCCAGGGCGCGACCGTTAGGGCTCACGGTGATGGCCCCCGCCACCCGTTTTGGGGTGGGCAGAGTCAGGCGGTAATGCCAACCTGTTGCAACAGGTGGCGGGGGCGAAAGCGCGAGGGTCGGAAGCTGACCGGTAGGGTTGAGGTCCGCCAGGGCGGCGGCGGCGGTGGGGTAGCGACTGCGGGGCGATCGCGCCGTTAATCGGGCCAAAATTTGCGTGAAAGATCCGCTGGCGGGATAGGGGGCATAGGGTTGCCAAACCCAGCGATCGTCCAACACAGAATAGAGATCAAAGGGATGTTGCTGGGTGAGCAAATGCAGGCAAGTTACCCCTAAGCCATACAAATCGCTGGCAAACACCGCCTTGCCTAAAACCTGCTCGGGGGCCGCATAGCCCGCACTCCCAATCACTGTACCGGTTGCCTCTAGGGCGGTTTTCTCTAAGGCTTTGGCCGCCCCAAAATCCACCAGTACCGGCATTAACTTCCCTTGCATCCCACCCAAACTTTTTAGGGGTTCAAGGGTTTGTGCCCGCCCTGCTTGTGTCTCTATAGGCAACCGCCAAAGGATGATATTGGCCGGTTTGATGTCCCGATGGATCACCTGATGGTTATGGATGAAGGCCAGCACCGGCAGCAGGGAAATCAGTAACGATCGCACCTGGGCTTCCCGCCAGGGACCGGTATCTGCCACAGCCTGCGCCAGGGTCTGGCCCGCCACATAGGACTGCACCAGGCAAAGCCCCTGGGTCGATTCTAAAACTGCAATCAACTGCGGAATCTGGTCATGGTGACCCAACTGGGTGAGGCGATCGGCTTCTTTGAAAAAGCGATCACGATCCACCTGGGCTCTCAAACTCTGCTTAATCACACAGGGCTGGGGCGGCGACACCGATTCATCCTGGGCCAAGACCGTGCGACCAAAGCCCCCTTGCCCCAGGAGCTTGATGGGGCGGAAGCGATCGCCCAGCACTAGCTTGGCCCCACAGCCCTTGCAGCCCTGGGCTAGGGCCGGATTTTCTGGGGCTGGGCAATTAGGATTTAAGCAGAGCGTCATCTGGTGTTAGGCAACAAGAATTCAGTCAGCCCCCTAGCTCCCCGGCCCCCTCCAGCTCCCCGGCTCCCCTAAGTCGGCACCAGCTCACCGGGCCGTAGCTTCGACCACTTGCCCGCTTCCTCTATAAAGCTGTTGCAACCCACCACATCCCATTCCATCTCAATCACATCGCCATCTTGGCGAATATTGACGTTGATTGTGGGTTCGGTCGCCTCAAAATCGGGCTCGGGGGTTAAGTGGGGCTGCTGGTGTTGCTCCTCCACCGCGTGATAGGTGGTACAACGGTCCACATAGTGACAATTGATGCAAATACACATGGCTTCTCCTCCTGAAGATGCCCCCGTTGTCTGAGAATGTTTGTGAGGCAAGGTTTCACCGGTAAACCGGCTAACTTTTGCTAACCTAACGCAACTTTATTCGTAAGGTGTATCGCCAGAGGAGATGATGTTGCAAAATGAAAGGCTGCGCCATGGGAACACTCTGTTGTTCAAGGCCTTGCTGTTTATCCCCTCACAAATTCATTGCACGCTGTTTCAACCGGTTCATCTTCCTTCATCGCCCCATCTGTGACCGCTGCTCTGTCACCCCAGGCTTGGCCCTTTGATTTATCGCTACTGCCGCCGTCGGCTCACTTAGTTGGCGGTAGCGTTCGTGATGCCCTTCTGGGCCGCACCGCTGACTACCTCGACCTCGATTTTGTCTTGCCCGAGGCCGCTGTCGAAACCGCTCGCACCATTGCCCGCCGCCACCAGGCCGGATTTGTGGTTTTGGATGCCACCCACCAAATTGCTCGGGTGGTTTTTGATCAGGCTACGGTGGATTTTGCCCAACAGGTGGGGGATACCCTCACGGAGGATCTGCATCGGCGCGACTTTACCGTTAATGCGATCGCCTATCATCCCCACACCGAGCGGATCTTTGACCCCCTCAGGGGCTACGCCGATTTGCAGCGACGGGTGCTGCGCATGGTCTCCCCCGATAACCTGGCTGATGATCCGCTGCGGTTGCTGCGGGCCTATCGTCAGGCGGCTCAACTGGGGTTTGCCCTAGACAGCCAGACCCGTAAAACCATCCATCAGCTCTCTCCGTTGCTGGGCCGGATGGCTGCCGAGCGGGTCAGGGGGGAGTTAGACTGCTTGCTGAGCTTGCCAGCAGGCACCCCTTTGATGCAGTTGGCTTGGCAAGATGGTCTCCTCAAGGATTGGCTGCCCCAACTTAAGTCACAACAGATCCAAACCTTAGGGGCCATCGATCGCGCCGCCCGAATCTTAGGAACACTGTGCCCAGCGGTGGCAGATCAGCTCCCTGGCTGGATCAAAGAACACACGCCGCCAGGGTGTCACCGCAGTTGGCTCAAGGCCGCTAAGCTCAGCCAAGTCATCCCTGAAACCTTAGCTGCCGCTGAAGTCGAGCTGGTACACCTGAAGTACAGCCGGGCCGAGCAGCAGGCCATTTTAGCGATTATGCGGGGTTGGCAGTATTTAAACGTCCATACCGGTGATGATCTTTCCTGCCGCCAGCAATACCATCTGTTCAAAATTGCCGGTCCGAGCTTTGTTGGCATGGTGCTGCTGGCGCTGGCGTTGGGATATCCAGAAGCCCCCCTGATGATGCTTTGCGATCGCTTCCTAGCCCCCGCTGATCCGGTAGCCCATCCCCAATCGTTGGTCAGTGGTCGCGATGTTATGGCTCACCTTAACTTGAGACCCGGCCCCCGCATTGGAGAGCTTTTAGCCGCAGTGGAACTAGCCCATGCAGAAGGCTGGGTCAACACCCCCGCCGAGGCCCTGACCTGGTTGGCAACGGAGGCCGATACCGTGGCCCAAAACAACCCGAACTAGTCCAGCCCCAATTGTGTCGTGCTCGGTACGCTCCTTTGCCCCTAGCCCCAGGGAATTGATGTTATTGTGGAAGTGACTCGGACCCATGCGGTAACAACGCCCAAACCATGTCAGGACCGGAAGGTAGCAGCATTACGGGATGCTTGTCACAGGCGTGGCCTCCGGGTCACTTGGATTTTAGACCAATTGAGTTTTTTGCCAAGGGTCGGGAAAACGAGCTTTAGACCGGTTGCGATACATCACCGTATGTCAAAGCTCCATTACCTGTTCAGACTTTAGCGACCCTCATAGGGTCGGGAATCCTCTCCCTTGGGAGTGGTCACCCGATGGATCTTGCTCCTATCCTGAAAGGGCAGTTACTCAATATCAAATCACCCATGGCAGGCTTTGGCGATTTAGTTCAGAAGGCATTTTATCTGGGGGTTGGTATTGCCTCCTACGCGGGTGAAAAGACTGGTGGCACCTTGAAGGAGGCCCGCGAGCAGGCTCAAAAAATCGTGAATGAGCTGGTAGAGCGAGGGGAACTCACCGCTGAGGAAGCGCAAAAGCTGATCAATACGATGATGCAGCAAGCCCAAGCCACGGTTCAACCCCCCGCAGCAACCCCGCAGCAACCCCCATCAGAGCCGCGTAAGATTGAGATCGTCGAAGATGAACTCACCCCAGAAGAGCAAGAGGCGGCAGCCCTGCGCCAACAGGTCGAGTCATTGCGCCAGCAATTGAACGATTTAAAAGGTTAACCATGAGTAGCTCGGAGGAATGGGCCGAAAATATCACTGCGTTTTTAACGGTCACCGCCCGCATTACAGAATCCTGGCTGACCCATACCGCCGAGAGCACCTTAGATGTGGCTGATGCCCTCACCGATGAGATCGCCCAGCAGGTGGGTCCGACCCTAGAGACTTGGGCCGATACAGTTGAGGAAACCCTGAAACCGTTGGAAACCACTCTGGGGGCTGAGGCTGATCGCCTAGCGGATGCAGTGGCTGATCAGGTCACCCCGCTGATCACCCCCTTAGTGACAGAGCTAGAACAATGGTTGGCGGCGATCGCTGAGCCGGTTAACCGCACGGTAGATCCTTGGCTAAACGATCACCCCACCTGTATCGGGTGCCGTCACTACCATGGTCAAGCCCACGGGGGAAATATGTTGATTTGCGCCATGCATCCCTATGGCCCCGATGATCAACAATGCCCCGACTGGGAATCCGTCTGGCCTCAGCCCCCCAATAACGGATAAAAATGCCCCACCGGCCCCTGCCCTTTGCCAATCCGCAGGGAATGCTGTAGCGCTTGGGTCACATAGTCTTTGGCTCCATGGATCGCGGTTAAGGCATCTTGACCCAAAGCGAGGTTCGCGGTGATTGCTGCCGCCAAGGTGCAGCCGGTTCCGTGGGTGTCGGTGGTGTTCACGGTTTCTGTTTTGACCACCGTGCTCTCAGATCCATCAAACCAAACATCAACCCCCTTAAGGGCTCCCTCCATGCCGCCCCCCTTTACCAAGACACCTTGGGGACCCAGCTTGTGAATTTGACGAGCGGCCTCCTCCATCTCTGCTAAGGATGAAATCGATTGCCCCGATAACATTTCCGCTTCATAGCGGTTTGGGGTGAGCACTTGAGCTAGGGGCAAGAGCCGGGTCCGGAGGGTATCAATCGCAGCGTCATCAATGAGCTGCGCACCGGTCCGGGAAACCATCACCGGGTCTACTACCACATGCCCTAGGGCAAATTTTTCTAACGATTGGGCTACCGCAGTCATAATTGCTGCGTTGAGCAGCATCCCAGTTTTTAAGGCTTGGACCCCAATATCCATGACCACCGCTTCGATTTGAGCGATTACCGCCTCTGGCGGCAGTGCATCGACTCGGGTGACGCCGCAAGTATTTTGGGCGGTGATGCAGGTCAGGGCACTGGTGCCATGGACTTGGTGAAAGGCAAAGGTCCGCAAATCTGCTTGAATCCCCGCACCACCACCGCTATCTGATCCGGCGATCGTCAGCGCCACGGGGGGAGAAATCGATTGCACCATAGCCTTGGACTAGCGTCCTCCGGGCCGTCGTCGCTGGAGAAATTCAGGGATATCAAGCCCCCCACCGGAAAGCCCACCGCCACCACCGCCCACCGGAGGGGGGCTAAGATTATTGCGCTTTAACGGTGTTATGCGGGCGGCGGCCTCCCGATTTACCGCGTGGGCATCCATATTAAAGCCCGTGGCAATCACGGTGATATGGACTTCCCCTTGGAGGCGATCGTCAATCACCGCCCCAAAAATAATGTTGGCGTTAGGATCAACCGCTTCATAAATGATTTCTGCCGCTGCATTCACCTCATGAAGGGTGAGGTCGCCACCGCCCGTAATATTAAAGACCGCTCCAGAAGCGCCATCAATGGAGGCTTCCAGCAAGGGAGAGGAAATGGCCGCGATCGCCGCTTCCCGCGCCCGTGACTTCCCTGAGCCCACGCCAATACCCATAAGGGCTGAGCCCGCATCCGCCATGACTGCCCGAACATCGGCAAAATCAACGTTTACCAATCCGGGGATGGTAATGATATCGGAAATTCCTTGCACGCCTTGACGGAGCACATCATCCGCCGCTCGGAAAGCTTCTTGCACCGGAGTCTGCTCTGAGATCACCGATAGTAGCTTGTCGTTGGGAATCACAATCAGCGTATCGACACGGGTTTGTAGCGCCGCGATACCCTCTTCTGCTTGGGCCGTCCGTCGTCGCCCCTCAAAGGTGAAGGGACGGGTGACCACACCCACCGTCAGGGCACCGGCTTCCTTGGCCACCTCTGCGACCACAGGGGCAGCGCCAGTGCCGGTACCACCGCCCATGCCAGCGGTAATGAAAACTAAATCCGCCTCTTCAAGGCTGGCCGCAATTTCATCTCGAGATTCTTCTGCCGCCTTTTGGCCAATGGCAGGGTTGCCCCCTGCCCCCAGACCTCGGGTTAATTTCTGACCGATCGGTAGCGCATTCTCCGTTGAAACGTTACCTAGGGCTTGGGCATCGGTATTCACCGTCCAAAATTCAATGCCCGAAACCCCCCGGTCAATCATGCGATTGACAGCGTTGCAGCCGCCACCACCGACGCCGATTACTTTAATTTTGGCAATGTTGCTGGGCACAGTATCACCGCTTGGAAACATCTCTCCCGTCCTTACCCTGGGGCCACTAGACACGCTATCGGTTGGAGCAGGGCTCGTGACCGGGTTCGCATGAGCGACCACCTTACCATCAGGAGCAATCACTGAGTCAGAATTGCCGTTAATGGAATGTCGCTCCTCAGAAATGAGATCGGAATGATCGTTAGATGACATTGGGCTGTAGGACATAACGCCTTAGTTTCCGCAAGCAATACCATTCCGAGTGGGCCAAATCCCGAAGAGTTTCCGACAACTATAAAGTACTTCGGGGGAAATGCCAAACCGGGAAAAAATCCCGTCAGGCCAAGCTTTGAAGGATAGATTTAAAGGCCGAACATAGGGGGCAACCAAGGGTAACCCACTCGAAAATCAGCTCATTTATGAGACTCGATTTTTGAGGCGGCGCACCCTATTCCTAGGTTCTCTTAAGCTTTCCTTGGTCTAAATTTTTAGGGTTCAGAGGGCGTCCCGTTAGGGGTCGGGGGCTTGAATGACAGGATTGTCTGGATCTCTCAAGTCAACATGGTCAACGGTAAAGCGGGTATCCGCCATAATCAGTGGCCGGAGCTGTGCCAGGGTCCGAAGCTGATTGGGAAGTCGCTGTTCTCCATAGAAGCCCACATAGACTTTTCCTAATTCCGTGTGCAGGATTAAATTACTGGGATCACTCCAGTCCACCACCGAGACCCCTACAGGAGAGGCGTTCAAGATCGTATATAACCCTGGCCATTGGTCTTGATAGGTGTCTCGATAGCCCAGCACCATCAATGGGGGGGGGGACCAGTTCGCTTCAAATAGGGTGAAACTATCCTGGGGCAACCAATGGCCTTCAACGTCTAGAAGGCCGTCGGGCTGGGCAAAGGTTGTGCCTGCGCGGGTTACGGCCACTGGGTCCCGTTCCTGCACTTGAATCATTAGACTCGGCGGAAACAACTGCCGCTCTACCCTCGCATCCGCAATGGGGGCCTGGGTTTGCAGGACTTGGGCTAAGGCTTCTGGCTCGATGGCAAGGAGCGATTGCGGATAGTCTAGGGGCAGTAATGCCTGAATGGCCGCGTCACTGAGGTGCTTATTGCCCTCGACTGCAATTTGGGCCGGACTCTGAAGCAGCCAGCGGGGATGGTTGAAGTACCAGACGCCCCCAATGGCGAGGGCCAGAATGGCACTGGTGCGCCAAAGGCTTTGCAGGTTGCGGCGGCGTCTTTGACGGCGCAAATTTTGACGGCGATCAGCAAGATTTTCAGGGGTGAGGGAAGCAAACTCAGTCATGGGAAACCAACCGACAAAATGGGGATGGGTAATGCTGACGCTCCAGCCTATGGGGGCAAGGATAGCTTGAACCCGCTGGAATGGGCTGGGGTGTTTTTGGGGCGTTCAATCCTCGATCGCCTCCATTTCCTCAGCTGTGAAGGAGGCATCCGGAACCTCGGTTGGCGCAGACAAGTGGTCGAGCCATTGTTGGGCAAGGGCCAGATCTGTGAAAGGGATATCATGGCTTCGCTCTGGCGTTAGGGTTAGGCGCAAACAAATTGTGCAGCCTCGGGGCAGTGTTGCTGTCTTGGGGAGGGGGCGATCGCCCCCATACAACTCAACGGCTTGCACCTGAGCCAAGTCCACAGTCTGTATATCCGTGGGTCCCTGTCGGGTGGGACGCCCCCAAGTCAGGGTCTGGTCCCGCTGCCCCGCCATCGCGTAGATGTCGTACTTGACGGGCTGAAAGGCTTTACCCCAGATACGGTAGGCCTCAATTTTGCGATACTCATTCCACCCGGCCCAGGCCAAACCGATAAATAGCCCTAGCAAGGGCAGCCAGAGCAATCCGCGTTCCATAGTATTTGTCAATCATGGCAAGTTAATCAGTCTTGATTGTATCGGCCCAAAACCAGGGTTGAGGGCTCTCTATCAACCGCTGAGCAGCCCTGTTTTTTGTTAAGTCTTGCAACAAGCCTTTGATGGGGCTTTACACCGTCATGAACAATCTTGCCTAAGGGATGGAATTGCGACTCCCCTGATAGGGTGCTAAATGCAATGCTGATCCCGGTCTCGCTGAGACGCTCAGATTTTTTAAGGAGAAGGCAAGAGATGCATACCGTTTTACTGGCTGCCGTACCCACAACCCTAGAGTGGAGTCCCAAGGTGGCGGTGGTCATGGTGCTTTGTAATGTGCTGGCGATCGCGATCGGCAAATTTACCATCAAGCAACCCAGTGTTGGACCAGCCATGCCTTCTCCTGAAATGTTTGGGGGTATGGGCCTTGGTGCCGTACTGGGGACCACTAGCTTCGGCCATGTGCTCGGGGCTGGGGTGATTTTGGGCTTGGCTAGCATGGGCGCTCTATAGCCCCTTAAGCTAGGACAATCTGCTTTGCTGACGAAAACGTGAACCGCCTCCTAGCCCCTGGGAGGCGGTTTGATTGTCTCAGGACTGTTGACGGAGGTCTGCCGCCGATACCCCCTCCGTTTGGGACCCAAACCGCCATAGCACGGCGGCGGCTTCGGCACGGGTGACCGCCTCGCTGGGTTGAAATAGAATCGTGTACCCAAAAGCACGACGAATATTGGAAAAGTCACCCAGCTCAAAATCTGACGCCACCGCCCGTAGCGCCAACGGCTCCACTTGGCCGACATCCTGAAAACCCCAGCGCTCGGTCACCGCCTCTGGGGTGGTGGCGGGTGGGGCGCGGTGAATATCCAAGGGGACTTTCCACAAAATTAGGGATTCTCGGGTCACGGGCGCATCGGGGCGAAAGTTGGTGGCCGTACCGTTTCCAGAAAGCGCACTGGGAATGATCCCAGCCTTGGCCAGCCCTTGAATAGCGGCGAAATCTGGATCGGCGGCAGGTACGTCTTGAAAGGCCGGTTCATCCCCTGGGCTACCCCCTCGGATCCGCTGGTTTGCCACATCTTGGTAGAAAGTATTGTTGGTCAGAAATAACCATCGGGCATATTCGCGGCGGCTAATGGTTTGGCTAAAGGGAGCGTTGCCGGTGTCGCTGGATCCGGTGGCCGATGGTGGCGATTTCTCCTCGGCGCTAGGGCTTAGGGGCAAAACGTCCAGGGCTGCTAAATCCGTCACATAGGCTTGGATCTCCTCTGGAACGCCCGCCAAGTCAGGGGCCGCCCCTGGGGCCTTGGGGGTAGGCTTTGACTGGGCGGACGGTAATGGGCCAATAAAGTCTGGATCGCCGGGGCGAGGCGCAGCGGTTAAACGCGGGCTCGCATCAGAAGACGAATCAGCGGCAGCCTCAGCCGTCGTGAAGGATGCCGTCTCTTGGGCGGTACTGTCAGCCCCTTGGTCTAAGGTCTCTGTGGTCGAAGCCTCCGAGGTCGGCGCATCTAGGCCAAAGGCGGGGGATTCTTGCAGTTGGGGATCCGCTTCTAGGGATTGCTCGACGGTCTGACCCCAAGGACTGCCGGCGCACCCGCCGATTAGCCCCACTAGGGCGACTAGGCCAAAAATCGTTTTTAGGTCCATGGTTTCAGACCAGGTATTTTCAGACCACATTGAGTCATCGCTATCATCGGTTCAAGATCGTAGTGGCTGTTGCCTCCACCCTTTACGCTAGCGTAGCGTGCTCAGCCCCACACCCTAGAAAGCGTTATGTCCCGCCGCCCTGTAATCATTGACTGTGACCCTGGGGTCGATGATGCGATCGCCCTCATGTTGGCCTTGCGATCACCAGAATTAGACATCCAAGCCATTGTCACCGTGGCCGGGAATGTCCCCCTGGTCTTAACCCAGCGCAACGCCCGTCAGCTTTGTGAACTCATGGGGCGATTAGATGTCCCGGTGTATGGGGGCTGCCCTCGTCCGCTGGTGCAACCCTTGGTCACCGCCGAAGCCGTCCATGGCAGCACTGGTTTAAATGGCATTACCTTGCCCGAACCGACCTTGCCCCTCCAAGCCAACCATGGGGTGAGCTACCTGATCGAGGCGTTACGGAATGCGTCTGCCCCGCTCACCTTGGCGACCCTGGGGCCATTGACCAACATTGCAGCTGCGATCATCCAGTGCCCGCAGATCCTCGACTCGGTGGTGGAAATTGTGATGATGGGGGGGGCGATCGCCCGAGGCAATATCACTCCGGTGGCAGAATTCAACATCTACGTTGATCCCCACGCTGCGCGGGTGGTGTTTGAAGCGGGGGTACCGATCACGATGCTGAGCCTAGACGTGACCCATCAAGTGCTGACCACCCCGGAGCGATTAGCCCAACTGCGGGCCTTGGGTACGCCTCTAAGCCAAGTCGCCGCTGATTTGTTGACCCCCTATGGGGCTAGCGATCGCACCGCATTAGGGCTGACCGGGGCTCCACTCCACGATCCCTGCGTGATCGCCTATCTGCTCAAACCCGAATTATTTACCACCTACAACGCTGAAGTGCTCGTTGAAACCGATAGCCCGCTGACCCTAGGACAAACGGTTGTCAACCCCCGTCGAGCCCCTAGCATCCAGCATCCCGTGCAAGTGGCCGACACCGTCGATGCGGCGGGCATTTACCAACTATTGCAAACCCGTCTGGCTGCCCCCGCCTAAATTCTGTCCCGCTTGCCTTGGTAAACTAGGAGCATTCTCTCCCCCATACCCATGAGTTACACCACCGAGGAACTCATTGACATTTTGGATCAAGAGCTGAGAGCCGTATGGCGGGGAGAACGACTGGTCTTGTCATCGGCAGATCGGCTCGATCATCCTGTGGTGGCCAAAGCGCTAGGGGCCGAACAGTTAAGTAAGGTCTTCGCCGTCCAAGATTTTCGTGAGCAAATTCATCAGTATCAGCGACAGCATCAGGTGTCAGGCTTGATTTGGCGCACCTGCCGGTTTGGGGGGCGCTCCCTACGTTTACCTGAGGTTCATCCCCAACTCACCGCCATTCCCGAAGATAAGCAATCGCTGCTGGCGATCAAGTCCGCCGTGATCGAATTTTGGCGCAGCGTCACCCCAGGGTTACGACTGTGGCAACCGGGCTTTCCCCCCCAGCCCCTAGAGCGCCATCAAGTGGAAGACCTGATTCGGCAAACAGAATGGGCCGAGGTGGATGCCACCCGCAGTGAGCTATACCTCAGCCTCTGTTGGGGCAACCCCAAAAACTGCCACTATGACTGGGCTCGACCCGATTCCGGCTGCGAACGAATCATTGCGGCGATCGCTGAACCCAGCGCCATCAAGATATAGTTGAAGGCTGAAGCATTTAATCCGTTGCCCTGGGGATTACAGGCAACAGAGTCCTAGTCGCGAGAGACGAACGTCCATGCCCTTTGCAGTTGGCGTGATTGAAACGCAAGGTTTTCCGGCGGTGTTGGCCGTTGCCGATGCCATGGTTAAGGCCGGGCGTGTCACCCTGGTGAAATATGAACGGGCAGAGAGTGGCCGTCAGTTTGTGGCTGTCCGGGGTCCGGTGTCAGAAGTAAAGCAATCCATGGCCGCCGGTATTGAGGCGGGCAACAACATGCCTAACGAAGGTACCGTCACGACCCACTACCTGATTCCTAATCCCCCTGAGAACCTAGAAGTGGTGCTTCCCATCTATTTCAGTGAAGAGTCAGAGGACTTTTGGCTAGAAGAGATGCGAGCCTTAATTCAACCCTCGGAATGAGCCAGTTTTAGGCGAAGGACGCCATGTTGAGGGTTCGGTTCAGCCATCAACGCAACAGCCAAAAGTGGCAGTGCAAAACTTATTCATCCCTAAAGTTTTTGGGGCAACACAAGGAACCGAAGGGTTTTGGGTCGCAATCAGCCCCAGGCCCGTACAATGAGGGTTGCATAACAGGCTTTATTTGAGGAGATCGTTCATGCCACAGGCAGTTGGTTCCCTAGAAACGAAGGGATTCCCACCCGTGCTGGCGGCGGCAGACGCCATGGTCAAAGCGGGACGGGTGACATTGGTTAACTACATTCGAGCCGGGAGTGCACGGTTTGTCGTTAACATCCGTGGCGATGTGTCTGAAGTCAAAGCAGCCATGGAAGCTGGGGTCGCAGCGGCACAAAATGCCCCTGGTGGTGTTTTGGAAACTTGGGTGATTATCCCTCGGCCCCATGAGAACGTGGTGGCCGTATTGCCTATTGCCTATGAGGAAAGTGTTGAATCCTTCCGACAGGCAGTCGAACAACCCATCTTACCTGGGGCAACAGGTCGGTAACTGAGCCTGATTATCCCCTGATCCGAGGATGAACCGATCTTTCTCAAATGATTTAGCCCTACTATCGCTGACAAGGATAGTAGGGCTAAATCATATCTAGATAATGGTGGCTGCCGGTTCCCGTACGCAAAGGACATAGGTGCCCTGGGTCAAGAGAATCACCACCTCGTCCCCGCGCTGGGTTAAACGACCGGCTAGCTTTAACGCATTGCTGCCGTCGCGATCGCGGCGGTAAAGACTGAACAATTTTTGACCCATCGCTATGCCTGGAACAGTGTCCGGCAGATCAGGCACTTGCAATGTGCAGGGGCCATAACCCGATTGGCTATCGTTCAAAATCCAACAATCAGCAGGCCCAATGCTGGGGGATAGTTTCTTTAAGGGGGCTGAAACTTGACCGTCGGGCTCAGCCAACCAGATGACATGACCGGTTTTTGTCTGAGTTAACACGACAGCATCCCCTCGGTGGGTGAGTTTCATCACCAGCTTTAGGGTAGTGGCCAAGTCTGTGGACGATCGAAAAAAGCTATAAAACTGGCCATTCAGGGCAACTGCTGCCAAGCGATCTCTCTCCCCTGAAATGGTGATATGGCAAGTCTCGTACTGATCGCGTTGGATCAATATCTTGACCGCTTCGCAGGTGGAGGTAGATGTATCTGGAGAGAGAGGGGAAATAAACACAGAAAACCTGGGGATGCTCTATAACAGCGGCAAGACCAAAGACCCAATCATTCACAAGGGTTTGGCACTATGTTCTTGCCGCTTAATCTAAGTGTACCCAATTTTACTTTTCTTAATAAACAGCAGAAATACCCCTATGCCAATGAAGGCTGCCCCCATCTGACCAATCCGTCGTTATATCAGCATGACCTTTTCAGCGCTCTAAACCCTTGGCATACCGCCTTTTGATGAGGTTTTTGGCGGCAATAGAATCGTTGTTTAACTGGCCCTAAATGCTTTTGGTGTGATGCCTGTAAATTGCCGGAACTGCTTACTCAAATGACTGTGGCTGCTGAACCCACAGTCCAACGCAATTTCCACAATGGGTCGGTCCGTTTGCTTCAACAATTGTTTGGCCCGCTCCACCCGCTGTTGTAGCAAGTATTGATACGGCGAAATGCCAATAGACTGCTTAAAGAGGTGGCTGAAATGAAACTGACTCATGCCCAGTAACCCAGCCAAGTTAGCCAGCTTAATGGCTTGGTCTAAGTGGGCATCAATGTAGTTGAAAATCTGTTGTAGTTGACGCGGGGGTAAGCCACCGTCGTAAACCGGCAGTTGCGGTTGGATGGTGGCATGTTGCCGAAGTAAATTCACCGCCAAAATATTTGCCAGTGAATCCAGATAGAGCCGATTGCCGGAAGCATCTTGTTGCAGTTCAGTGAGCAGCAGCATCCCAATGGCTTCAATTTGCGGGTTGCGGCTCTGAAATGCAGGTTGTAAGGCGAGGCGATCGCTATCCTGTTCCAGGGTTTCCTGGGCAACATTTTTCAGCAACTGATCGGTGAGCTGCACCTGCAAGACCTGTTCATCCCCCTGCCATTGCGCAAATAGCGGGATGTTGGCCGGTGTGAGGGACATGTCCCCTTTTCGGTAGAGTCCCCGGTGGGTTTTGCCGTCCTGACGGTGCAAATAGTGAACCGGACGGGCGGCTAAGGAGATGAACAGCGTGTGTTCAGCTTCGAAATGACATTCCCCCTCGCCGCCACCAGGATTCTGAAGTTGCTGCACCTGAATCTGTGCCTGCTCTCCTTGGGCGGACCTGGGTGAGCGGTTTGATAGCTCTGTGGGCGTTTGTTGGAATGCAGCTTGAGTCACGAGGCCAACCGAGTTGCCCTAGGGCGCGTCATCAATGAATGGTAAAAAGCTGGTGGGATAGGTTCGCGATCGCCCCCATCATACTACTAGGGGCTATAACCGTTCCATCGCCAGGGTTCTCGGTAAAAATACGGTTTTGTGCTGTTGTTGCTGTCCCTGGAGATGCCATAGGCTAAAGCTGCAGGCATTGTTGCTCGGATGTCTCCCCCCAGAATCATGACACGGCTCACCTACGCGACCCCGGTAAAAATACTCCTTGACCAGGGATATCCAGACACGTTTGCTGTAGAAAAATGGCCGGACTACCGGGCTGAGTTTGGGCTGACGGTGGATCACATCCCGACCCTGATGCAGATGCTCCAGGACGAGACGCTCTGGGCCTTGTGGACCGAGGAGACCAGTCAGACCTTTATAGCGGCGCAAGCCGCCTTGCCCCCCGACACCGATTTTGAAGTCTTCATGTTTGGTCCCATCCATGCTTGGCGGGCTTTGGGGCAACTGCAGGCGATCGCGGCTATTCCCGCCTTAATTAAGGTCTTGCAAGCCCAAGATATGGATTGGTGCTGGGAAGAATTACCCCATGTCTTTGCCCTGATGGGACCGCCCGCCCTGCCTGGACTGCATCAGGCTTTTCAGAATCCAGAACTGAGCGACGAGAACAAGATCACCCTCGCTGAAGGGCTGTGGCACCTGGCCCAAACCTATCCGGATAGTCGCCAGGATTGTGTCCAATTGTTGACGGATAAGTTGAGCGATGGGGCCAACAATACCCCCGACTTAAATGGGTCCCTGGTCAGCAACCTAGTGCATCTACAGGCGACGGAATCCGTAGCGGTCATAGAAGCGGCCTATGATGCCGATGTAGTGGCGCAAGTGTTTGCGGGCTCCTGGCCTGGGGTGCAGGTCAGGCTCGGTCTCAAGGCAAAATCTGACTTTTCTCCCGAGGAATTGAGGCCCAAGCTTTCCCCTGACATGCAGGCGCTTCAGGACAATCTGTTGAAGCTGGAGGAAGAAGCGGTGCGCTCTAAAAAGCCCACTGCCTGGGAATTAGGGCTGCCTGTCGATCGCCATGCCTTTGATTTTGAACGCCCCCCAAACTTTAAGGCCCTGGTGCCGTCGCCCCCCTCTGAACCCACCGCATCTGGGTTTGGGGGCAAGGGCATCCAGAAGAAAAAAAAGCAGAAAAAGAAAAAGAAGCGATAACCCCTGTATGGATGCCATTCACATTACCGATATCCGGGCCTATGGCTATACCGGTGCCCTACCGGAAGAAAATGTCCTGGGGCAATGGTTTCGGGTGGATCTGGTGCTGTGTATTGATCTCCTGGGGGCAGGGCAATCGGATCAACTGGCCGATACCCACAACTATGGGGTGGCGACCTTAGCTATCCAGGAGTTGATCCGCACGAGGCCATTTCGGCTGATCGAAGCCCTCGCCAGTGAAATTGCCAAAACCGTTTTGCGCCTCGACGATCGCCTCACCCAAGTCCAGGTCAAGCTCACCAAACTCACCCCCCCGATTCCTGACTTTACCGGGCAGGTGGCGGTGGAAATCAGCCGCGATCGCACCTGCCTCAACAGTCCTTCCCCTAACCCGTTGAAGATTGTGCCACCCCCCTAGATGCTGCCACCTGAGCCCTTCAACCAATCCAGCAAATCGTGATTAAACCGCTCGGGCTCTTCGTCAAAGAGACAGTGCCCCCCCGGAACGGGCTTGAGGGTCACATAGGAACTGAGGGGGGCCAACTGTCGGCCCCAAGCAATGGGAATCACCTGGTCGGACTCGCCCCAAATCAGTAAGGTGGGCATTTGCAACTGGCTCACTAGGGGTTTGGTGGCGGGCGTAAAGGCGACCTCGGTGCGCGATCGCACCAAATAACACAACGTCCTAGCCGCGCCGCGATC